>NZ_JBXCJE010000004.1:0-430349 GCF_056786535.1 Sporosarcina sp. Y352
AACCCATGGTATCATCCCCTTTTCATGAATTATTAAAAATAACAGGTACAATACTATACCCGTTTATGTCCATTATAAGGGGGTCGACCACTGTGCAACAAAAAACAACGAACAATTTATCCAATTGTATAAAAATCCAATAGAGATTAGATAGTCAAGTACCTATCTAATCTCCTGTTCATAAATATGTAATTGTAATTGATAGTCAGAATATTTCCGTGGACAGTTACCTGAGATTTTGAGCGGTCAGCCGCGGGCTTCGGGCGGTTCTAACCGATATATGAGCGGTCAGCCACGGGATTCGGGCGGTCCTTAACGATATATGAGCGGGTGGCAGCGATTTTGGGTTTTTGTATGTAATTATTGAAATCCCGTATATAATCATGACTATGAAGGATCCATTTCCTATGAGCTTAAATTTGAGCTACTGGGCAGACAGGCACACAAACGCAGCTAGAACAATACATACGTATTATAGGGGGAACACGGGTGAGTGGAGTAATAATTGTTGCCATCGGCGGAAACGCGTTGGTTAAAGGGAATGGCTTTGATTCAATTCAGGATCAATATGAAGTAGTGCAAAAAACGGTTATTAATATTGCCGATATGGTGGAAGAAGGCTATAAAGTTGTCGTTACACACGGAAATGGACCACAGGTAGGTTTCGGTCTTCGAAGGTCTGAAATTGCACTCGAACAAGAAGGAATGCCTTTAATCCCGCTCGTTAATTGTGTAGCGGATACACAAGGCGGGATTGGCTATCAAATTCAACAGGCATTAACAAATGAATTTGCAAGAAGGGGTATTGATAAAAAAGTTGCTACACTTCTAACTCGGGTTGAAGTAAGTTCAGATGATCCCAACTTTAAAAATCCAACAAAACCTGTGGGATCATTTTATACATTTGAACAATCTGAACGAATGAAGGCAACACATCCGGAATGGAAATTTATTGAGGATTCCGGAAGAGGATACCGGCGTGTGGTACCATCCCCTAAACCAATTAATATACTTGAAAAGGATGCCATTAAGTCCCTCATTGACTCAAATTTTGTTGTTATTGCAGTGGGTGGTGGTGGAATCCCTGTTGTACAGCGGGAAGATCATACATATGAAGGAATAGATGCAGTTATCGATAAAGACTTTGCGACAAGTCTGTTAGCGGAACAAATTAACGCAGATACTTTAATTATTACAACGGGTGTATCAAGGGTCTGTATTAACTTTGGTAAACCCAACCAAAGAGAACTGGAGATCATTACAATTTCACAGACAAAGCAATATGTACTTGAAAACCATTTTCCTGAAGGGAGTATGCTGCCTAAAATTGAAGCAAGCTTAAGCTTTTTGGAGGAGAGCGGGATGAGAGTTATCATTACGAATACCGAAAGTTTAAAAGACGCAATCAATGAAAAAGCAGGGACACATATCATTAAATGAGTGCTTAAATCGTATACTCTTTCTTCAAGCTAAGACGAAAATAGATAATCGGAGGTTACGGGCATGGATAGAAGAAAAAGATTTGAAGCATTATTTGCAAATATAAATCAATACAATGCAGGTGATAAGGGAATTACAAGAATTGCTTACTCCAACGAGGAGCAAACATGTACCCATGCTTTTATGCGGATGTGCAAGGCTGAAAATCTTGATATACGCATGGATTCTTGTGGTAATGTTATTGCCAGACGGGAAGGAAAGATTGAAGGGCTCCCTCCTGTTGCCATGGGCTCTCATTTAGACACCGTTTACCAGGGCGGGAAATACGATGGTGTGCTGGGCGTCACAGCTGCATTAGAAGTGATCAAACGCCTAAATGAAAAAAAGATTGAAACGAACCATCCGATTGAAGTGATTTCATTTGCGTGCGAAGAATCATCCCGTTTTGGCGTATCAACAGTTGGAAGCAAAGCGATGACAGGGCAATTTGAAAAAGATAAATATCGACATTTGAAAGACAAAGATGGCATTACATTAGAAAATGCACTATCTTATTGTGCACTTGATATCAATGGTATCGATCAGGCAAGTCGAGTGAATGAGGAATTTAAAGCTTTTTTTGAATTGCATATCGAGCAAGGTCCAGTATTAGTCAATAATCATAAAAAAATCGGTATTGTTACAGGAATTGCTGCTCCGGTTAGGCTAATTGTTAGAATAACAGGTAAAGCATCGCATTCAGGTACGACTCCGATGAATATGAGAAAAGATGCGCTTCTTGGGGCAGCAGAAATTGCCTTGGAACTTGAAAAAGTCGCGAAGGCAGAGGAAGACTTTGGTACTGTCGCTACACTAGGCGTTATGGAGGTGTTCAATGGGGCTATGAACGTCGTGCCGGGAGATGTGGAATTGAAAATTGATATGAGATCCACTTCGTTAACATCAAGGCAACGCGTGCAAGATCATTTAGTGCAAACGATAACTTCCATTAAAGAGAATAGAAAACTCGAGATAGAAAGTATTGAAATTAGTTCTGAGGAGCCTGTGCTTCTATCCCCAGAAATTAACAATGCGTTAGAAATGGTTTGTAAGGACAAGAATATTCCCTATCAACTTATGCAGAGTGGGGCTGGCCATGATGCCATGAACATGACCCGGTTATGTCCTGTAGGGCTTCTTTTTGTTCCATCCGTAGACGGAATCAGTCACCATCCAAATGAATACACAGCGATTGAAGATATCTTAATCGGAATTGACGTATTGGAAGAGGCAGTTCTTCGTTTTGCAGTAGTCGAGTAACCGACCTGGTACCTGCAACAAAAACAACGAACAATTCACCCAATTGTATAAAAGCCATTATAGATTAGATAATCAAATACCTATCTAATCTCCTGTTCATAAATATGTAATTGCAGTGAGTTGCCGGAGTAGTTTCGCGCACAGTACCTGAAATTTTCCCCGCTCTCCATTTCGATACTATATCAGTATGATGGATAACTTTTTGTACAAGCGTGGTAAAAATTATTTGTGGAGAACTGCTCACTTTAGTTTATCGTTTACACCCCTTTCATTCACCTTCCTAATTGTCTGATTAGTGTCTGAATTGTGCGGTGCACAGGCATCGCTTTTACTGCCTCACGTACAAGCAAGTTGTGGAAGAGGATACTTAATTGTTTGTGTGCCTGTGCAACAAAATACAACAAACAATTCAACCAATTGTATAAAAACCCAATAAAGATTAGATAGTTAGGTGCCTATCTAATCTCCTTTTCATAAATATGTAATCGTAGTGAATTATCAAAATAGTTTCTTGCAAAGGTACCTGAAATTTTGCAGTACCTGTGTATTAAAACAACAAATCATTCAACTCTCCAACAAAACTAAATCATCCTTCGTAATTTCTTTTTCGAGCGCAAGCCTATTTTGTTTATTGCTCGCCACAGCCATTCGATAATCGACTTTACGCGTCATTTCTCTCGCTATTTTTTTTGCAAGACCGGCATTTCCGAAATGACTATCTCTACGCGCATAAATCTCTTCATAGTGACGAACTAATGCACCCTTTGCTTCGTCTGTTATGCCGTACCCTTTACTATAGAGGTCGGTAATCTCCATTAATTCCTTTGGTGTATAATCTTCAAAATGGAACGTTAGTCCGAAACGTCGACGGAGTCCGGGGTTGCTGTCTAAGAAACGATTCATTTCTTTTTCGTACCCTGCGGCAATTAATAGGAACTCGCCTTGTCGATCGGACATTTTTTTCAGCAATACTTCCACTACTTTTTTCCCGAAGTCATTCTCTCCACCACTCGCAAGTGTGTACGCTTCATCAATAAATAACGCACTACCCATCGCTCGTTCAATCAGCCCGGCTGTCAGCTTCTCCGTTTCACCAATATGACTACCGACTAAATCGCTGCGATCTACTTCAATCAGATCGCCTCGTTCTAATAATCCAAGCGCTTGATAAATACCAGCGAGCACACGACCGACCTCGGTTTTACCTGTCCCTGGTTTACCAATCAACAGCGTGTGGTTCATCAATTTCTCCGTAGAATGATTTTCTCGTTTGTAGTATCTCATTAATTCAATCATTTTATCTATTTCAGCCTTCACAGAACCAAGGCCGATAAACTGATGGAGTTCTGCACGTTTATGGGCGAGTAGTACTTCATCGATTGGAACTTCGTACGTCTTCACTCCACGCTCTTGTACCGCTTGTACAACGTCTTGTTCTTCAAACATCGTCAATACCTTTTCCGTCCACTCTTCACGCAAAAGTTTCGCAATTCTCATCGACTGAGCAAGCCCGATTTGATCGTATAGTATACGTGCCATTCGAGCGTTACCAAATGTTTCATCGCGCATACGATAACGTTCCACGAACTCCTCATAAACTGCTTGTTTGGCAGCAGGAGTAAGCACATAGCTTCCTTCACACTGGCTTAAGAAGATTTGAAGCAACTCATCTGGTGTATAGTCTTGAAAGTGAATCTTTTCAGTAAAACGATCTTTCAATCCCGGATTAGACGCTAGGAAACGGTTCATTTCTTCGGTATAGCCTGCCGCGATGACAATGAATTCACCGCGAGAATTTTCCATTGCAGGAAGCAACGTTTCAATTACTTTTTTTCCGAAATCATTACTAGAATTGCCCCCTGCTGCAAGCGTATACGCTTCGTCTATAAAGAGGACGCCACCCATAGCTTCCTTAATAATTACTTTCGTTCGTTCTTCTGATTCACCAACATGCGTTCCAACGAGATCTTCTCGCTTCACTTCAGTTACGTGGCCTGTCTTTAATAAACCTAGTTCCTTAAAAATCTTTCCTATAAGCCGAGCGACTGTCGTTTTACCAGTACCCGGATTACCTTGAAAGACCATATGAGGCGCTACCATCGGATTAACTTTCATTCCACGCTCTAATTTGAATTGATTAATGTCGCTTACGTTTTTAAACTCCTGGATTTTGTCTTTCACATCTTCCAGTCCAATAAACCCGTTCAAACCATTCATGAAAACATCCATCTGATCAGTAGGTGATGAATCTACAGTAGAGGAATGTCCAGCACTGCCGCCTAATTTACTAGTGATTGGTGGAACCTTCAAGTCCGTATCGGTGAGCACAGGAACACTGTCATCCCAACGAACTAAATCTCCTGCTTGGTTGTTCTCAAAAGAACAGTCGTTAAGAACCGGAACCGAACGCTCGAGTCTCAGTCCAGCCTTCTTTCCATTCATCACTTGCACCCCAGTGAATACAGCATCCGAACAATCTTGCAAGATGATTTGATCATCTTGATGACCATGTACTCGAGTTACCGTCACTTCAGTACGCTCCACCTGACTCAAGACGATTCCTGACGATTTACCGTCATAGATTTCACACTCCGTTATAAAGACTTCTGCAGATTCCGTTGCTCTTATTTGTGGCCTTTTATGATTGAACAAAATTGACCGTTCTAATGAAATAACTACTTCAGGACCTGCAAGTATGCCGTTCTTATCGCCACTCGATATTCTACAATCGGTAATTTCTGCTTTAGCCGCAGCACTGAGTACAACGTTGGATCCCTTATGACCGAAGATGATGCAATTGGCTGCCGTCAACTCGGATTCTTTCACAAATATCCCTGCACTATCCCCACTCTTTACTTCGGTCGCCGACAGAATTACTTCCGATTGTTCAGAAGCAAAAATCTGTACACCACTATGATGGCTAATAAGAGAATCCGAAATAGTCACTTGACTACTTGTCACGTAAACTCCTTTATTGTTTCCACTCTCAATTTCACAACCCAGAATCGTGAACACGCTTTGAGTAAACGCAGAGAGTTGCGTCATCTGATTGTACTTCACTTCAGATTCGATGAGTGTACACGTGGAATTTCCGGACACAATTCCTCTAGACCCACCCGAAAGGATCTGTGTTTTTGTAATCGAGAGTTTGCTTTGTTCGTTACAGGAAATTTGGTCTCCTTTTTGGTTTTTAAACTGTGAGTCGGATAGCTCAACTGATGAACCACTGACGTTCATTCCTTCAGCCTCACCATTTTCAAACGTACTTGCCTCGACTTCGATATGGGATCCATTCGTAAATGCTACATGCTCCAAACTTTGGTTTTTAAAGACACAATTTTTCAGGACACCCTTAGATTGATCACAATAGATTCCTTGGACATGTCCAAAATAAAAATTCGTACTTTCTACATCCATAGAACTGTCTTGTTCCAAACGAAGTTGAACCCCGCGATTTCCGATGAATGAACTTTTGGTGATTGTTGCTCGACTCGTTTCATACAAGCAAAGGCCTTCTTCTTGCCCACTTAAAATTCCGGAATTCGTTACCGCGACTTCTCCTCCCGCGCGCACACTAATTTGTGCAGACTTGATCGTGTCTTCTACTATGCATTCGAACAAAGCCAAACGCCCTAATACCTCAATACCTTGTATGTTTTTTTGAAAGATCGAATGCTCTGCGGATACTTTTGCAGCTGCATCAACTCGCATTGCAACTCCTTGAATTTCATAGAAAAGACAGTGGTGAAGCGTTACATCTCCTGATTCGATATGTAAACCATAGTCCACTGGACCAGTGCCTCCTCCAATACTGATCGATTCGATACGCACTTCTTCCGTTGTCGCGATACGAACACTTCCTGTTAGACGAACTGAGCTCGCTTTACCTTCTGAACTTCGAAGAACGAGCAGCTTATCGATTGTTACATGTTCATAATAAACACCTTCATCCACTTCCACTGTATCTCCTGGTAGAGCTGCCTCTACTGCAACCTGAATGGTTTTGTAGTTGGATCCTCCACGCTGAGACACTTGAATAATTGCCACGTATCTTCCCACTTTCTATTAGTAAATTCAATTGATTTCTATACTTTATATTTTTCTAAACAGAATTATACGAATGAGTTCTATCATCAGTTTAGTATACTAGTAAGCCTAGGGACAGAGTAAAGAACTGCTTGTGAACAAGAGTAGATAGCAAAATTTTAAGGTACCCTTCAAATCACTTTGTTCTTGTAATTATTATTTCATATACAGGTACATGAACCTCCCGCCACTTAAAACAAACCGTTTTTGAAGTGGGGGTTTCCTACTACATCTACAAAAGCGTTCCAACAAGATAAGTGGGTGACACTTATCTTTTGTAATCAATCACAGGAATCACTTTCGCCAACTACGGTAGGCAACAACTTATCCAGGGATAAGCAGGGTCTGGACTGACCATCTACTACTTCCTGCACTTAGGCAATCCGTAGATACTTTGGGTGTTGTAAGCTGAAGTCGAGTCCCCTTATTTCTCCATAAAATGTTTTTGCGAAGAAATTGGCTGCACCGTGAATATCACGATGATTTTGATAGCCACAAGGACATTTATAGAGTCTCGAAGACACTTTACGTCTCTTCGCACAGCAAGGACATTGCTGCGTGGTAAAACTTTCGTCGTGTTTCTCAATTTCGATCCCTTCTGCCTTTAATTTATAGGATAGAAATACGTACACTTTTCCAAAAGACCAATTCGATAGTTTTTGGTTCGTAGTTCGACTCCTAACCTTTTTCTTTTTACGGCGAGATGTGTTGCGTTGAACACCGTCCACATTGCCAAACGCTACTTCTTTCACTTCATTTTCAACACACCAATCGACAAATTGTTTCGTGGTTTTATGGAGGCCATCTTTGAGTTGTCTTTCACTTTTTGATAGCACATACTGTTTCGCACGGTGATATCTTTTCCACAGTTTGGAGCCTTTTGTACACTGACTCATTTTCCGTTGCAGTTCTGCGAGTTTTTTATTGCGGAGCCGATGAATCGAGCGGAGTTTACGACCGGTAATGATGATGTTTTCCCCATTCTCTGCCACCGCTACAATCGTATGAACTTCGCCAACATCGATGGCTGAACGATTTTCAAAGGCATGTTCTTTAACTGCTTGACCGTTTTCATAAGCAATCGACAGCATCAGTTGTCGATCAAAAATCAATTCAATTTCTTTGATTTGACCTGTTGGAACTTCTTTTATCCAGATTGCGAGAGGGGCTTGTCTTTTGCCTTCGAAATTACCCATCGATAACTCGATTTTACCGTTTTCAAAAATAGTGAAGCCATTGTTCGCCCATTTTGTATTGAAATACTTTTTCTGTTTGTATGGATATTTAGTGGTATACCCTGCTCTTCTGGCTTTGTTTGCCGCATCCCGAGCAAACAAATATTTATGACAAACAGCTTGTACTGATTGCGAATGAATCGGGAAAATTCCTTTTGTGCCTTTTTGTAACGCATTTTTCGTGATCCATTTCCCTGTTTTCAGATGGTGTTCTTTCGCGAGTTCTAGACAGCGATTCCACACTTCACCTGCTACTTGATTACACTGGAATAATCGGTCAATCGTATCCTTGTTTGCCCGAAATGATGTTTTCATACAACGAATCATTTTCATTCCTCCAATCGCGAATAACAGAACATTCTTACAATCAATTATACCATAAATCAAAACAAACGTTCCCTATCAAACCACAACAATGGCAAGCATTCATCTCCCACATACGCTTCGCGTTGAGGAAGGAGACTTCTGCCTTAATCGGTTAAATACTTCCATTTCCACTAATTGATGATTGGATTCTGCATTCCTAATATTCTACGATGAAAGCACCCGGGAATAAAAGAATCGTGCACGGTCGAAAACACCGCAGTCGTGAATAATTTTGAAGAGGTTTTGAACCAGTACGAACCGATGATATCAGCATCCATCCGCACTCTCAAGATTTACCGTGACCAGGTAAGTTTTAGACAAACAGGAAGAGCTGCATTATGGCAAGCGTGGACTCGTTTTGACATAGAGAAAGGAAATTTCACACCTTTCGCCTACAGAATGTTACTCCTATAGCAAAGCAAAAAATCTTTGAAACCATAGAAAGAATTGATATCGGCGTTTCTCCTATTGATATATGCTGGGACGAATTATTGAAGGGTTTAATTAGCCTTTTTAATATAGAATGGATATCTGTATCAAGTGGAGGAGAAATTGCTAGTTACGAAGTACAAAAACAACTTGAAAGGAAGTTATATGAAACACCAGTATTCCTAAGAGATTAATAATTGGTGAAGGTTCTCATCATGACAATATAGCAAGTAAAACTGGAAGATCCGCTTTTTAGAATAATTGTGTGGGTGCCTGTGCAAAAAACAACAACGAACAAATCACCCAATTGTATAAAATCACAAAGAAGATTAGATATTGAAGTAAATACCTAATCCACGTCTTATAAATATGTAATTGTAGTGAATTTCCAGAGTAGTTTCTTGCATAGGTACCTGAAATTTTGAGCGGTCGGCCGCAGGCTTCGGGCGGGCCTAAACCATATATGAGCGGTCATTGTTCGTTGTTTTTCATTCCATACATTGTGCGCTAACTATATCTGAAAATGAAATCCTCTCAGTTCCAAAGGGGTTATCGAGCACAATACAGCTAGACTGCACATCAATTACTTCCACTACGGCCCCGCGTGTCATAATCTTGCCGTCCTTCCAAGTCTTAATCAACGTTTGGCATTTGCGTTGATACGCTAATTCGATTTCTTCCTGGATAGATTGTAAATCCCAATCACTGAGCTCCGGGCATTCAACATAATGCTCCTGATCCATCCAATTTCTCAATTCTGCAATGTGCTCCGGCAACATCAATGCCGTCCATTTCATATTTCCGCGATCTCGAATCATGCTATACCTCCCATTACTTATGTCCGCCAACCAATTTAGAGCGTCCGATTGCAGTCCCGTCATCCGTTAGAGACACAGCCCTCAATATAGCTGTGGATCCATACTTAGTCCGAATGCGATCCATAACTGCGCCTAACTCACGGTTTCTCAACTTATCTCCATCAAATAAGCTTAACTGCATGGATGTTTCATCTTCTAAATTGGTAATTGAGATACTAATTTTCCGTACGGGACGATCATCATGAAATTTGTCGAAAAGAGCTACACAAGTCCGGTAGATTTTCATCGTATCGTTTGTAGCTTCCTCGATTGATAACGACCGACTAAATCCACCACCCAATGCATGCTTGCTATATCCTATCGCCAGATGAACGGTCCTCCCCTCTTTGCCAGCTTCCCTTGCACGACGAGAAACATCCTCACACATTTCTAATATGACGGCAAGAACCGATTCACGGGTTACATAATCCCTGTAAAGCGTTTGACCCTTACCATAACTCTTCATTTGACCTTCCAGCAAAGGTGCGCCCAACTCGGACAGGTCAATCCCCCAGGCGTGATGATAGTATTGATTTCCCATTACACCAAACCTTTTCTCAAGTCGTTCAAGCGATGTGTGTGCAAGATCGCCAACTGAGAAGATACCCATATTATTCATAGTTTTCTCCGTCTGTCGGCCAATTCCCCACATTTCACTCAACGGTGCAACTGGCCATAGCTTCGACGGTACATCCTCAAATGCCCACTTCGCAAAACCTGTTTTCTTCGCTTCTAGATCAAGCGCAAGCTTCGCCATCAACATGTTCGGACCCATTCCAACTGTGGACGGTAAATTTAACGTTTCAAGTATTTCTGCTTGTATTTCTTTAATCGTTTCTACCGGATTGCCCCATAGCTTCTCAGTGCCCGAAAGATCTACAAAAGATTCGTCCACACTGTATACATGAATGGCTTCTGCTGGAACATATTTGTGGAGTATACGAGTAATAGACATAGACATTTCTAAAAAAAAGGCCATCTTTGGTTCGAACAAACGAATATCGGGGTGATCCGGAATTTCAAAAAGCCTCGTTCCCGTTTTCACTCTAAATCGCTTCTTCATTGGGGGTGATGCAGCCAGCACAACACTCCCCTTTTGTTTGAAATTACCGACCACCGCGATAGGAACAGTACGAACATCCAAATTGTGTATCGACGCCATGCAGCTAGCGTAGAAACTCATCATGTCGATACAGGCGATTTGTTTGTTCGGAAACGCGCTGTAATCCATCATACGACTAGTCGCAGTGTGCGTACTGTATTAACAAAGTCAATATAACCATTACCCCTCATTTTGTCTAAATGACCATGAACTGTAGAAGGCGATTTCAATCCAACAGCTCTTGTGATTTCACTTATTGTGGATTGATTCTGATTTTCCAATAAATTGTAAATTTCTAGTTGTCGACTACTCATTAAATAACCGCCTTTTCTTTTCGAATGACAGGAACAAGCGCCAGCACGTTATCAATCGTAAAAGTTCTTCTGGATCCGCGAAGATGACAATAGGCTAGGAATGATACCTCACCCACCTGTAGCACCTTGATTCTACGTTTGCTTATTGCACCGTGTTTTGATATGTACAACATATCTAAGACATATTTCCGCTCCATCGACTTAATCAATTCAACACGCACATTTGTTCCCTCCTCTTTTAATCAGTATGTGGAATGTACGTTCGTATTGCAACAACAAATAAACACTTAACAAGAGTTACCAGAAGTGGGCTCTTTGCTAAGTGTTTGACTTAAAATCGGTACTTGTGCAACAAACAACAATGAACAAATTACACAATTGTATAAAAATTTAAATGAGATTAGAAATTGTAGTAAATAACTAGTCACTGCCTTATAAATATGTAATTGTGGTGGATGGTCAGAATAGTTTTATACACAGGTATCTAAAATTAATGCCTTGTAGTTAAACAGTCAAATCTCTTATGTCCGTAATAACCGTCACATCCCCATGGCCTAGTAGCGCAGTCACTGGATAATCAACAGTCACTGTCCCTTCCAACAGCCTTTCAAGGGCAAATCGCTTTCGTTCTCCCAGTGCAATCAGAATGATCTTTTTCGCCGCTAAGATAGATGAAATACCCATTGTCAATGCAGTGGTCGGTATCAGTTCATCATCCTCGAAGAATGAGCTATTTACACCAAGTGTAGAGTCCGTTAATGTCTCAACATGTGTAACTGAATCGAACGAAGTACCTGGCTCATTAAACGCAATGTGCCCATTCTCTCCGATGCCAAGAAGTTGAACATCCAACGGAAATTCACGTAGAAGTCTTTCGTATGAGGCGCATTCTTCCTCCAAGTTTTCAACAACACCATTGGGGATATAGGTACGTTTAAATTTCTTTTTACTAAATAAGTGCTCTTGTATGAAAAATGCGTAGCTATTCTTATTGCCATCTTCGAGTCCAACGTATTCATCAAGGTTGAATGCGGTGACTTCTTCGAATGAAAAATCCGAATTGACCAATGTTTCATATACAGGAATCATCGTACTTCCCGTCGCAAGACCGAGTGCATATAACTTACCATCATCCTGTTGTTCTTTTAAGAGTTCCAATACATGTTGTGCTGCTAGTTTTGGTTCCTCGACCGTAATAATCGTCAGGCTCATTATTTTCCATCCTACCAAGTCTATATATTAAAATTCATAAATGTGAAAAGAAAAACCCTAGTCACTTATTAAGTTTGACTAGGGTCTTGGAAGATCATGAAAGATGCTTTTGTAAAATCGCAATTACCCTCTCCTGCTCTTCCACCGTCATATTCGACCCCGACGGTAGACAAAGCCCTTCCGCAAACAACCGCTCACTCACGATTGTCTCTTCTGCATGCGCATAGAACTTACAATCCTCAAACAACGGTTGCAAATGCAAAGGCTTCCACACTGGACGTGCCTCTATGTTCTCTGCATCCAAAGCATCCATTAACTCGTAAGGCGTTATACGTACCTTGTCTGGATCCAACGTCAACGCCGTCAACCAGCGGTTTGAATACGTACCTTCTAACTCCGGCATGAAATGAACACCTTCTATGTCACCTAACGCTGCCACATAGCGTTCAAATACATCACGTTTAGCCTGAACACGGTCGTCCAATACTTCAAGCTGTCCACGGCCGACACCTGCGAGGATGTTGCTCATCCGGTAATTATAGCCGACAACACTATGCTGATAATGCGGTGCTGCATCCCGTGCTTGTGTTGCTAGGAATCTTGACTGTGCCAATGCATCTACATCATTCGAAACAAGCATTCCTCCGCCGGATGTGGTGATGATCTTATTACCGTTAAATGAATAAACGCCAAATTGACCAAACGAACCACTTTTCTTCCCTTTATATAAAGAGCCAAGAGACTCTGCAGCATCTTCAATAACCGGAACATCATATTCATTACAAACCGCCATCAATTCATCCATCTTCGCACTTTGTCCATACAGATTCACGACGATAACGGCTTTAGGTAGCCTTTCAACTGAATTTAATTCTTCCAAAGCGCGCTTGAGCGCAACAGGAGACATATTCCACGTCTCATCTTCTGAATCAATAAATACCGGTTCCGCACCTAGGTAAAGTATCGGATTGGCACTAGCAACAAACGTCAAACTAGAGCAAAAGACTCGATCTCCCCCCTTTACTCCGACAAGTTCAAGCGCCAAATGAATGGCAGCTGTACCAGAAGACGTTGCCGCTGCTCCTGCTGACCCCGAATATGCAGCTAATTCTTTTTCAAACGCATTCACATTCGGTCCAAGCGGAGCAATCCAGTTCGTTTCAAATGCATCATTTATGTATTTCTGTTCGTTCCCACTCATGTGAGGGGAAGATAATAAAATCCGTTTTCCCACTTACTCATTCCCCTTCATCCGTTTTTCTTCGTATTAATATACATAAAATCCCTTTTTTGTTTTTCTCCCCAAGTGATTTCCATCTACATATTTACGTAATAATGGAGCCGGTCGATATTTATCATCACCGAAGTTCGAATGAAGTGTTTCCATTATAGATAAGCATGTATCTAATCCGATAAAATCTGCTAACTCTAGTGGTCCCATTGGATGATTCGCTCCAAGCTTCATTGCTTTATCAATTTCTTTAGCTGTAGAGATACCTTCTTGTAAAACAAAAATAGCCTCGTTTATCATAGGTATTAGTATTCTATTTACAACAAAACCAGATTGATCTTGTACAAATACTGGTTCCTTGTTAATACTTTCAATAAGTTTCGAAACCTTATCCACAGTTTCTTTCGAAGTTTCTAGTCCACGAATTATCTCTACTAGCGGCATAATCACAGCTGGATTGAAGAAATGCAAACCAATTACTCTTGCTGGATCTTTAAACATAGAACCTAACCTTGTTATAGACAAAGAAGAAGTATTTGTAGCTAATATAGAATCTTCATTCATTATGTCATTTAATAATTGAATAAGATATTCTTTTTTTTCTAAAGACTCTGGTATCGCCTCGATGACCAATTCCATTTCGCTACAACAGTCCAAAGAAGTTGTATAGCGAATATTGCCTTGAGCTCGAAAAATTTCTTCTTCACTCAATTTACCTTTTAATAATAACCTGTTTAAACTACTTCCGATTGTTTTTGAAGCTCTTTCAATATTACTTTCTCTGTAATCAATTAATGTAACCTTAATTTCATTCATCGCTAAATATTGTGTGATGCCAGACCCCATTTGACCTGCACCGACAATTGCTACATTCCGCATTAAAAATACCACCTAATAAGTTTTTCTTATCTGTAATTACAATAATTATTAGTTCTTCACAATAGCCATGCTTTAATTTTTGTTCGTTTCGAATTCCCGTTTAATCCGCTTACTCTCAAAAGTTCTTTGTTATGAGCAACCCGCTATTTAAAAACTCTCTTAGCAACATTATCTTTTACTTCAACCGCGGGAACACCCATTGCTATTTTATTGGAATTAACGTTTTTAACAACCAATGAACCAATGCCAATTATCGAATTTTCACCAATAGAAATCTCATCCCTAATATTTGCACCTGATCCTATATAGACTTGCTCCCCTATTTTTACTGTCCCGGAAACATTTACTCCTGGAGCAATCGTAGAATATTTACCAATAATAGTGTCATGTCCGACCGTGCAATTAATATTTAATACAACAAAGTCTTCTAAAGTTATATCCACAGTTAAAAGTGCACCTTCGGTAACGATGCAACCTTGCCCAATAGAATTTGAATTATGAGATTTAAAACTAGGATGTATAACTTGCGGAAAATTAAATTCACTCAACTTATTATACAAAATCTCTTTAATTGCTGGTTCTCCAAAGCCTAAAACCACATCTATATTTTCTTTATCTTTCATTTCAAGTAAGAATTGTGTCCCAGCCAATACATTATAACCCAATAATTCTGTACCTAATTTAACTTCATCGTCATCAATAAACCCCTGGATCTCCCACTTTTTCTCAACTTCGTTTATACATTCAATAAGACCCAATACTTCTTTACCAAAGCCACCTGCACCAACCACATAAAGTTTTCTCAAATGTATTTCATCCCTTTCATCTAATTTCTCTAACAATCATAAAAGCTTCTGCGGCTTCTACACCAATATGGGTTCCCCAATACTGAGCATGAATCTTTATAGCCTTGGCTGATCTAGGATGAGGGTATTCACGAACCTCACTCTTATATTGTTCAAGTGCTTCAACTTTCATATCCAAGTAATCAGTGATATTGACATATAAGTTTGGCATAAAAGCAGTGTGACTACGCTGTAAATTCCATTCGGTTGAAGAAGGTGTATTATAGCATATGACCTTTTTTACACTATCTTTTCCCGTAGGGCGAACAGCCACCATCACAGATTCGAATATCATTCGATGATCCTTGTTTACATCCCCGTAAAAATGCGTATAAACAATATCAGGATTAATGTTCTGTACAGCTCTTGAAATCGGAATATTCAAATCGATATGAGCCAACGTATCAAGTTTCATATCCGGTAGATCGCAATAATGGATTTCCCTAAACCCTAATACCTTCTTCACTTGATCCATTTCATTTTTTTTCTGAGCAATCATATCAGGATTGTTCTTATATTGAGTTGAAGAGCCTTCAGTCACCATTAACACATGCACTTCGTCACCATTAGCATTGTGTTTCGCTAGCGTTCCGCCCAAGCCAAGCATTTCATCATCAGGGTGCGCTGCTACAACAAGTACTTTCATTTCAACACCTCTTCCGCCAATTCTGCCATTGTAACTCCTAATGTGTGCCCGATAGGTTTTAATATAGTTGAAGCACTTTGATTTTCCCCATTTACTCCTAGGTTCCTTATTGACAATATTCCATCTACCGTCTTAATCCAAACTGCCCCACTTAAGGAAACGTAAAGGATTTGTCCTGGAACAGCTACATGTTGTTCGTTCTCTATTATTTCACTATCCCATAGAATTATTTTTTTCTTTTTGAAATATGTATAAGCTCCCGGGTAGGGAAAAGAAGTACCTCTAATCAAACAATCAATTTGTTCTGTGTTCATTTGTTGCCAATCAATAAATCCATCAACTGGAACTCTACGAGAAGTGAATGTTGCTTCTATATGATTCTGCGAGATACCAGCGACTATTCCCGCCTTAATATCAGGAATTATTGCCCCCAACATTCTGTATAGTGCCGCTATGGCTTTCTCATATAAACTAGCCGCGGTTTCACGCTTGTCCAACAAAATTCTTTCTTGTGCAATTACATCTCCCGTATCAGCACCTTCTTCTAGAAAGAATATCGACATACCCGACTCCTTGTCACCGTTAATAATTGACCATGGAATAGAAGCGCGTCCACGACCTTTAGGAAGTAGTGATGGATGTGCTCCAATGCACCCTTTGGTAGGTATCGTTAAAATATCATTTTTCACTAATTGGGATAATCCAATCACAATAATATAATCTGGTTGCAAGTTTATTAAGCCTTCAATTACTTTCTCTTCATTTACGTTTTTGAAAGTAAAGTACGGGATGTCATTATCTTTAGCCAGTGGTGATAAATCACGATAATCAGAGACGCCCACTGAATACTGGGAATTCAATGTAAAGACCGCTGTAATAGTTACGCCATCATCAATTAATGCTTTAAGTGCATGATAACTCGATTCAACAGTGCCGATAAAAACAACTTTGGTCATTATTACTTCACCCGTTTCTTCGTGAATTTATCTTCTCCAAATAAAACCACACCAATGGTTTTGAATATTATTTTCAAATCTCCCCAAAATGACTGGTGTTCAATATATTCAAGATCATATTCGATACGTTCGTCCCAACTCAAGTTGATATTTCCATTCACCTGCGCAAGCCCTGTCAAACCAGGTTTGACAATCAAACGTTTTCGTTGTCTGTCGGTGTATTCATCTACCTGAGCACGTATCGTTGGACGCGGACCAACAATACTCATGTCACCTTTTATTACATTAAGTAATTGAGGAAGTTCATCAATTTTAGTCCTACGGATAAACTTCCCAACAATTGTAACTCTTATTTTATCCTTATGAAATTCAAAATTATCTTCCGCTTGCTTATCGACTTTCATTGATCGATATTTAAGTACTACAATAGTCTTTTTATTCATCCCTACGCGATTTTGTCGAAAGAATATCGGTCCTTTAGATTCTATTTTAATAAGGATAGGAACCATTAGAAATATAGGAGACAAAAAAATTAACACAACAATGGATACAATTAAATCAAATATTCTTTTCATGGCAATGCCCGCATTTCTAAACTGTATTTTTATACGCATTCTTGAAGAGTTGAATCTATTACCTAAACCTATCAATATATTGATTCTACTCTTCTTCCGATATCCACTCATACCTTGTGTCAAGCATTATACCGAGCGATGGTGGGCACCAATTTCTCAATAGAAATTGGTGATTTTTATTTTTATTAATCTCGGCAACATACGAAACAATAAATACATCATTTGAAATTCCAAATGACTGTTTCAAATTTTGCTTCGCTTCAATACTCATTACAATACACACCGGCTCAACGCCAGCCCCGTGCACGTATTGAACGGACTCTTTGGGTATTCCCATCTTCCATGCTCGTCAGTAATCTTCATTGTTCATGGTAATAAGCGTATCATCGTGCAGTCAAAAGCTCAAGTGGATAATAAAAACCAATTCAACAAAGGAACTCCTTTATAATAATGAAACCCATGGGCAGTTTAAATAACATTTCCTTTAGATGAATGCAAAATGCCATTCGCGCTAACAATGCAGCTACCGGAGTATGAACAAGTACAAGCTCAAAGACTTCCTCAATGAATATTTTCTTCAATGACCTATACGCTTCTATATTTCCTTACTTCAATGGACTTATGCTAAACTGGAGATCTAAATAAGTATATCCAAGTTACTTAGTCCCTTTTTAACCAGGGCATCTTCCGCACCCACAGCCCACACTTCATTACCCTTTAGTGAAGATAGGACATATAGGGGGGTGTGGAAGGTTGTTAGATGGCGGTACATGGAGGCAATGATTATAGCCTTCGATGCTTTAGTACTAATCTCTGGGAATTCAGTTATATAATTGTCTCGGTTGTATACGATTACAGCTGAGGCGTAATAGTAAATAATATTAATTGATATGAACAAATAACTGGAAATCAATCTCGCTCAACTTCCAGAATATCAAAACGACTTTTCATATCATCCACCATTATTTCCATCGCTGCCACAGCCTCTTCAGACGTATCCTTCCGTACCCCAAAGTAAAACTTACACTTCGGCTCTGTCCCAGACGGTCTAACACACACCCAAGAACCATCCTCAAGTAAGAACTTTAAAACATCCGCTTTTATCAACGTCAATTTCTCAATCGTTCCATCCCTAAGGCGTCTTGTCCCCGCTTTATAATCCTCAATAGCACTTACAGTAACGCAAGCTATAGATAGCGGTGGAACCTGACGAAGCTTTTCCATAATTACCGCAATCTTCTCTTGTCCATCGTTCCCTGTAAGCGTCAACGACTCCAGCGCTTCCCGGTAATGTCCTAGCTCATCACAGAGCTCCATCAGGCCATCGTACATCTATTTACCAATAGACTTATAGTAAGCAGCCATTTCCGCAGTTAACAACGCAGCCTGGACTTCATCATTATCCCGTGCGAATGTGCCAATCAAAAAGCCATGGCTTGCTTCGTATCCGAATAATTAAAATAGTGCCCAATAGCGTTGCACAGCTATAAAATCACTTACAAATAATAGTGTTATACCTCCAAAGTGTTTGAAAAATTCAGAAAGGGAGCTCCGCCTGTAGAATAATTACTGATGACTAAACCAGTTTTTATTACACAGAAAGGAGACTCCCTATGGGAAGCTTAGACCATAACTTAGTCTTTCGTCAATACTTATCCTTGCTGCCGGTTACTTAATTGGCGTGTCCATTGATGAACTACGACGAAAAAAGTTAACGGATTTTGCTTTGGTAAAAGCATTTATAGTAGGCATCTTATGCAAGTGGAATAGCCATCGAGTAATTGCTGAAAATATTCGTTCCAATAACTCATTACAAAGGGAATTGGATCTACAATCTATTAGCTATTCACAAATTAGTCGTCGACTTTTCGATATAAATACAATACAGCCGTCCAATTGGAGGCGCTGTCAGGCAACTTAACATAGGTACCATCGATAATACGAATAATACCTACGTTAGTATTTATACCAACGGCATGTCTTTGTAAATTCCAGTAGGACTTAGTTAGCTGGCCGAGTAAGTCCACTAGATGCGAAATTGAATATTTCTCTGAAGCCATCCACCCATTTTGGTTTTATGGGCGTAGCCTCGATCCATGACATATAAAGCGTCATCATCAATAAGGTAATTTACTGCGTCTGAGTCAGCAATATCTCCTGTTGAAGCAATCACTTTTTCAGGAACTATACACCTACTCATCCCAATGTCAGTTGTCGATTCAAACAAGTCCAGAGATTCTACGTAATATAGAGTTTAAAGATTCGGAAGGAACAACGTTCCATTTAATTACAAATCGTCCGGATTTGAGTGAAGAAGATATTCTGGAAACATATAAAAATCGTTGGTACATAGAGCTTTTCTTTAAATGCATTAAGCAACATTTGAAACTCAATCATATATTTAGTCAGTCTCCCAAAGGTATCTGGAACCAGATGTACATTACATTAATAGTCTTTGCTTTGATTGAGATTATACGGTTAACTCACCAGCCTAAAAAATCAGCTTGGAAATTTCCACGACAAATGCGAGTCTATTTATTCAGACCCATCAGCAAGCCTTTAGCAAGTTCTAATCGTCGCTTAAAGAAAAGTAAAGGTAGACAAAAAAATTCGGAGTGCATTCCAATTCTAATGAATTACGGAGAAAATGTAGCAATCGTCTCCCCCATTACTAAAGAGCACTTCACAAATAAAGAGAAGAAAATTTAAAAATTTAAATTCCTATTTTGGTGGAGAGTTTTCTCATTTATTTTTGCATTGTATTATTTTTCATTAATTAATATTATTTGTAAGCTATGCAACGCTAGTGGGTACCTGTAATCATGCCTCAATAAAAGACGAACAATTCATCCCATTAAAAAACACATGTTAGTCAGACAGATACCCATAAATCAGATTTTGATTATTTTATTATAAAGTGGTAGTTTATATTCTGAATACTTTCAAGCACAGCGTACCTAATAAACTATTGAAATATCATTACTACCCCGTTTGATCCAAAGGCGTATTAATTAACTAGGTCATAATACTTGTTGTGATAAATGTAATTGTCTTTATTATCTAAATGAATATAAGGTGTTATTATTGAATCACCGTTAGGATCTGAAAAATTTTTCTCCATTGCGTCTAAATTTTTGAACAAGAACGCAAAACATAATACAAATATACAATATAAATACATCACCTTCGTTAACGATTTTCGATATAAATACATAACGTTTGCCAATATGATTACGTCCAGGTATTGTCCATATATCGATAATCTTGATGCTGTTAATTCCGAAAACTGAAAAATAAAATATAGACACAAGGAGACGATATATACATTTAGTATCCTCTTTGAAAAATCATTTTGTTTACTGAAATAATCATAATAAAAGAAAGCTACAATAAGGAAAAACAATCTTCCAAAACCAGAAAAATCAAATAAGTTTAATGAGTATTCTCCATTTAAATAAACTCCGAATCTATTGAAAAACGGTAACCATGTCATCTTACTTAACAAGATTCCCACAGGTAATACTGAAAACATTAAACTAAAGATTGTTAGAGTAAGTAATCTTTTTTTGTTCCATCTCATCTTTGATATAAAATAGAGAAATATCAGCATTAATGCCGACGAGTGTATTAGGGATAACAACAAAGTAATGACAATAAACTTCAAACTTTTATCCTTTTTAATTGCTCCCAACAGGTAATAAACTCCAATTACCAGTGTTACTCCCTGCCTTATTCCACTGAATGTCCAGGTTAAGTAGTAAAAACTGAAATAAAGCACTATTGATAAAGTTGGATTTTCACTATACTTCTTACAAGTTTTATAAACAAAAAGGAGGTTTATTGTAGAAAAAACAATTAAATATTGTTGATACTCTAATCCAATGGATTTTATAAATGCACCTATTACTCGAAATCCAACTTCGGTTGAATCTATACCAAAATTAAATTCATGGATTGCTGAAAACTTCAGCCTGTCATAAAGGTATTGGTAGGCAAAGAAATCAGTACCTATACCGTACCTGAAAAATGCTAATAAGGCTAAAACAAGTATGAACAAAACTGATAAAATTTTCTTATTGAAAATGGAAAAAAAGGCACCAATTGCTAAAACTGAATAGTACATAGCACATATATCTCCTTGCTTGATTAAATCGGAATAATACCACTATACCAAACACAGTAGATAATAGGAACACTATTAAAGTTTTGCATACCGATGTTTGTCAAGATAGTTGTCTCAAATAGCTTTTTTAGTTGATTAGTTATTTAATCGAATCAGTTCGCAACTTTTCTTTCATCGGATTCAAAGCGACTGATTCATGCAGACTCCAGTTTCTAGTTGATTTTGACCAGCATTCTGGATGTTTTTATTTTGCCAGTTGGGGTATGACCATCACCAAGCGACAAAGCAGGTTTGGAAAAATACTTCATTTTATGAGTATCGACTATATAGTAGGCAGAAATGTGTTTGTCGCGTCTAGGCTCCAGCGCCTAGGGGCTGGAGCTTTTGTTGCCATTCACCAGAGGAGGATTTGTGATGAATTTATTAATTAAAGAGTCGCCACTTCAAGTGCTTTCGTCGCTTGCGATGCAAGTTGGATTAAATGAGGCCTTTTTACTTCAGCATCTGCATTTTTGATCGCTCATTTCGCAGAATGTGCGGGATGGGCATAAGTGGGTTTACAAAACATATGATGAGTGGAAAAACGAAAAGTTCCCATTTTGGTCTGTCGATACGATTAAAAGAGCGATTCGTAGACTGGAAGATTGCAGCTATATCATTTCGACTGCTTCGTACAATCGGATGAAAATGGACAAGACGAAATGGTACCGCATTAATTAAACAAATCTGCTAAGTTTAGTTATATCTTAAAAGTTCATTTTTATTTACTCTCACAAAGTATGATCCTGTAACGTCTAGTAATGACTGAGCTTTAATGATATACAATTCTTGAGCTATTTCCCGACTCTTATTTCCATACTCAGCGTTCCTGCACTGTCCTCAATTAAACGCAACTATATTAGAGTTGTCAGGATCTTTATTGCTAAATATCCGCATGTGACTATTTCAATATTGCAATTGTTGAAATAAACACATAGCCCTTCTTTGATGTCCGCTCCGTAACCGTTACTGAACTATTTATAAAAGGGCTAAATACGCTATCTATTCAAATAACTAATTAAAATACATCTCCAATTCTTTTCCTTTCATCTTAATTTCTGCCTACAAAGGACCTACTTTTATAGAGTGTTATTGAAATAAGAGTCAAATTTAGAAGTGCATCAGCTATACCGAAAAGAGCTAAAGCAACAATATCACTAGAGAATACGTAATAACCTACTATTAACATAGTGAACTTTAAAAACAATGAAGTAATTGTATACTTTAAATGAAAAGCTTGTGCTGACAAAACAGGTAAGGACCTAACACTAGGCTTACTGATAAACTCAAAAAAACTTCCTATAGCTATCCACCTAGCATATTCCCCTGCTCTTATCCATTCCTCACCAAAAACCAATCCAAAACTCCATGGACCAAAAAAAATTATTGCTATATATGGAAGAATTCCTACTGCAGCAAGCGAAAGTGTCGCCTTTTTAATTAATTTTGTAATATTTTCGTTATTGTTTGCTGCATTAGATATTCTAGGATAGAACACATCCCCAACAGACTTACCTAGGAGTTGCATTGGAACATTTAATACCATTCTAGTTATAGTATAAAATCCAGCAGAAATGGAACCAAAAAAAGTTGTTAATAATAAAATTGGAAGACTTGCCGAAAGTACACTCAAGGAAATCTCAGGTGCTCTAAAAATCGGGAAATCTTTATATTTTCGAGCAACTATTTTAATAGGAACTTTTTTTCTTTCTAAAATATTTTCTTCATTTTTTTTATAGCCAAGACTAAATAAGAACATAAAGAAGGCTCTTAAACTTTCTTTTAAAGCTGATAATACAATTAAAACTGGGGCAGTTGGAAAAAACAAACCAATAGTTGCTTGTCCCCCATACATTACTATTGATTGTGAGATCATTGCTTTAGCTGAAACTTTGAATTGCCCTTTTCGAATTAACCACTGCTCTATCACTTGCAATAATCCTGCTGAAAAAATTACTACCGGGATCAAGTATAAATAAGGGATAAATTCTTCAATGTTAAATAAATACATAATTCGTTGACCAAATAATAACAATAATAATCCAATTAATAAGGAAATAACAGTCGTAATCCATATAGAAAGTCTTATTAAAGCCTTTGCATCTTCATCTTTTTTTGGTAATACAATTGCAATTGGATATGCAAGTGCAGCGATAGGAACGAAAATTGAAACAATTGCTATGAAAGCCCCCATCATCCCATAAGCTTCTGGTCCATACAGTCTAGTAATAATTGGTGCTAGTGAAAATGCTATTAATTGCGCAGCTACAGTTCCCGAAGATAGAATTATTACATTTTGCACAAATGGTTTTCTTATAAGTTTAATTAATCTTCTTTTCATCTTATCATAATCCTTCTTACTTAATGAGTTAATTTCACAATCCAGTGACCTTGGGACTCAAGGCTTTGTAGGCATAAAAAATAGAGCACCTCTCCAAATCCTGAATAATATTAGTTACTACACAAACTGGGGAGATACCCTACGTCCATTATATGATAACTAGCCTAACACAGGGGGATTTCTAGGAGTACTACTTAATAATTCCTACTATTGGATTTCACTGAAATTTATAATAGTTCTTCAAGCTTATTAATATAAAAGATTGATTCATTTTTACATATTTCATCCTGCTCTGGTGATTGCACAGTATAATTAGACATGTAGATAAAATCAAGTTTATGTTCTTTTGCAGTTTGCATATCAGAAACAGCATCCCCAATAAACAATCCTTTTTTAGTGATGGACTGTCTCAGTATTTTAGAGGTAGACTCCGACTTAGTTTTAGGAGACCCATAAATCCCGTTAAAATATTTAAAAAGGCCTCTCAATTTAAATGCATGATTAAGTTCTTCTTCATCACTGCCGGATGCAACGTATAGAGCCTTTCCTTTGCTAAATAATTGAGTTAGTAACTTTTCACATCCAGGTGTTATATCGGCGGTTCGATAGATTTCTCGACATTCTTTCGCATAGTTTGATAAATAAGTTTGATACTTTTCTTCATCAAAAGGCTCATTCGCAAATTCGCTAAAAAACTCTTTGAATTTCACATATCTAGAAATACCAAAAGATTCATTGCAATACTTCACGAATCTTCTCACTATATCTGGATGGTATTCCGAAACTACTTTTCCGAAAGCTTCGGATTTTTTCTGATTAACATCCATTAGCACCCCGTCACAATCAAATATAATTATTTCATAGCAATCTATATTCATGACCTCACACCTCGGTTCTTTTATTAATTTTATTTTATTATGCCACGTTCTCTTATCGCTTTTTCCACACGCACTACATCTTCAGGGTTATCCACAGCGATTGAATCATCGGATAGCTCAATCATTCTCACGTCCCACCCGAGTTCAAGAAAACGAAGAATTTCAATATCTTCAATACTTTCTAACTCTGTTTTTTGAGACACATCCGCAAAGTCCCTTAGCGCTTCTCGTGGAAAAGCATAAACACAAACTTGTCGCCAAGATTTCTCAAAACTCAAGGATTTTGTTGTTGGAATCGAAGCTCGAGACATATACAGGAGTCTTCCATCAGGACGAAAAACAACTTTTGGCGTAGAACTGCTACGGAATTGTTCTTCTTGTGTAATTTCAGCGTATCCATTTAGAATTTCCCCTGGATACAACGTAATTTTTTCTATAATATGTTTTAAATCAAGCGGATTAAATAAGGGTTCATCCCCTTGAACATTAATAAATACGTCCGCATCAATTTCATTAGCACATTCAGCAATTCGATCAGTTCCTGTTAAGCAACCTTCAGATGTCATTATTGTTTGAATACCATACGAACGACATACTTTCTCAATACGAGAATCATCTGTTGCAACATATACTTTTTCTGGAGGGCACGCTTTAATACATTGCTGGAATGTTCGAACAATCATTGGTATTCCTGATAATTCAATAAGTGGTTTCCCTGGAAGTCGAGATGATTGATATCTTGCGGGTATAATAACACAGTAATCCACTTTGGAACCTCCTTTTAAATAGAATATACCGAACTTGATTGAATTTTATATTGTGTAGGTGTAATGGATATTACGGGTGGAGCACTCTCAGTTTGAGAAAATTGCTTAAATATAAGATTTACTTCTTCAGTTCTAACATCACCTACACCATAACCATCAAATCCTGCTAATAGTATTCGTGAAGTTTTCCCACTAGCAGCAGCAGCAAGGACATATGATAACACTAATGAATTCGGTAAGACAGCATAATTCCCCATGAATTTAAACGTATTCTCTTCAACAGCCAAACCAAAGTCAAGCACTCTTGTTTGTTTATAAGATTGCTTAATACGATCAGACATCATTGAAAGGGGCATCATAACTGGTTGAGAAAGATTTTTGTGTGCAGCACTGTCTGCCAGTATACGTACCGGATGACTAGCAGCCCTAGCATTAATGAGTTCTGAAGAAATATGTTCTTTTGTATTTAAAACAATAACATAAGGCTCCACTTTTCGAATATATTCTTCTATGGCATATTTATGTTTAGCTACACTCGATCCAGCACCAATAATTAGGACTTCTCTTCCCGAAAGTATGTCGCTTGGTTTCCATGTACCCTTTGGCTCACCCATATAAAAGTTACGAGCAGCTTCTAATGTGTTAATATTAAACTTTTTACCTCCTTGAGATTTTAAGTATTCTATTACAATTAATAAATCCTCTGCATCATAACGAGAATCACTGATCATTTCTTGAATATATGTTGGGTGAATACCATATTTACCCGAAAGATAATAATAAGTATTTGTACCCCATCCATACTTTATTTGCGCTGGTTTAAAGTAGTATTCTATAACTTTTAGCAATGGTGTAATATTTAATGAAACGTTTCGAATTTCCTCTAATTCAATTGCTAGATATTCCGTTTTAGCATTTCCTGGACCTCTTCCCATACCAGTTACAGTACCGTCAATCCAAGTTGCCCCTTCTTCAACTGCTATCATCGAGTTTGCCAATGCCAACCCCATATTATCATGTGTATGAATGCCTAATGGTCCTCTCCATACTTCTCGAATGGTCTGAATGATAGCAGTTGTTTGATCGGGATTAAGTCCACCCATACTATCCGCAAAATATAAAACATCTAATGGATAATCATTGGCAGCTGAGGCTAAATCCATAATTTCCTGTGTAGTTCTATCAGCGATTTGCATTAAATTAAAACCTACAATATAACCTTTCTTCTTTAACCAAATTGCTGCTGGTAAAGTTTCTTTAAATTCATGAACATGACAAGCCACACGTACAAATGTCAGTGGTGACTCATCTGCAGATGTAAAGAGTTCATTTAAGGCCGCATCAATTCCTTTAGAATGATTAAGTAATTCACTTGCATTAACCATAACGCCTACCTTTAAGTCAGCCGGTATGGATAAACTTTGAATAAAGCTATCAGTTGTATATGCAAAAGCACCCTTAAATCCTTCTTCACCAAAACTTCGTAGTCCTAATTCTACATAATCGATGGCAATTTCACTCATTGCTTTTAAATAATCTTCAACCAAAGAAGGTTCGAAATCCCAAGAATTATAATAACCACCATCTCTTAAAGTACAATCTAGTAAATTTATATTTGTCATATGCGCATCCTTCCAATCTTAGGTACTTATTTATCAAAATAATAATTCAATTATTTAATTACTATCTATTTAAATGAATTTTTATAATAATGATGACTCACCCTTCACTTAATACTTTGTTCTCTTAGCCAGTTAAAAAGTTCTAATGTACTATAAAATACATTGATTTTTTTATCTTGCAATGAAGGAAATGTGTTAAAAATAGCAGTATCTTTCTCGTTTATCAGAATTGCACTAACTTTAGAATCGTTGTATACTGCCTCAAGAAGTGTAGTAGACTTTCTAGCAAAGCAGATATTGTTATTCAAAGCATCTTTGATACTTTCAATAAATATTATTCGATTATTAAATTTCTTATAATTATTTTTCATATCTTTAGGATGTAATTTTACATATAATTGTAAGTGTTCCTGTTCTAGCAATGGAAGCAACTTATTTATTATTTCAATATTCACATTAACATCCCTTGGTTCAGTAAAGAATACTATATTTTCACTCTTGCTTTCAATACTTTGCGATTGCTTAAACATTTTCCAAGAGATTTTTTCATCATATATAAACTTATTTGTGCTATAGAGTTGATTAAGGTGTTCTTCAGCTTTTTTACTAGTGGTATAAAATATATTACAAGTAAAACCATAGGGTAATTTAAATCCGTATTCTAGACCATGTGGAATACATACAGTATTGATATTATATTTATCTGCTATCCCCTCTTCAATAATGGCAAATCTATCTAGATTATTTCCTGTAAAGAAAGTTTTACCACTATTCATTAAGAAATACCTATCTAGCATGTTCTCATATAATAACGAATGAACTATACGCTTACCATAGTATTTAAATGTATCTTTAGCAGATTCCTTACCTATTTTTTCATTTACAAAACTAGTATAACTCCTTATTTCATTGTAAGATTTAATCCAAGATTTGATTACCCATGAAATTCTCACTCTTTTATTAAAATACTTATATATAGACCGATTGCTTTTATAGTCTTCAATTTCAATATCTATTTCGATAATTGAATTCATTCTTTTCTTGGCGGCAGAAGTCCGAATAACTGAAAATTTTTTATCTCTTTGATTGATTTTACTAGTATATGGAATCAAAATCATTCTCCATAATAGAAATAATGCAGAAGCAATTAAGTAAAAATGCCCCATAAAAGTTTTCTTATAGCTTATACTTTTTCGCTTTCCAATCACTTTGACATCATTTTTTTTCCCAACATCTATAATTATTGGATACAATACATCATCAATATCTTTAATTTCAATTAATTCTATTCTATTTTTCTTAATAAATAATTCGAGGGCCATAGCTGGTTGTGAATACCTCAAGAAAACTTCATTGACTATTGGAATATCAGATTTATAATTATACACATTGGCGTCACTATATCTATAAAGCTCATTTGTGAAAAAGTCATTGAATTCAAAAGTGTTCTCTCCAAAATAAAATTTATGTTCTTTAACTAATAATTTCCTCAAATTATTAATTCCCCCAAACAATCCTATTCACATAATCCGTATAAGATAGAATTATTCGCAACACTTTATCGGACACGTTAGGCATACTATAGTCTCCAACAAGCCTTAAAGTATCTTTTTCTTGAGTTTCCAATACTTCTAGACCTTGTAATACTCTTTTTTTAGTAAGACCTACCATCATTACAGATGCCTCTTCCATCGCCTCAGGTCTTTCATGAGCTTGTCTAATATTAAGCGCTTTAAACCCTAGAATAGAGGATTCTTCACTAATCGTTCCACTATCACTAAGAACAGCTTTAGCTTTAATTTGTAGTTTGACATAGTCATTGAATCCTAAAGGTTTCATTGTTTTCACCAATGGATTAAACTCTATACCCTTAGCATTTATCATATTTTGAGTTCTAGGGTGTGTACTTACAATCACAGGCAGATTATACTTTTCTGCAACTGCATTTAAACTATCAACTAAATTCATGAAATTAGTTTCCGAACTAATATTTTCTTCTCTGTGTGCAGATACTACAAAATATTTTCCTTCTTCAAGGTCTAATCTCTCTAACACATCTGATTTTTCAATATCATCTTTTCTAGAATCTAGAACTTCAAACATCGGGCTTCCTGTCTTAATAATTCGATCCGCAGGTAGTCCTTCTCTTAATAAATATTCCCTAGCGATATCACTATAAGTTAGATTAATATCAGCTGTATGATCTACAATTTTTCTATTCGTTTCTTCTGGCACTCTTTGGTCAAAGCATCTATTTCCCGCTTCCATATGGAATATCGGAATTTGTCTTCTTTTCGCTGCAATTGCACATAAACAACTGTTTGTATCCCCCAACACTAAAAAGGCATCTGGCTTTACTTTTGCCATAATAGGATCTATTTTAATTAATATATTACCTATAGTTTCTATCGCTGTTCCAGTAGCTGCATTAAGGAAATAATCAGGTTTTCTTAAATTAAAATCTTTAAAAAATACTTCATTTAATTCATAATCATAATTCTGTCCCGTATGAACAAGTATATGTTCAATAGCATTAGACTCTTCTAATTTATTGATTACAGCTGAAAGTCGTATTATCTCTGGTCTAGTACCAACAACTGTCATGACTTTTAATTTCTTCATAATTGCCTCACACCTCCAAAAAGTTTGTATCTGGAACTTCAGGATTAAAACTCTCATTCACCCACATAACAGTAACTAAGTTGTCCTCTCCTGTATTAACTATAGAATGTGTATAACCTACAGGTATATCAACCACTTGCAGCTTTTCACCACTAACTTTATATTCTATGATTTCAACTGTATTAATTTTTCTAAATCTTATCAATCCATGACCACTTACTACAAGAAACTTTTCGTTTTTCGTGTGATGCCAGTGATTACCTTTTGTAATACCTGGTTTAGAAACATTCACAGAAACTTGTCCTCTATCAGGGGTTCTTAAAAACTCTGTAAAAGAACCTCTTTTGTCTATGTTCATTTTTAAATCGTATGCAAACTGATCTTTAGGTAAAAAGCTTAAATATGTACTATAAAGTTTTTTAGTTAGTGCATCATCCATATTAGGAACGCTTAAATTTGTTCTAGACTCTTTAAAACCTCTAATAAGATTTGCTAAGGTCCCTAATTTAATCGTGTACGCCGTTTTTACAGAACAATAATTATCATGTTTATTAGGTATTCCTTCTAGAGTTTTCACAAATTCTTCTAATACATCATCTATATAACACAGAGTAAGTTCTGCGTCTGAATTATTAACCTGAATATCTAAATCTCTAGCTATATTGTAACAATACGTCGCAACAACCGTATTATAGTTAGGTTTACTCCACTTTCCAAATAAATTGGGAAGCCTATATACAAATACTTCTGCACCCGTTTCTAATGAGTGTTCGAACAATAAATTCTCTCCAGCTTTCTTGCTGATACCGTATGGATTATCTTTTTCAGCTTGGATAGATGAAGTAATTAGTATAGGTGATTTGTTATTATGCTTTTTTAGTAGTTCCAGTAATTCAGATGTAAAACCATAGTTTCCATCCATAAACTCTTTTTCATTCTCTGGTCTATTTACTCCAGCTAAGTGGTATACAAAGTCGCATTTCTTTGTATACTCTTCCAAGTCTTTCAACGTAAGATTTCTTGTATACAAAAATAAATCTTCATATCCCTGGTTTTTCAGCTCAGCAACTAAGTTTTTACCGAGGAATCCTCCAGCACCCGTTACAAGAATTTTCACTTGTGGCTCCACCCTTTCAATTCACTCTGTATGTAAGGGAGTTCTAAGAGCTTACCTTTAATTTGTTCTATTGAAAGTCGATATGTATTGTGTGAGTTGTATTCTTCATCTGTAGAAAGTTTTTCATTACCTTCCTCGAAGTATTTATCATAGTTAAGATCACGATTATCTGCTGGGACTCTGTAGAAACCATCTAAGTCATCTGAAACAACATGTTCTTCCCTTGTAAGGAGGGTTTCGAATAGTTTTTCACCGTGTCTGGTACCTATAAGCTTCACTTCATTATCTGCATTAAAAATTTCTTTTACTGCTTGTGCCAAATCTTCGATTGTCGAAGCCGGGGATTTTTGAACCATAATATCGCCTGCTTCAGCATTCTTAAATGCAAAAACTACAAGTTCAACTGCTTCTTCAAGACTCATTAAGAATCGTGTCATTTCTGGATCTGTTACTGTTAGTGGCTTACCAGCTTTAATCTGTTCTACGAAAAGTGGAATAACTGATCCACGGGAAGCCATAACATTACCATACCTTGTACCGCAGATGAGTGTTTTATCAGGAGAGACGGTTTTTGCTTTAGCAACAAATACCTTTTCCATCATTGCTTTTGAAATTCCCATTGCATTAATTGGATAGGCTGCTTTATCTGTTGATAGACATATGACTTTTTTCACTCCGTATTCAATTGACGCGTTCAATACGTTTTCTGTACCGATAACATTTGTTTTTACGGCTTCCATTGGAAAAAACTCGCATGATGGAACTTGTTTAAGTGCTGCAGCATGAAATACATAATCGACTTCATTCATTGCATACTTTACACTTGCAAGATCACGAACATCCCCGATATAAAACTTTAACTTTTCATTATTATATAGCTTCCGCATATCATCTTGTTTCTTTTCATCACGTGAAAAAATACGTACTTCTTTAATATCTGTATCCAAGAATCTCTCCATAACTGCATTGCCAAATGATCCCGTTCCACCGGTTATAAGTAAGGTTTTGTCTTTAAACATAATATCTCATCCTATCTGTCAAAATGCTTCATTATAATTTCATAAGATTTAGAGACATGGAAATTACTCTCTAAGTATCTTCTGCCGTTGTCCCCAAGAATATGTAAAAGCTTTCTATCATTTATAATCATATCAACCGTTTCCCCAAATAATTTCTCATCACCGGCAGGAGTGAAATACCCGCATTCCGCGTCGTTAATGATATCTTTCAGATCAGTATTAATATCTGTAACTGCTAACACAGGCTTTGAACTATTCATATAGGCTGTCAATCTAGAAGGTATGTTTGGGATAGTGAATCGCTCATCCAAATAAATCATTCCAACATCTGCTGCCCTTACTAGTTCGTCATATTGATCTTTCTGCATATAGCTTTCCAGACGAATATTATTTGGTTTGTTTAATTCTATATATTGTTTAATTTTATTGTAATCTGTTCCAGAACCAACAATTAAGAAGTAGACATCCTTTTGATTTTTGTATAGATCTATCGATTTAATTAGAAAATCAATTCCTTGAGGTTTACCCAGGTTTCCCCCATAAATAAAAAGAAGGGATTCGTCAGGTATATTGAACGTTTCTTTTACATTTTTTTTATTAATATCCATTTTTAACACTGATGGGATTATTGTATTTGGATTCACTTCGATTTTTTCCCCATCAATTTCAGGATTATGTTTGAGCAAAAATTGCCTATTACCTTCAGACATACACCCAATGAAATCGCTAATTTGATATAGTGCCTTTTCTTTCTTCTTGAAAAATTTATGAATAATACCATTTTGTTTTATTAGAGCAATATCAATAGCATTTTGAGGGAATATATCTTTTAATAATAAATACGTTGTAGAGTTTTGTGTGTCTTTGAAGTACTTAATTACTTTCTCAAATGTAATCGGTGGTGTGGAATATAATACTAGATCAAATTTCTTGTCGGCCAAATGTTTTTTTATTGCTTTAATGAACTGACTTTCAAGTTGAAGGATACTAATCCCTTTTTCAACCACATTCGTTTTCGTCACATTTCCGGTTCGAACCCTTAATACTGGTATTGACCTATGTGAGATTAGTTCTGTTGGATTCTTATTTCTTTTCTCCCTTTGACAAACCACGGTAACATTATGGCCGTTCCTATTGAACTCCGACATTAAATCAGTATACAAATTCGTTTGCATTTCATTTTCCGGATACGCCAATGTAACTAATAAAATATTCATATTAAGCGTATTTCACCTCGTCCCATTTTCATAACTTTTAAGCAGTCGTAAATCCCTTTGAAACCACAGGTATCTTCCGATTAGCTAACCCAACAAGCGTTTCCTTCAGCTCTTTATTATTCATTTCAAGAAGATTACTCAACACATACTCCATCTCCAACGCACTAACCGGCTCCGCCTTCCCAACAAAAATCTTCGGAAAGACATGCTCACTCTGCCGTTCATTCTCATTCAACAGCTCTTCAAACAACTTCTCCCCAGGTCGAATCCCCGAGTAGGCAATCCCAATCTCATCTTCACTATACCCCGATAACTTGATTAGGTTCTTCGCCAGATCGACAATCTTCACAGGCTCGCCCATATCAAGCACAAACACTTCACCACCAGCTGCAAGCGTCCCTGCCTGAATAACAAGCCGCGAAGCTTCAGGTATTGTCATAAAGTACCGTGTCATCGCAGGATCCGTAACCGTCACCGGACCCCCTCTGGCAATCTGCTTCTTAAACAGAGGAACCACACTGCCACGAGACCCAAGCACATTGCCAAATCGTACCGCGGCGAATTTTGTCGTGCTTTCTTTCGCCAGGTTCTGCACGATCATTTCCGCAAAGCGCTTCGTCGCACCCATGATGTTGGGCGGATTGACTGCTTTATCCGTAGAAACCATCACGAAGTGTGGGACACCAAATGTATCTGCTGCTTCTGCGACATTCTTCGTACCGAATATATTATTCTTCACAGCTTCCATCGGGTTTGCTTCCATTAAAGGGACATGCTTATGCGCAGCTGCATGGTACATGACGTCTGGTTTATATTCGCAGACGATATCGAAAATGCGCGTTCGATCTTGAACGTCAGCGATGATCGGAATGATTTCGATATCTGTTGAAACCTTTCGACGGAGTTCCATGTCTATATTGTAGATAGAACTTTCACCGTGTCCTAAAAGGAGTAAGCGACTCGGCCTGAATTCACTCACTTGCCGGCATATTTCGGAGCCAATGGAACCGCCCGCACCGGTGACAAGTATTGTTTTGCCGGTTAACTTGTCCGCGATGGCTTTCAAATCGAGTTGAACTTCATCTCGGCCGAGCAGGTCTTCAATCTTCACGTCTTGCATATCTGTAACGGATACTTTCCCAGTCATTAAGTCTTCAATGCGTGGAATGGTTTGTGTCTTGACACCCGTGTCGATGCAAACCTTCATTAAATCAGCCATTTGCTGCTTGGTCATGGAAGGAATCGCAATGACGATTTTCTCGATTGTATGTGTTTCGACAAGGCTTGGAATTTGTTTCGTGCCTCCCGCTACTGTCACATTGAAAATCTCCAGGCCGTGTTTCGCTTGGTCATCGTCTACAAAAACGACTGGTAACATGCCTGAATCAGGATTTTGCGACAGTTGACGCACGATCATACTGCCGGCTTGTCCCGCACCAATGATGAGTGTTCGTTTTGCATCTATGTCTACATGACGATTCAGCGAATCCCGGAAAACACGCCACGACAACCTCGATGCGCCGATTAGCAGGATATGCAGCATCCATGTAAGGGCTAATGCTCTCATATAGACATCTTGTATCACGGCAATTTGCACAAATGCAACGACGATAATTGTTAACGTCACCGCTTTGAAAATAGACTTCAATTCCCCTATAGAGGCATACGACCACGCCTTGCGGTAGAGTCCGTAATGCCACGCGAATGCGTGATGCGCAATTTGAATTGTAATGACACTTATTAACAACATTTTGTTCGTGAAGATGTTTATGTTTGGATGCAATATATAATAACAAATATAGATGGATGACAAGACGATTAAGGAGTCAACAAGGACGAGCAGACTCATTCTTTTGTTCATGGACATTGCATGGATTTCTCCTTTCGCAGTAGTGATTTTATCTATTGGTGACTTTATAACTATTACTATATACTTAGTATTTTACCAATTCCAACGCCGGTCTAATGGTAACACTTTATCCATTTAATTGCCACCACTTTTTCGATTTAACTGTACCTGGTTCCAGCAAAATGAAATCCTCATTCGTCAAAATCCGCGCGTTATTTTCAAGTAAGATATCTACAATGTCATTGTTTTTATGCTTATCAAGGTAATCGAGCCCTTTATTGAAAAGAAATGGACGTGTTGTTGCATTGTGGACATCCGATCCATATGCATGGACCAGATTCGCTTCAACAAGTTGCAATGATAGCTTTTGTACAGACTTGCCGAAGTGACCCGCAAGACTACCCGCTGTCACTTGCGATAATGCACCGTGATTAACGAGTCTTTCAAGACGGCTTGGCTTGTCAGCGATCGCTCGATTCCTTTCGGGGTGTGCAATGATTGGCACTTTGTTTAAGTTTAAAATACCCTGTATGATATGTACCGTATATGCGGGAATCCCTGATGAAGGGAGTTCGAGTAACACATACTTCGAATTTGCGAGCGTAAGGGCTTCGCCGCTTTGCAACTTTTCAATGGTGGACTCTTGGATTCTTATTTCTTGTCCAGTATGCAATTGAATGGCTAAGTTTCGCTTTTTTATTTCCGTTTTTAATAAGTTCATTTTTTCTAGGACACTCTGTTTCGGCACATCAAAGTGTGGGTTATAGACATGTGGTGTTGCAATAATATCAGTAATTCCTTCGGCAATGGCCGCCTCTATGAGTTCCATAGTTTCCACCATTTTTTCCGGCCCGTCGTCGACACCCGGAAGGATGTGCGTGTGCATATCGATCATCATGTTTCCTCGCTAACTATTAGGTATGTTTAAAAAAAATGTGAATAGGCAATAAAACCCATTCACTCCGCAGTTCCATAATATTGATAGTAATTATTATCTTTGTCGAGCTTGAAATTATTTAGGACGGCTCCGATAATGTTTGCTTGTGACGAAACAAGTGCATCTTTCGCTTTGACGATGCCTTCTTTTTCGGTTTCCCCAGCACTCAGGACAAGGATTGTCCCTTCACATTTGTTCGACAAAATTTGTGCGTCTGTTACGGATAGGAGAGGCGGTGCGTCAAAAATGATGATATCAAAAGATTGCTTCATTTCTTCGATCACTTTGTCCATCGTTTTTGAGCCAATCATTTCGGCAGGGTTCGGTGGAATCGGTCCACATGTGATGACGTGCAAATTATCTACATCACTAACTTTAACAACGTCTGCAACCGTTACTTGACGGGTGAGAAGATTTGAAAGTCCGAGTGTGTTTGTCATGTGGAATGTATAGTGAACAGTTGGCTTCCTCATATCCGCATCAACAAGCAGGACACGTTTCCCTTCTTGTGCAAAAACAACAGCCGTATTCGCAGCTACCGTTGATTTCCCTTCGCCGGGCGAAGCTGAAGTGAATAGCAGTGTCTTCAATTCCTGATCTGGCATCGAGAAATTAATGTTGGTCCGGAGTGTACGGAATTGTTCCGAAACAATCGATTTCGGATTGGCGTTCGTCACAAGTTTACGTGCCACTGTTTGAATAATACGATTTTTTTTTCCTTTTTTAGCCATTTAAACCCTGCTCCTTCTTTGTGTGACTTGTACTTTAGCGTTCTGGATTTCTTTATCTGGAATCGGGCTTACTAATCCTAATATCGGTAATCCAAGTAGTTCTTCAATATCTTGTTCTGTTTTCATGGTTGTGTCCAAGTATTCGAGTAAGAAGGCAACACCTACACCCAGCATGAGACCGATCACTGCCGCGATTACCATGTTAAGCATTGGATTCGGTTTAATGGGTGACGGATTTTCTGATAGCTCGGCTTTCGCGAGAATGTTGACGTTGTCGACATTCATAAGGTTTACAATTTCCTCTTGGAAAATAGATGCGATTGTATTCGCAATTTCCACCGCTTGACGCGGATTGGGATCTTCTACAGCTACAGTTACAACTTGCGAGTTTTCCACGCTATTTACTGAGATTTTTTCGATTAGCTCGCTCGTCGTGGCATCTAAGTTCAGCTTCTCGATTACTTTTGAAAGGATAGCAGGACTTTTAATGATGACATTGTATGTATTAATCAGTTGCAAGTTCGTTTGAATGTCTTGTGCATTAAATTGCGTCGTTTCTTGTTTCGCCTGGTTGATAAGAATTTGCGTCGACGACTGATAGATCGGTGTCAAAACCAAAAAACTGATAACGCCACTGATTGTAATCGCTATGACAGTTATGAATGCAATTAGAGAAAGCCTTTTTCGAAGTGTTTTGAACAAGTCCTGTAAACTGATTGTTTCTTCCATTATGTATAAGTTCTCCTTTGCCATTTCGCTAATATTTGATAATCTTTGTCATTATATCATAATTAATTTGCAATAGACATATGCATTCTTGGTGATTTGTGGGATAATCAAAGAACTTACATACTATTTGTTGTTTATGAAAGGAGTTACTAATGACTAAGAATGTTTTTTTGGCTTATATCGTTATTTTCCTCTGTATTCTATTATTAGTGGGCAGTTATACACAGTGGAAGAATAAGCTCTCTTCATTTACCCAGCAGTCACCAGCAACTGTTGTCTCACCGAAACCTGTTCAAAAAAGTGAAGGCGTGGCTGAACCTGTAAAACCCAAAGAGAATATCGAACAATTGCTATCCCTGACAACGCGTCAAGACGAACAAGTGCAGGAGGTATTCCGCAATCGACTTGAAGCCGGTGAAAAAGTTGATATCCTCATTACTGGATCGAATTTGATGGATTATGGAGCGCCTGGCTATGCGGAACGGTTAAAAACGGCACTTGTCGGTGCATATGGGGATCATATTACGGTTACGTCAATTGGATTCGACGCAACTTCCCAACAATTCATAGACGAGCTGATGGAGGAAAATATAGATTTGAGTAAAGGCTATGACGTCATTTTGTTTGAACCCTTTACACTCCATGATAATGGGATTGTCACAATTGAAGATGGCCATGCGCACATTAACGCTTTCCGTAGCCACTTGAAAGAGCATGTGGAAGACGCTGTCATCGTACTTCATCCACCCAACCCACTTCATGCGGCCACTTATTACCCAACCCAAGTAACTGCACTTCAATTGTATGCTGAAACGGAAGGCATTCCTTATGTGAACCACTGGGAAGGATGGCCCGATCAGACGAATGAAGAACTGTTAACCTATTTGGAGGACAAGAGTCGGCCAAATAGTGAGGGTGCAGAAGTTTGGGCAAATGCATTACGTAGTTATTTCATCGCTAACTAAATGGAGGATCAGACAATGAGTCGCATTGATAAAAAAAAGAAAAAGATATGGCCGTGGATTCTAGGGTTTATCGGGGTTTTACTGTTAGGGGTTGTTGTCTACGGTTTTACGGTTTACAAAGGGTTGACCGATACAGCGAAAGAGATGCATGAACCAATTGACCGCGAACTATCTGACAAACGTGACGCGCCAGTTACTTTCGAAAAGAAAGAACCGTTTTCTGTCCTTGTTCTTGGCGTGGATGAACGTCAAGGCGATAAGGGCCGTTCGGATACGATGATTGTCCTAACTGTGAATCCTGATTTAAAATCGACGAAGATGGTCAGTATTCCGCGCGACACGTACACGGAAATGGTTGGGAAAGGCGTCCAAGATAAGATTAACCACGCCTACGCATTCGGCGGCATTGAAATGTCAATGAACAGTATGGAAGGTTTACTCGACATTCCCATTGACTATGTTGTGCAAGTCAATATGGATAGCTTTAAAGACATTGTCGATGCGGTTGGTGGCATCCAAGTAAATAATACTTTGGACTTTAAAGTCGGCGCAGATTCATTCCCGAAAGGTCAATTGTCGCTCAATGGCGAAGAAGCGCTGGCCTTCGTGCGGATGCGTTATGAAGATCCACGAGGCGACTTTGGACGTCAAGATCGACAGAAGCAAGTCATTCAAGCCGTTATCCGTGAAGGCGCATCTGTTAATAGTTTAGTCAACTACAAAAGCATTTTCGGCGCAATTGGTAAGAACATTCGGACGAATATGACGTTCGACGAAATGGTTGACGTACAATCGAAATACCGAGACGCGTTCGGAAAAGTTGACCAGCTTTATATTAAAGAAGGTCAAGGTAAAACGATGAATGGCATTTGGTATTACATTATGAATGACACGGAGCTTCAGAATATACAAAGTGAGTTGCAAGCGCATTTAGAGTTGTAGACTCGTTATCTATTTGTACAGCATGATTATTATCCCCCGATCGCAGTAGCGGTCGGGGGATTTTTGTGTTTTCAATATTATTTATCTGTGAAGTTTCAGGTACCTAAGTCTAACACGTCGCTATAAACCTTTAGCCGATTTGGTGGTCACTTCTTTCAAGACAAATTCTGCGAGCCCCCCCTTACAATCTAATTGTAATCATTAGATATATTGCCTATTGCCTATTTCCTTCTTACTGGCTAGAATAGAGACTAACTTGTATTCTATGCATCTACTAAGAAAACTATTAAAAAAAGCGCAAAATGAAGGAGAGAATTCATGAAGAAAATTGTTTTTTCAGCATTCACTACAGGCTCATTGGCACTTTTCGTTGGTGCTGTAGATTCAGAAGCAAGTTCGTATACCGTGCAACCTGGTGATAGTCTTTGGAAAATCGCTTCGACAAACACAGTTTCTTTGGCGGATCTTAAACAATGGAATAATTTAACGTCGGATGTGATTTACCCTAATCAGTCATTGAAGCTTGTGGCTTCGGCAGTAAATGTACCTACGAAGATTAGTCAAAGCGTATCTGTACCACAAACAGTTACATCTACAAATACATACTTGGTGACGTCTGGTGATACGTTATCTCGAATTGCTAACCAACATAAAACGACCGTTAGCGCTATCCAACAACTGAATGGGCTAGTCGGTGATATTATCTACACTGGACAAGTGTTAAAGGTAACTGGCAAAATCCAAGCGGTAAAACCGGTGACAACGGTTAAAAAGTCAGAACTAGTTGCAACAACGCCGCCTACATCGGAAATATCTACTTCCCCTAGTGCGGTTTCGACAGATGGAACAGTCCGCATTGCAGCTGGCGATACTTTATCGAGTATTGCATACCGCCAAGGGATTTCGGTTACACAACTTATGAACTGGAATAACTTGACGTCCAGTCTCATCCGTGTTGGACAAGTATTGAAGGTTGAAAATTCACTAGTTGCGACTGTTCCGAATACAAAACCCGTATCGGCACCTGTCATAGCTCCGTCTGTTTCAACTACTCCAAGTACAGTCGGCACGATTGTTTCAACGGCTACCTCACTCCTCGGCACCCCTTACATATGGGGTGGTGCTACTGCTCGTGGGTTCGACTGTAGTGGATATATTTACCATGTATATAATGCGGCAGGTATTAGCGTACCCCGGACAAACACAATAGGGTTTGATGCACGTTCCTATGAAGTTAGCAATCCGCAAATCGGCGATCTAGTGTTTTTCAAAGATACATATCGCTCAGGAATCTCCCATGCAGGTATCTATCTCGGCGACAGCAAATTTATCCATGCCGGTGGCGACCGTGTCCAGATTTCAAGCGTGGACGATCGCTATTGGAGTAAACACTTTGACAGTTATAAACGGCTTTACTCTATGAATTAAGCATTTTAAGGTCTGCTACCATGAATGATGGTGTGGGCCTTTTCTGCAGTAAAAAACGAAAAATCAGCCGGGTCCTAATTGGCTGATTTTTCGTTTTTGTATTTATGCAGTTTATTTAATTACCGATCATTCATGAAAAATTATTGAGTAACTACGACACTAGTAGGAATGGACAGTTTATTACCTGCTTCATCTTTAACATCAAGTGTAGATAGTGCTTTCAATGAAATACCTTTAGCTAGTTCAGCAGCTGTAATCGCTGTTACTTTGATTTCTACAGTTTTTGTAGCGGTTGAACCGATTAATGCATTCACTTCATTTTTGACTGCTCTTGTTTTCCCGTCAATCAGCACTTCGAAGTCAATTTCATTAGCATCAGTAACATTTTCAGAGAATGTTAGCTTGATTGTGTCATCGGCAGTCAGTTTTGCTGATATCACAGTCGGTGCGATGTTCTCCTTCAGAGAAATAGCAGTTGTCGCGTAAGGCACCATTGTTTTAGTAGATCCGATTGCTTTGATATTTTTAATAGCAATATTACGAACACCTGTGTATGTGTTTGAGCCTGCTTTAAGTGTAAGCTCTGCTACTTGTTTGCCATCTTTTTCAGCGTTCAAAAGGATCGATTCGATTACAGCTCCATCGATTGTATAGTTCGAAAGAGTTATAGCTGTTGAACCATCAACTTTTTGATCGAATGTAACGTTCACTTTGTTGTTGTCGTCAGCGTCTTGTTCGATACTAGTGACTTTTATAACGTTTGTATTTTCTGGCGCACTGTCTTCACCGCGTGTAAATGTAGCCTTTGCAGTTTCTGTAGCTACGTCTGTTGCTGTTTTAACGCCAGCAAGTGTGAAGTCCAATGTGTAAACTGCATCTATCACGTCTTGGTCATTGAGTAGATCAGCAAGTGCTACACGAACAACTTTTTTATCAGTTGCGTCTTTATATGTTACTGGTGTAGAAGCGATTGTAATGTTTGTTGTTACAAAGTCTTTCACATGTTTACCAGTAGCTGATACAGCTGCCCCAGTCGCAAGGACGACATCTTTGTCGAATGTGAATTCAACATATTCTTTTTTATCCGTAGTGTCTGTGACGACTTTTGATGAAACTACTTTCGCGGCTACAGTGTCTTTCACAAAAGTGACAACTTTACTGTATGCTGCGCCTTCTTCTCCACTTAAATCTGTAGGTTTGTCAACGTTCACAGTAACCACACCATCAAGGAGAGTTTCAGTTGTCACGATATAGTGGGTTGGTTTAGATGCATCTTGTTCTACATTTAAAACTGAATACCCAGTTGCACTAACTGTTGGCGCTTCAGAGAGTTCTTCAGAGAACGCAACGACAAATTGTTTCGCGCCTTTTTGAGTGATTGAAGAAACCGTAGGAGCGACACCGTCTTTCGCACCTTTTTTGAATGTGACTGTTGATGGATTAGGTGAAATCAGGTTGCCAGCGATGTCTTTTGCACCGATGAATGTTGCTGTGATTTCTTTATCAGCAGCTACAGTATTGTCCATCGCGAAAACGACTTCAGTTGCGCCTTTTTCAACATTACCTGTAACTCCAGTTACAGCCTTACCATCTGCCGATTTAAATGCGACAGCCGAGAATGCTTGCATTGGCTCAGAGAATTTCACTTTTACTTTCGAAACATTCACTTGTTCAGTTCCGACGATTGTCGGTGCAATGCTATCAGCTTGAACAGTAAGGAATGCTTCATATTTCGCAACGCTTTTACCATTTTTCGTCATTACGTTATCAATGATAACCGCATAACTTTTTTCAAGAAGGTTTGTTGATGTCATGAGTAATGTCTTGCCATCCTTGGATAATTCACCTGTAAGGTCTCCAGTTGGATTGTTACTGTTTGAAGTTACTTTTACAGCGCCAGTTTTGAATGCGCCGCTAACACCGTCTTCAAAAACTGACGCAGGATTGATAGCTTGTGTGAATTTCGCTTCAAGTTGAACACCGTTCACTGCTTCAACAGAAGATACTTTAGCTTCTTGCACATTCAAATTCTCTAGTTTGTACAAGAAAATCGCAAGTTCCCCGCGTTTAATCGAATCAGTTGTGCCGAATTTATTTCCTAGTTTACCTGTAGTAATTTTCTTGTCTACCAATGCAGCAACAGCCTCTTTGTAGCGTGGCGCTACATCTGAAAACGTTACACTTGCCGTTTTTCCTGTGATGCTATACGCTTCTGCGAGCATAAGCGCTGCTTCTCCACGTGTAATTGATGCATCCGAACCAAATTTCGTTGTTGTTTTACCATTAATGATGCCTTTTTCTTTCAATGCATTGACAGCTTTTATCGCACGGGCAGGAACGTCCGAAAAACCAGAAGCAGGAGCATCTGCCAACTCTTTATCACTTAATACGGCATTTGCTATTAGAACTGCAACATCAACACGTTTGATCGGTTGTTCTGTTCCGAATTTTGTCGGGGAAACGCCTTTTGTGATTTCATGGTCAACTAAATATGTAACTGCCTCTTTATATCTATCGCTAACGTCTGAGAATGTGGATGCAGTTTGAACATCTGCGGATACCACTGGGACAATGGCCGCTGCTACAAGTGTTGCTGTTGCAGCAGTTGTAACGAACTTTTGATATGATTTGTATTGTATAGACATAAGATATTTTCCTCCTAATATGATGAATCTTCTATTCTAAAATAGTAGAATAGGATTTTATTATATCAATATGTTAACGAACACTCCACTGGAACATTTTAACTGTTCCACAAAACATTTCAACCATCATTTTACTTATACAATGGACTCCACAACAGACATAACTTCTATTTCTAATCTTTCAAGTGATTGTGCTGCCTCTAGTCGTGACTCTTTCCTAACACCAAAGTAGAATTTACATTTCGGTTCCGTCCCAGACGGACGTATGCAAATCCACGAACCATCCTCCAATTGGAGTTTAATGACATCTGCAATAGGTAAATCGATTTCAGATTGACGTCCATCTGCAGTTTTCACTGTACGAGAATAATAGTCTTCTACAGAAGATACATGGATGCCTCCTACGACTTTTGGCGGGTTTTTTCTGAACGTCGCCATGATGCGATTGATCCTCTCATTCCCGTCTTTTCCGGAAGCTGTTAGTGATTTCAACGACTCACGGTAATGACCGACTTGTTCATATAATGCCAACAATGCTTCATACAAAGATGAGCCCTGCGCCTTATAATAAGCCGCCGCCTCTGCCGTTATAAGGGCAGCTTGAACAGCGTCTTTGTCTCTAACGAAATCGCCAATGAGGTAGCCGTAACTCTCTTCGTAACCGAAAAGGAATGTGTATTCACCTGTTTTCGAAAATGTCTCGATTTTTTCTGAGATGTACTTAAAGCCTGTCAACGTATCGATTGTGGGTATGCCGAATTCCGCCGCGACTGCCCGGCCCATTTCAGATGTCACGATTGTTTTCATGACGACTCCATTTGCAGGTAGGATACCCTGTGTTTTTTTCTTCATTAGAATGAATTGAAGGAGCACTGCGCCTAACTGGTTGCCACTTAACAGTTCATAATCCCCTGAAGCGGTACGTACCGCCACGCCTAATCGATCCGCATCAGGATCCGTCGCCATAAGTAGGTCTGCATTCACTTTCTTCCCGACTTCAATTGCTAACTCGAATGCTTCTTTCTCTTCAGGATTCGGGTACAGAACAGTTGAAAAATCAGGATCCGGTAGTTCCTGCTTTGCTACGATATGGACATTTGCAAACCCAAACGCCTGCAACCCTTGCCGAACCGGGATGTTACCCGTCCCGTGGAGAGGTGAATAGACAATCGTTAACGCATCGCGAGATAGATCAGCAGCGCGCAATGTCAGAAGTTGTTTTTGGTAAGCTGCATCAACTTCTTCAAGTACATAGGTTAATAGACCACTCGCAACAAGCGTTTCCTCGCGAGCTACATCGATCGTGAGGATGTCGTCGATTGTCTTCATATAAGTAAGAATGCCGGCTGCCGCGTCCGGCGGCAGTTGTCCACCATCTTCGCCATATACTTTGAAACCGTTATATTCTTTTGGATTATGGCTCGCCGTTATGACTATGCCCGCAAACGCATTAAAATGCCGAATTGCAAACGACAGCTCCGGCGTTGGTCGACTCTCTTTGAATAAGTAGATGCGTATACCGTACTTCCCTAACGTCTTGGCAACTTCCATTGCAAATTCGAATGAATAATGCCGTGTATCATAGGCGATTGCGACACCGCGACGCATTGCATCCATCCCGTTTTCCTTGATCAGTAACGCAAGTCCTTCTGCAGCATGCCGAATCGTAAAGATGTTCATTCTGTTTGTCCCCGCGCCCAGCAAACCGCGCATCCCGCCAGTGCCGAATTCCAAATAACGATAAAACCGGTCCTCGATTTCACCGCTGTCGAATTTAATAGATTGCAATTCTGCGCGCAGCTCTTCTGGAATCACTTCCGAATCAAGCCATTTGTTATATTCGTCAATCGTCGTATCCATCTTCATTCCTCCCATTTCCTACACTACGTTTAGTATACCCAACTAGGCGCTTGAAGAACAAAAGCGAAAGCGCTTGTTCAATCTAAAGTGTACCCTTTGTAAAGGACATTTTTTAAAAACCTTATATAAGTTGAACCGAAGAATTTAACCAACCGCTGATTTCCGTTCCGAGCGGACGCTTTCCGCGGGCACGGCCTCAGCCTCCTCGTCACTGCGTTCCTGCGGGGTCTTCGGCTCGCGCTGTTCCCGCTGGAGTCGCCGCTCTCCACTTCAATCAGCTGAAGTGAGTAAGAATCATACATTCAACATATTTAGGAAACTTGAAGAAGGTGATGTCTGTATTGTGCAGGCGTCAACTTCTTTAAATTCCACTGACCTTGATAATGATTGTAATAAGTCATATAACTATTTATCTCTCGTTTTTCATAAGGATGTTTCTTCAGTATTCTTTGTTCTTGATTAGTAAATAATATCTTTGACATAAGTTCAGTTCTGTTCTGTTCTGCTCCGCTCTGTCTATATATGTTGGACTTGTGTTTTCCTTGTAATCTCCAGCGAAGGCGCCTTACTGGGGTAGCCGAAGCAATAAGACTGACAGTGGTCTTATGTCTGGCTTATTGCGGGAGGCATCCCCAAGCGCCAAGCGTTGTTGGTAGGATTCTTTATGTCAACATATAGTCGTTGTTATTTTCATTATAAATAAAAGTACCCCATAAGAGAGACTTTTTTAAAGTGTCTATCTTATAGGGTACTTTTTAATCCCTCCCTGCTGGAGTCTAAGACGATAAAAAACTCCCGCAGTGTTTCTCGGGAGAAGTAATCGTACAATGTATCCATCGAAACCTTATAAATAGCCAGGTTTTTCAAGTAACTCAAACATTTTATTTTTGTATGCTTCGACTCCGGGTTGATCGAACGGATTAACGCCTGACAAATAGGCACTCATTGCACAGGCTTTCATAAAGAAGTAAATCAGATATCCAAGATTGAATTCATCAAGCTTCGCTAATTCAATCTTGATAACAGGCACACCGCCTTCCGCGTGTGCAAGTGCGGTACCTTCTTTCGACAGTGCATTAATTTCATTCAATGATTTGGCCGCTAGATAGTTCAATTCATCCCGGTCATCCCCTTCAAAGGGAATCGCTTGATCATTTCCTACATCATGGAAATGGAGCAATGTCTCAAACAGGAACCGTCTGCCGTCTTGTATATATTGGCCGATCGCGTGTAAATCTGTTGAATAGGATACGGCTGATGGAAAGATCCCTTGCCTTCCTTTCCCTTCACTCTCTCCAAAAAGTTGCTTCCACCATTCATGGAAATACTTCAACGAAGGTTCGAACGAGGCAAGCAGTTCAATATCATATCCCTTCGAATGAAGCAACTGACGGATTGCCGCATAACGATAGGCATTATTCGTTTCAACATCTTCATCCTGCAATTCAAGTGCCGCGTAACGCGCACCTTCCAATAATGCCCGAACATCGTGGCCCGATGCAGCAAGTGGTAGCAAGCCGACGGGGGTCAAAACAGAATATCTGCCCCCTATATCATCTTCGATAATGAATGTACGGTACCCTTTCTCAACGGCGAGTTCTTTTAATGTCCCTTGCTTCTTGTCTGTCGTAACAATAATTCGGCGCGATGCCTCGTCTGCGTAACGCTCTTCCATGTAATTACGCAAGATACGAAAAGCAATCGCCGGTTCAGTTGTCGTCCCCGATTTGGAAATGACATTTATATATACATCATTTTTATCTAGATAGCGCATGAGTCCGTTCAAATATGCCCCGCTCATGTTTTGCCCAGCAAAAACGACTTCCGTTCCATTATCCATATTGAAATATGGGTCTAGTGCATCTTTGACAGCTTTGGCGCCTAGGAAGGAGCCTCCAACACCGATGACCACAAGAACCGTGGCATTTTCCCGGATTTCCATTGCCGTTTCTTCGATAGTAGTAAGAAGTGTCTCATGATTTCGAAGTGGAAAGTCGAGCCAACCGAGGAATTCCGAACCTCGCCCTATTTCATTGTGCATCCGACTATGGATTTGCCTTACTTCTTCGCGGTACACATCAAGTTCGTCCTTCTTTGCAAAGTTGTCGAGCAATGTGGTATCTAGAGACAGGGTAGTGTTCTTCTTCGACGTACGTAGCAGAGCTGTTTCCTCCCAGAAATTCAGTTATTTTAAATGACCATTCAGTATAGCAAACATGCAGTGTATTATACGCTGTTCGTTAATAGAGGGCAATATTTATCCTCCCGTATTCATGACGGTTTAGTCTGTTCTAATTGTACCAATACCTAGTAACATGGTAATATCAATGTTGTATGAAAAAATACTTGTATAGTAAGTTGTGTTTAATAGTTGGTTGGTTATCCACCTCGACTCGTTCGAGGACAAGCCACACCTTCGTTACTTATCAAACACCCAATCTTTACAGTTGCAAAGAGGAGTATTCAAATGAAAATCGCTATTTTAGTACCGTGTTATAACGAAGAACAAACGATTGGTACAGTCATTGATGACTTCAAAAGGGAATTACCTGACGCAACAATTTATGTGTATGATAACAACTCTTCCGACCGGACATCAGAAGTTGCACGCGCACATGGTGCAATCGTTCGTTTCGAGCCCCGCCAAGGAAAAGGGAACGTTGTACGCTCGATGTTCCGTGAAATTGAAGCGGATATATATGTAATGGTGGACGGAGATGACACGTATCCAGCAGAGTTTGTCCATACAATCATGGAGCCTGTTCGCACGGGGCAAGCAAATCTTGTCATCGGCGATCGTCTATCGAACGGAACTTACTTCAACGAAAACAAACGGAAATTTCATGGCATTGGAAATAACCTCGTCAAAGGACTTATCAACAAACTTTACAAAAGTAATTTAACAGACATTATGACTGGTTATCGTGCATTCGACCGATTGTTCGTCAAATCGATGCCTATCACAAGCCCAGGGTTTGAAATTGAGACGGAAATGTCTATCCACGCACTTGATAATAAATTTCTTATCAAAGAAGTCGCCATCGATTACCGGGACCGTCCGGAAGGCAGCGAGTCGAAATTGAATACAATTACGGACGGTATCAAGGTGCTTCGCATGATTTTCACGCTATTCAAAGACTACAAACCAATGCTGTTCTTTACGTCATGGTCTATCCTTTTCCTACTACTTGGTCTTGGTGCCGGTACACCGGTCATCATTGAGTTCTTCCAAACGAACTTCATCACAAAGGTTCCATCCGCAATTTTAGCAGTCGGTTTTGTCCTTCTTGCGATGCTGTCTTTCTCTTGCGCACTCATTCTAGATACTGTCGCGGGCACACACCGGAAACGATATGAACTGGAGTTGAACAGGATAACAGAACGCACTTCAGGAGGTCGTTGAACCAATGAAATCAATAAGTTTACGCATCGCCGGATTACTGGGAATTAGTCTATTTCTCAGTTTTTCGGTTTTGTTCTTTTTCACACCAATACGAAATGTACCCGTATATATCATTTTACTGTTAGCGATTCCCTTGGGATTTTTAGTACGCTATGCAATTGGATTCATTGGAATTGCAAAAGAGATGACCCGAGCAAAAAAAGTGAGTTTATGGATCTTCGGTATTTTGTATCCGTTGCTGCTTACAGTGAGCATTCGAGGCGAACAAGCCTTTTTAATGGATAATCACATAATCCTCATTCTCGGAGTTTGGTTTGGTGTCTTTTCTTCCATTCTAATCGGGACAATGGCGATCATACGCTTCTTCCTGTCCATCAATCTCGACAAAGAAGAGAAATCGGTACCCATATGGAAAATCGCACTCTATGCATTGCCATTTTTAGCTGTGTCCCTCTTCTTCCTTATAGCCTTCTATCCGGGTACGATGACACCAGATTCGCTTGCCCAATGGGGACAGGCGAAATCGAAGCAATATACGGATTGGCATCCGGTTGTGCACACGTGGCTCATCGGTCTATTATTGAAGATCCGAGATACGCCCGCCGTTATTGCATTGTTCCAGATTTTCATGTTCAGTTTCACAACTGGACTTTTAGGCTATGTCTTAGAACGCGCGCGTATTCCGAAGGCCTTTATCTGGTTAGGTCTAATCATTTTTGCACTTAGCCCAATCCATGCCATCACTTCAATTACCATTTGGAAAGACGTTTCGTTTAGTGTGGTGTTGTTCCTTTTCACTATTCTCATCTTCCTAATTGTGAAAACGGCGGGTAAAGTACTAAGCAGTTGGCCTTTCGTCATTTTATTTGTCCTAGCAAGTCTAGGTGTTGTTTTTTTCCGGCATAACGGCTTCCCTGTTTTCGTCGTTACGATGGTATTCGTCCTAATTATGTATAGAACGCATTGGAAAAGAGTTCTCCCAATCACCGTCATGCTCATTTTGACACATCAAATCGTGACAGGCCCAATCTATACAGCACTGAAAGTTCACCCTTCAGATCCGCAAGAAATGCTTAGTATTCCTACACAGCAAATTGCAACAATTGTTACGGAAGAAGGGGATATGACGGAAGAACAGACGGAATATATCAATCGATTGTTCCCAATCCCGCTTTGGACTGAAAAATTCAATCCCTATAGCGTAGATCCCATCAAATTCTCATGGGGCGATTACGATCGATTCGTCATTTATGATGATCCCAAATTGTATGCAAAAATGTGGGGTGGATTAGTCACTCAGAACCCCTATCTCGCAGCAAAAGGATTGTTCAAACAGACTTCCCTTGTGTGGCAAATCAATGAACCCGCTGACGGCTATACGAGTCGGTATGTCACAAATATCTATTTGAATAATGAATATGGATTAGTAAACAGTGTACTGAATCCGCAAGTAACCAAAACAGCTTTGAACTATATGAAGACGACTGACAAGGCCAAAGATATTATTTGGCGCCCCGCATTTTATACGTTACTTGCTCTTCTTTTCACGTATATCAGTTATTTGCGAAATAATTGGCGTTCATGGCTGATCCTATTGCCTGTTGCACTCAATACGGGTGCCGTCTTTGTCGGAATCCCCGCACAGGATTTCAGGTACTTACTATCGAACTCCTTTGTCATGTATGCACTGCTGTTCTTTAGCTTTATCAAATTCGATGAGATAGGAAAAGCGAAATGACAGAGCCTCTAAAGAAAACTTCATCCATCGGTATTGGTCTTATGTTGACCGCTGCACTCAGCACCGCACTCGGTCAACTCTTCTGGAAAATGGCCGATGGACTGTTCGACTGGCATTTATGGCTTGGTTTCTTCCTTTATGGTTGTGGCGCGGTGTTCATGACAATCGCTTTTCGGTTTGGCCGATTATCTGTCTTGCATCCCCTGTTAACCGTGGGCTATGTATTCGCGATTATTTTGGGTTCTTTTTTTCTAGGAGAAGAGATTACGCGAAATATCTTGATTGGGACAACGTCTATTTTGATCGGTGTTCTGCTAATCGGGGGTGATCGCAATTAGTATGTTATTTGTGACATTGCTCATTACAATGACCTGGTGCGGTGCACTGGGCGGCTATTTCTTGAAAAAGGCTTCTGCACAAGATTTCAAAGAAAATCGACCCGCTTTGATAAAATGGCTATTTATCGGTTTGGTAAGTTACGGAACTGGCGCGATTCTTAATATCATTGCACTCCGTTTCTTGCCCTACACGGTCGTCTTTCCACTTACGTCCATTACGTATATATGGACGATGTGTTTGTCGGCATGGCTTTTAAAAGAACCTATATCCGCACGAAAAATCACTGGTGTGGCCTTCATTTTGACTGGAACCGTGTTTTTGGTTATTTAAAAAACGCCTTCGGAATTTAAAATTCCGAAGGCGTTTTTTTGTTAGCGGCAACAAGTTTCTCCATAATAGCGAGAAGATCATCACGTAAATCTTCACGTTCGAGCGCAAACTCCAACGTCGTTTCTATAAAACCTAGCTTTTCCCCAACATCGTAACGTCTACCCTCAAACTGATAACCGTATACATCTTGAATGGTATTCAACTTTTCAATGGCATCTGTCAGTTGAATTTCTCCACCCTTTCCAATGTTTTTCTCGCCAAGAAACGAAAAAATTTCAGGCGTGAGGACATAGCGACCGACAATCGCAAAATTGGATGGCGCTTCCTCTTGAGTCGGTTTCTCGACGAAGTTTTTCACTTTCATCAAATTCGAATCCGTTGACACAGGATCGATTACGCCATAACGATGAATCTGATCCAGTGGCACTTCTTGAACACCAATAATACTCGTGCCGGTTTCCTCATACTGGTCCATCAATTGCTTAAGCGCGGGTACTTCACTACTAATGATATCATCGCCAAGCAGGACACCGAACGGTTCGTCACCGATAAAGTTTCGCGCACACCAAATGGCATGGCCTAACCCAAGTGGTTCTTTTTGACGAATATAATGGATATCTACATTAGAAGATGCATTCACTTTTTCAAGAAGTTCATATTTCTCTTTTTGAATCAAATTCTCTTCCAACTCAAATGCATGGTCGAAATGGTCTTCGATTGAACGCTTTCCTTTTCCTGTAACAATAATAATATCCTCGATACCTGCCGCAATTGCTTCATCTACAATGTATTGAATTGTTGGCTTATCAACGATTGGCAACATTTCTTTTGGCATCGCTTTCGTAGCCGGCAAAAACCGTGTCCCTAATCCTGCCGCAGGTATGATAACTTTTTTAACTTTTTTCATAGTGACCTCCAATTAAAGCTGTGTATTCCTCCATTATAACATATTTACGCTTTTCAGCTTTATTACGCCTTTGTACATAGGCAAAAATCCTTTTGCTACTACATTAGTAAACGTGTAGACTGAGAAATTAGAAGGAGGCTTTCATTTTGAAAAAAACTATATCTCTACTACTCTCAATTCTCTTATTATCTTTCGTCATTCAAGGGCCGACAACGTCCGCTGCCTTTAGTGACGTTGGTGACCGTTACAAAACTGAAGTCGACTACATCGTAGCAAATAACTATGCCCAAGGAATATCACCTACCCAGTTTGGTACACAAGAATCCATAAAAAGAATTGACGCAGCAGTCATGGTTGCGCGCGCTATGGGGTTCAATGAAAATTCAAAATCCCCATCCGCTGGTTTTACGGATGTTCCTACTAACCGATTATGGGCTGTCAATGCACTCGCTTCAAAAGATATCATTAGCGGGAAGTCCCCTGGTAAATACGGCTCCGACGATACGATGACACGGTCTGAAATGGCCAAGGTGATTGCTTCTGCATATGAACTGAAGGCAATTCAAGATCGTATTCCATTTACAGATGTAAGCCCAAGATTCATATCGTCTGTTGCGGCACTGGTGGAAAATGAGATCACTCAAGGTAAGTCGAGCACAAAATTTGGCGGCTCCGATCATATTAAGCGCGGTGAATTTGCGATATTCATATACAAAGCTGACGGTCTATCAAAAATTGAGCCACCCGAGGTTGTAGATGTCTCTTAAAATGCTTTAGATGTAGGATATTGTTATTGTATTCTTGAAAAAATATGTTAAAATGGATAAGTAGGAACAATCCTGTTTTATTTAATATAGTTTACCCGGTTGAAGCCGAGAAAGAACCAATGAGACACTTCTGTCTCATTGGTTCTTTTTTTGTTATTCCCTACCAATAGAATTGCCACCCACCGGTATGCCCAATTTGCCTATGGTAGATTCTAGTATATTTTTGTATACTAGAGTCATTGAAATCCAAAGGAGTTTTTAAATGTTCAAGAAAAAGTTTTTTCCGCTTATTGTTATTTTTATGTTTCTTTTTCAAGTCAGTGTACTAGACGTTTCTGCGGCTAATGTTTCACACGGCGTCTACCATACAAAGGAATCTGTAACCATCGGTGGCAACAAACAGACTGTCAACCAGCTATCTATCAATCTTAATCAGCCCTACACTACGATTGACGTTGGTGTCTCAAATCCTATTAACAAGCTTGCCACTGTTACAAATCTAGCAAAACTACATACTCAAAACCAGAACCATGTCGTTGGAGCCATCAATGCTTCGTTCTTCCATTTTACAAGTAAGTTTCCAAGCTATTTGTTGATGAAAGATGGCATTATACAACATCTTGGGGCTGTATCCACAAATTATAACGACTTCATGCATACGCCGGCTGCATTCGGAATGACTTCCGACAACACGGCGAGAATTGGTACGTATGATCTGTCAGTCCAAGTTGAACATGCAGGAAAAACAGCTCGGTTAACTTCTCTAAACAGGGAACGAAGTCTAGATGAAAGCATCCTGTTTACATCAAGTTGGCCATATGAACGGACAAGAACGAACGGTACAGGATTAGAAGTTGTTGTTGAAACCGCAACTTCTGTCGAACAAAATATTGCACTAGGTGAAAAAGTTACCGGTAAAGTCATTGGGATTCGTCCGAATGGACAAGCGACAAGTGCTACTATCCCGAAAAACGGCCGTGGTTTCGTGCTCTCCGCACATGGAAAAGAAGTCGATAAAATTCGTAATATGAAACTTGGCGATAGCGTTTCCGTTGCATACGACGTCGATTCCAGTTGGAAAGATTCGAAATTCATGTTGGCTTCCGGCCCGCTTCTCGTACAAAATGGTAAAGTCGCTATGACAATTGATCCAAACAGCGGACGCGCAAAAGAGCGTACTGCACGCACAGCTGTAGCTACAGATGCTACCGGCAAACGAGCATTTTTTGTCACAGCAGACTCAGGTCTTAAAGGAGTCAGTACTGGCATGACACTACAAGAATTTGCGAACCACCTCGTTAAGGTAGGTGCTTATAACGCCATCAATTTAGACGGTGGCGGATCGACAACAATGGTGACACGGAAAAACGGCGATGTCTATCCTACTCTTGCAAACCGTCCATCTAGCGGCAGCGAGCGTTCAGTGAACGCCATACTTGAGGCAGTGAGTACAGCACCTTATAGTGACCCGCACTTTGTAAAAGCGAGTCAAGCACAACAAAGTCCGGTCATGGTCGGTGCTTCCGCTGACTTTGCAGTAAATTCCGTTTTAGACCAATATTACAACGTTCTCCCCATCGATCAGAAAAAATTGAAACTGGTGTCCGTAACAAACGGCATCGGAAAAATTGAAAACAATCAATTTCTAGGTATGAAAGCCGGTTCGGGAGCAGTCGTTGCTTCTTACGGGGATGCATCCGTAACAATACCCGTTACTGTAACAGATTCAATCGATGATTTACTTATCACCCCTTCCGACATTCGCATAGGTGCGGGTGAAAAAATGACTGTAAACGTCCAGGGCGTTCTAAAAGGCAACAAAGTGTCCCTTAATCCGGATGCAGTTACATTTTCTGTCCCCTCAAATGTGGGTACAATCGAAGGTAACTTATTCATAGCAAATTCTAACGAAGCGACAGGCTTGATGACCGCAACATTCGGCACTGTCAGCAAAACCGTACCTGTAACCGTTTCGGACAAACCCCTCACTTTGGGCTCGTTCGAATCAGTCAGCGGACTAGAGGCAACGACAGCGCGCGCTACAGCATCACTTGCGCTTGAGAATAAGATCCAAGCTCATGACCAAAACGCTTCCGTACGGCTAAATTATGATTTTACAGGATATAAAGAAGGAACTTCAGCGGCTTACATGACATGGACAAACGGCTTAAAACTAGCCTCACAGCCGAAAAAACTCGGTGTTTGGGTATACGGTGACGGCAACAACCATTGGCTCCGCGGTTCCCTGAAGGATACTAACGGAAAAGAAATAGTGGTAGACTTCACGAAAGAAAATGGTTTGAACTGGACAGGTTGGAAATACGTCGAAGCGGTTATTCCTCGTACCGCCGCTGCACCACTCACGTTGAACAAAATTTATATTGCCGAACAATCATCAGCAAAAAAAGACAAAGGGTTCTTGTTGTTCGATAAACTTCAAGTACTCTATTCAGATAAATCTTACGTAGAGCAAGCTTTTGTTCCCTCCCCGTCTGCACGGGAAGTAGCAACAAATAAAAAGTTCACAGTCACATTTTCACAAGCTATGAAAAAAGATTTTTTCACAAATAAGTATATCTATGTAGAAAATCGTTACGGTGTTCGTCAACCTGTTACAGTTTCAGCAAATGCGGATTCACGCAAAGTCGATATATCTGCTCCACAGGGTGGTTATACATCAGGCAGTAACTACCGACTGGTTGTTACGCATTTTACCCAAAGTTCTAAAGGGACCCCGATGGTAAAAGATAATGTAACAGAATTTAAAGCAAAATAAAAAAACGATCATGGCTGACAATTGAGTCCAGTCATGGTCCTTTTTTTTACCTAAAAGAACGATGTCTCCGCTTATACAAGAAGGCCAAGTGTTGGTTGCTCATTTCAGGGGTATTGTAAACTCATTCGTGTTAAACTGAATTATTGATGATACTACTTTTACGATTGAGGTGATTAGTTGAAATTACGTGTAAACTATAGAGCTCTTGTAACATTACTCCTGACAATCGTCTATTTCTACTTTCTACTAATCGGTATCGAAACCTTATTGAGTGGAAGTTATGAGGAAACACTCGTTTGGCGCAATGAAAAAACCGAAGCTTTCTTTTTTAACTTAATGATCATCTATTTTTTGTTCATTCTGTTTTTAGGGTTGTTCAATCGCTATGTAATCAGCTTTATCCTTACAAATGGAATTGTACTCTTTCTTGCAATGATGAGTTATTTTAAGTTTAGTTTTTTAAGTGAATTTTTATATCCATGGGATTTGCTTCTTTATAATAACGTTTTAAATTTGTTGCCCAACATCTATCAACAAGCTAATATAACAAAAGTCGTTGTTGTTATTATAGGCGTAGTCGTTCTTATCTCCGCGATATTCACCTATATCCTAGTAAAAAAACCGGTACGGGTCATTCGTTTAAATTGGTGGATACGTTTACTGTTTGTCGGAATGAGTGTTGTGTACATAAGTACCTTCATCTTTTACCGTTCAGTCCCGCAAGTTGAATCGTCACTCAAGCTTGCCGGGGTTACCAATCTTACCTTCGACCAAAATCGAAACTATAAAACGAACGGTTTTTTTGTAACCTTTTTATTAAATATGCAAAGTGCAATCGTATTGCCACCAAAAGGCTATAACGAAGAGAATATAAACAAAATTGTGGATAACCTGCAGAAATCAGAATCGGGACAAACGAATCCTCCAAACACGAAACCTAATATCATCTTCATCATGAGCGAGTCTTTCTGGGATCCGACATTGATGGATAATGTTACATTCGATGCGGATCCTATGCCAACGGTAAGGAAAACTCAATCCGGTTCGATTCTGACACCGACATTTGGAGGTGGAACGAGCAACGTTGAATTCGAAGCGCTGACTGGTTTTTCAAACGTATTTCTTCCAATCGGTTCGGTTCCGTACCAACAATACATTAAAGATTCACTCCCTGCCATGCCTTCCTACTTATCGGGCTTAGGCTATCAAACGACCGCAATCCACCCTTACCCTAAATGGTTCTGGAACAGGGAAGAAGTTTACAAGCATTTTGGTTTTGATCAATTCATTGACATTGATGGCTTCAAAAACCCGATTTACAAAGGACCGTTCGTTTCAGATGAACAAGTAACGAAGACAATTATCGAGCAAACCGAAATGGCTGAGGATCCGGCATTCATTTATGCAATAACGATGCAAAACCATACCGGCTATAGCGTGGATAAATATGACAAGTTCACTGTTAATGCACAGATGCAGACGGAAGTAGATCAAATCTATAACGACATGCTCCGATCATATACGCAAGGGATTGCAGATGCCGATGCAGCGTTAAAAGAACTAATGGATTACTACAAAGATTCCGACGAACCCACAATCATCGTTTTTTTCGGCGACCATTTACCAGCCATTGGCCAAGATTACCGATTATACAAACTAGCTGATTTTGTCCCTTGGACAGCCGGAGAAGACAAATGGGAATTGGAGGATTACCGAAAAACCAGGACTACACCTCTCGTTCTTTGGAATAATTATGGGGCTGTAACGCCCGAACTGGGCACAATCAGTCCAACATTCCTGGGTCCCGCTGTTTTCGATATGGCTGGAATTGATAAGCCCTTGTATTATTCACTGTTGGAAAACTTCAAAGAAGTCATGCCTGGGTATACACGGGAGCTCAAGATTGACGCAGATGATAACTTGCTATTGGTTACGCCGGATAAGGCGGAGAGGGCTAAAGAGGACTACCAGCTTATCCAATATGACCTGCTGTTTGGCGACCAGTTCGGACGAAGTAGATTATTTGAGAAATAGTGAGTACAAGTTTAGATCGGAGAGAAGGTATCCGTTCTAAACTTGTTTTTTTCATTTATTGGATACCAAAATACCCTTCACCAATAACGGCGAGGGGTACTTGCATCTTACTTTATTCACTTCAATTCCAACTTCTCCATCATCTCTTGCCACATGACTTTGTAGCCTGCTTTGGTCGGATGGGGACTTCCTGTTTCCATCAAATCTTCATACGCAACTTTGGGGTTATTGGCAAGATACTCATTGATGGCGTCAAATTGAGAGATGAACGTATACCCTTTTTCTTTACTGATCCTTTTCAGCACATTGTCGATACTTTGTGCTGAAAAACGATAAGCATGCGTCCCGTTCGTCGAAGGTGGCGGTGACATGACAATCATATATTCTGAACGCACGTCGACAATTTTGAGCAATTCTCGGATATTCGCTTCATACTCCTGTAAACTACTGTCAATCCGGTCGTTCGTACCAATCATAACAACAATGACATCTTCTTTCTGCCTCATTAATTGATCACTGTTTTTCAATGTCCATGCTGCAGATTTCCCACTAATTCCTGCATTCATCACATCAATCGTACCGAATTCCGGATTTTTCATATACGCTCTTAATCGATTTGCCCAAACGTCTGTCGCATGAGTCGCTTCGCGGTATACTTGGCCTTTATCATCACTGAAAATAATCCGGCCGTCTTTCGGAATGAAATGCTCTTGCCCCCCCATCCCCGCCGTGATACTATCACCAATCAGCTTAATAGAAGAAACTTCTTTATTCTTCAGCTTCTGAGACAAATCGCTGTAAGAATTCGGGAGTGAATCAGTCAGTTTAATCATCTCAGCTCTATACATGAAAACTGCGAACTCACCACGTTTCAACTGATCATCTGTACCGAAACGCTCAGTAGTTTTTCCATTTGTAATATTGTGGTCAACCATGCCAGCAACAGCTTCCCGATAACGAAAATTTACATCCTTAAAATGAATATTCTTCACATTTCCCTGCAAATTATAAGCCGCTGCTTGGGTGAGCATCAACGCGACTTCTCCACGTTTTAAATTGTCTTCGAATCCGAAATAACTTGCACTTTTACCATTTATAATACCTGCTTGTTTCAATGAATGAATAGCAGCTGTCGCTCGTTTGGGTACATCGGAGAAACTTGTATTCTCAGCCCCAGAATCCGTCAAACCAAGTGCATTCGCCAAAATAACGGCCGCACTCCCACGCGTTATTTGTTGGTCCGTGCCAAATTGCGTCGCAGTAACACCTTTTGAATAATTGTTCGCAACGAGAAAATCCACTGATTCAGCATAGCTGCTCGAGACGTCCTTAAAGGATGATGTTGCCGCAAATGCAGGAACAGTTGAGGAAATAAGCACCATCATTACAATCGCTGATGAAACAAATCCACGAAAAACCGTTGTTTTAAACGACATGTACCCGATTCCCCTTTCTATGCGTAATCCTAGATATTAGATAGTCAACTATTTTCATTTCAACCTGTTATTCAAATTCCGCTACCAATGAACGGACTTCCTTCAAATGCTTTTCAATGTTTTCAGTCGTCACGTAAACGCCGAAATCTTCTATAGCTGGGATTACCGCCCCGTTCTCAATACGATTAGCAATCAAGTCCCCGATTTCAGGATAGAAGTGATGCCCGTCATAGTAGTTATTGAGATCATTCGTGACAGTATTCGGATACATAAAGTTCCAAACGCCTCCATAGACTTCTACTAAATCACGGATCCATACTTCGTAGTCATCATACAAATCAGTATCTACGAGTGCTTTGAACAGTTCCGTGGAGATGGGCGTCGTAAACACAATCATCTCACCATCAGGCATCGTATTTTTCACTTTAGCCATGATTTCCGCATATTTCGGATAATACGTGTAGTGTTCTCCGTAAAAAGTATCTTCAAATCTCTTGATTTTTTCACCCGTCATTTTTTCGATTTCATTTTCAGACAGTTTTTTTGCGAATGCTTCCCCTTGCCTATTGTAAAGCCTATCTTCAGTAATTAGATTTCCTCTTGAAAGCTTAAAATTACTGATGGAGTAGTCCAAGACTTGTAGAGATAATAGGTTTTTTGCACGATAAAAAGGTTGATTCACTTTTACTTCGTAATTGTTCACAGACCGCGCTGCTCCTGCTTCTTCTTCACTTGACTTGAAAAAATCGACTCCAAGTATGATTCGTTCAATATCCTTATTTTGCGATTTTGCATATAAAATATAACTATGGTACTCACGCATAGAAAGGTTCGCAACTGAAGCATTGAAGACATTCCATTTACCGAATGCAGTAGGATGAATATAAGTGGACCTGCTACTCCCAATTAAAAGTGTATCGAAATCCTTTTCTTCGAATTGTAACTGTGCTATTTTCTGCTCCCGCTCATTAATGACTTTTTGAACGTCGTTGTACGCATGTGCATGACTGTAGTGCCAGAGAGGGTCTATCCAGAAATTGAAGCTCACAACACTCGCTATGAACACAGCGAATAAAATGACAATCGTACCTGTAAACTTTTTATCCGACATAAGATGATCCCCTTAGAAATTGAAATATAAGAACTCGCTCACTTGTTGCAGCTGCATCGTACTATAAAATAACAGTATCGAAATAAACAGAGCCAATAACACGTTTCGTTTTTGGCTATCCATAATTTCAACCGAGTTTTTTGCAAACCACGATAGAAGTAAACCAAATATCAAATAGAGCCCGATGATCCACAGTTTTTCATTAAATATGGTATAAAGCCCTGTAAGTTGAACACCATTCAACCCGAACATTGCCTTCAGCACCGTTATCGCATCCGTAAATGTAGCTGCTCGGAAAAACACCCAAGCCAGGTGAACAAAAAGGAATGTTGTCATCCATGCCAGTACTTTATTCATCTTAAAGCCGGCCAGTTTCCACCAACGGCAGATGATGCTTGCGACACCGTGCAACGTTCCCCAAACGATGAACGTCCAACCAGCGCCATGCCAAATTCCACTGACGAAAAAAATTATGAAAATATTAATATACGTCCGATATTTCCCTTTCCGGTTCCCACCAAGCGGAATGTATAAATACGTCGTTAAAAACTTCGACAATGTAATATGCCATCTGCGCCAGAAGTCTTGGATATCTAGCGCTTTATAAGGTGAGTTGAAATTGATTGGCATTTTAATGTTGAATAATAATGCCAGTCCAATCGCCATATCAGAGTATCCGCTAAAGTCAAAATAGAGCTGTAGCGTATAGGCTAATGATGTAATCCAACTGTCGATAAACGTCAGTGAATCAACTGAGCCATAGCCGCTATTCGCATACTTAGCAAATACATCAGCAATCGCCACTTTTTTAAATAGACCAATCGCAAAAATAATAAGACCTTTCGCGATGTTTTCAAATTGGATTGAGTACGTCTTTTTATCGCTGAATTGTGGCATCATTTGACCATGATAGACGATAGGACCCGCAATAAGCTGCGGGAAGAGCATGACGAATATGCTGTAGTTCAGAAAACTGTATTTTTTCGTTTCCAATCTATATGAATCGACTATATAAGCAATTTGTTGAAACGTGTAAAAACTGATCGCCAAAGGCAATAATATATTTTTCAATGGAACATTCGTATCGAAAAAGAAGTTGACATTTTCAAGGAAAAAGTCAAAGTACTTAAAGTATCCGAGTAATAATACATTGAAAAGAATTCCGATTGTCGCGACTACCTTACGAAATTTGCCACCCTTATCCTTGCCCAAAAACGCCCCTATTGTAAAGTTCACAAGCAACGAAGTGATAATGAGCGGTAAATAAGCTGGATTCCAAAAGCCATAGAAAAATACCGAAGCTGCGAGTAACCATGCTTTTGCAAATGGGATATGAAGTCTTCCTAGTATGTAATAAAGCACCCATACGATAGGTAAGAATAGAAAAATAAACTCAAATGAATTAAATATCACGATGCAAGTCACCTTTACTCTATAAAGTTTGCGTACATCTTATCTTAACAGGAATGTTAAATAAAATCTTGTTGTGATTGATTGTGTTTTTGTCGAAATTAAAAAATGAAAGGAATAGGAGGAAATAGAAATAGCCCCTTGATCCACAGTTAAGGATCAAAGAGCTACTTCTCCATTCATACTAATTTGCGTCATTGGAAATGATAGACATGAATTGTGTTGGAATCTATTAGCCGTCTTACAGTCTTCCAGTAACTTTTGTTTATTCTTTAATGGTCACGGTGTCGATAAAATACCCGTACAAAACCTACGACAGCATTTCGTAGAACACTGGGAACTCCAATTTACCCTAAAAATATTGTTTTAATCCCTGGGACGCGAATTTCAATTCACTTATTTCACTTGTGATATATACTCATAATCTTTATTTCCATCATTGATTGTATACTTAACATAGTTATTATCTGTTTTCCATATGCCAATCCCAAAAGTAACAGAAATTTGAAATCGCTCGTATGAATGTATTATTGTATTGATTCCACTAGATTCTAATTGTTCCTTATTATATGAACCTCTAGATGCAGTCCCACTAAAAATCTCCACGTTCTTCACAGTTAATACATCAGAACTAAGGTTTTGAAAAGAAGTACTTAACGCATCAATTCGATTATTAATTGTAATTGATGCATATGTGTTTAGAAATATTTCAGGTTTGTATATTTCTATCATTTTAGCTTCTGCAGCTTCCAAAACGTCTAGTCCACTTATAATCGCTTGAGCATTCAGAGTATAGGCCGCATTAACATATTCTCTGACCGTCTTCACTGCTCGAACATCATTGTTTGTTAAGTTTTCAATAGCAGGTAATGCTTCTATTGCATCTTCTGCTGTTGTAATCGCCGCTTTAATTTCTCTCTCTTTTTTAAGTTCAACTATTACCACTTCAGCTTCTTCCAACTTTTCAATACCGACGATAATTGCTTGAGCATCTAACGTATGAACTGCGCTCACAAAATCTCTAGCTTTCGTCACATCCATTTCATTTTCAAGCGTCACCTGACTTGGCTCAGGTATTGCTGCTATTGCATTTTCTGCGTTTTCAATGGCCTTTATAAGTTTTTCTTGTGCTATCAATATCTTAATCTGTTTTTCTGCAGCAATAAGCTCGGGCAAACCATTTACTTCAGCTTTACTATCTATTTCAAGAACTTTGGTTACTAGTAGCCGCGCTTTTTGAATATCATCTGAATCAGACATTTTTATAACATCAATAGAAGGTAGTTCGGATATTGCTAATTCCGCCGCTTCAATAGCAGGTGTCAATGTGTCCTCTTTTTCAACAGTCACTTTAATAATGAGATCTTCAGCCTTATTGCCAGCTTTGTCTTTAGCGCTGAAAGTAATTGTGTAAACTCCTGGCACAGAGGTATCCACTTTAGTTTGTTTCTCATTTTCAAGCATAATTACATGTGTAACTGCTACGAATTCGTCTTTATCGTCTGTTGCAGTAACATTAGGAAGTACGTATTCTTCATCAAAACTAATAGTAACTTCCGTTTCTCCAATAGTATTAAGTTCAGGCGCTACCTTATCAGACGACCTTTCATTCTTAATCAGTTCAGCTCTATAAACGAAAATGGCATATTCTCCACGTTTGATATTGTCGTTCGTTCCAAAACTTGTCGCAGACTTACCACTTGTAACTTGGTTATCAACCAAACCAGCTATTGCTTCCTGGTATCGTAAATTAACGTCAGTAAACTTAATATTTTCCGTATTTCCCTTAAGGTCATATGCAGAGGCATTCGTTAGCATCAAAGCAATTTCCCCACGTTTAAGTAAATCATTGAATCCGAACTTTGTTGCACTTTTCCCAGAAATGATACCCGCATCTTTTAACGCATTAATTGCACCAGTAGCACGTAGTGGGACATCAGTGAAACCCGCCTTAGGAGCATCAGCATTTACCATTCCTAATGCGTTTGCCAAAATGACGGCAGCATCACCACGTTTGATTTGGTTATCAATTCCGAATTTCGTTTCAGTAATCCCTAGTGAAAGGTTGTTATTGACCAGGTAATTTACAGATTCTGAGTAAATCTTTGAAACATCTGTGAAAGCGGATGTTTCACCATTCGCGGAAACTTCCGGTACTACAGCTGATGAAACAAGTACCGCCAATACTGCTGGAACAAGTAGTTTACAAAAAAGATGTGATTTTAAAGACATTTAATATATCCCCCAATTAATCGTTATATAATTCTTTTAAACTAATAAAATAATCACTCCTAATTGTACTATAATCCTAATGAATAGATCATGGTAACTTTACGTCCAAACCACCTTTAATTGGTATTATCCCAGCCGCAATTCGCCTAGAAACGTTAATTCGTCAAATTGAATGCATGCCTTAAATTTAAAAAAGAGGAAATGAGCCATTATTGAGCTCATTTCCCCTTCTCTTATTCTGTTATTTATTGTCCGTAAAATAGAGTCAACTTTCTGTTTACTCTTGAATGATAAGTCCGCTATGTGGATAGAAAATGATATTGAAACTACTTTTTCCACTATCCACCTGCATCCGATACACAAGCCGACGATAATTCTTGTCCGTGTATATATCAAATACATTCTCGTACTTAGAATTGAGCAACTTCACGCGTACAGGAGACGATTCATAGCGTTCGTACTCATTTTTTACGATTTGGAGTGATTCCTCTTTTGAAAGTTCAAAGCTTCCCGCCCCTACATGATTCCAGTCGTATCCTGACAGTTTCCATTTGCCCGATTGCTTTTCAAACGTATACTCCAAATAACCGGCAGCCGCAAGCGGAGCATCAAAGGAAATCGTACGAATTCGGACTAGATTTGATGTGTTTTCAAGAATTTCGAAACGATAATTTGTTTCAACCATTAAAGTTGGAAAAAGACCCATATCACAGTTTGTACACATACTAGCATAATAATTTTTTAAATCAGAATCTATAAACTGCTGAGTGGCATTTTTCAATAGTTCTGTGCGAACCATGCTGAATTGAGATCCCTGATGTTTAAAACTGTTAATCGTAGTTTCGATTGTAACTGGTAACCTGTAGACTAAATTCAGTATTTCTTCTTTTCTCAAGGGTGTATTGGAATCAACTTCCGGAGCCTTAGGTACTTTTAACGCACGATACATAAACGCTGCATACTGAGCACGTGTCACGGAATCGTTTGGTTTAAAATACCCCTGATCTCCAACTGTGATCCCGTTTGAATACAAAGCCTGAACATGCATAAAGCCCCAATAGTAATACCATATGTCCGGAATTACTGTGAAGGATTCAATATTCAAGTCAAATGCTACATCTAGCACCTTAGCCATCTGTATTCGTGTGAGCGGAGCGTCAGGATTGAAGTTTCCATTGTGATCACCGCTAAAGATACCCGCTTGGGAAACTCTTAAAATTGCATCGTAGTTGGGATGGCTCGTAGGCACATCCTTGTAACGGATATTTGTGTCCTTCTTCACTTCCAATTGTAATTCTTTGTCCAATAACTGGGCAACATGTTTACGTGAAACTTTTTCATTTGGCCTGAACGTGCCATCCAGATAGCCATTAATCAGTCCTCTCTCTTGCATGCTCTGAATTACTTCCCAAAAACGGTGGTTTGGAGGAACGTCCTTAAATGACTGCGATAAAGCTTTCGCCTGTATACTGAGTGACATAACTGTTGCGACAACTATGCATCCAATCCATCGCCACATCCAACGATTTTTCACCTAATACCCTCTCCTCTTTTATGGATTATAATTACCATTATACCGAAATTAATCCAATTTAGCTACGACAATTGGTAGTTTTTTCTATGAATTCAACAGGTCTAGTTTTGGATGCTAACGTTTTATCTTATAATGTGGCGAGTATAAGCTACAATAATAGAGGTAAAGAATCTAAGGCAAAAGAAACAGTCCATTGACCCATAGAGGATCAAAGGACTGTTTCCCATTCAACAACCTATCCCGTATCATCGGTAATGAATTGTCTGAGTTATATTAGAACCTGGTACCCAAAACAACAGGGCTTTAGTGTTTAAAAATTAGTTAGTTTTCACATTGATAGTTGAAGTTGCTAGAGGAACTACTTCACCAGTTCCAGTTACATAAGCTACTAATGTTCCTTCTGCGTTATTAGCTACCGTCCCTTCAACCATACCTGAGGAGATAGAAGGTGCTGTTGTAAAATCAGATGCAGTTCCTGAATATTTAACAGCTAAAGTACCTAATACTTCTTCAGCATCTTTAATTTCATCTTTATTAAGGTCTACAAAGATATCGCCATTTTTATCTAGTTGAGCTTTTAATGTACTATCGCTTAATGTAATATTAGATGGCTTTAATACAACTAAATCTGATAACGCTGCAGCTGTTGTAATATCTTTAACCTCTTCAAATTGTACTGTTTTGATAGTTGGAGTAGAATTTGAAACAGTGATTGTTACTGAAGCTCTTGTTACAGTTCCTTCTTTAATAAGGATATTTGTAGTACCCGCTTTTTTACCAGTAACCGCAATTGTTTTAGTATCAGCATCCACTACCGCTTCTGCAACAGCAGCATTAGAAGAAGATACAGCGTAAGCTCCACCACTTATGTCTTCAGAACCAATTTTGAAACCATCTTTATTGTATGTGTTCCAAAGAAGATTTACTTTGTTATCATCAGAAGCAAATACCACATCTAGGTTTAAGTCATTTCCAGAGTTAGCTATTTCAAGTTTTCTGCTAGCTACCCTAGCATCGTCAGAGATTGATACTGTAACTGTGTTTAAAACTTTCGTGCTATCTGCATTTTTAATTTCTAAAGTTGTATTTCCTTTAGCAGCAGCAACTGGTGTAACTTCAAATTCCGCTTTTCCGTCGACTACCTTTATAGCTTGGTCTGATGCGTTAGTGATATCTGTATTTTTAGATACTACATTAACAGTGCCTTCAAACTCGTCACCATATTGGTCAACTACAGTAGATGCAACTGTATCGCTGTTTCCATTGTAAAGTTTAACTGAAGTAGAACTTAGATCTACAGTCGTAGCAACACGAGCACCACTTGTAACAGTTAATGGCACTTCAACTTTTGCATCATCTGAAGTTACTGTAAAAACTACTGAACCCGGACTTATTGGCGTAATTTCTCCACTTCCATCAATAGTAGCTACCGAAGGATTAGATGATTTGTAAGTTAAAGTTGGATTTGCAATAGTGGCACCACTTAGAGATGTTACTTTACCTACATCTAAAGTAGTTGCACCATCTTGAACAGAAACTTTACCACTCTTCACAGCAACGTTACCTTGGCTTACTTTCGTTTCTCCAATTGTTGATACATATGCTGCAAAATCAAGAACTTTTACTTCTTTAAGTTCAGATTCAACTTTCTTATCACCTTTAGTGATTACAACTTTATAAGTAAATTTATTACCAGTAGCAATTTTTGCTTCATCAATTTCCCCTGTTGAAGCGTCAACTAATACGTCAGAAGTTGCTTGAAACTCAACAGTATATCCAGCTTGCTTTAATGTTTCAACATTAGCTGAAACACTTTCGTTGTTAATCATAAATGAAAGGTACTGTTTATCTTTCTCTTCATCAAGACGAACATCTGAAGCTGAAATTGAGGCTACATCTAACGAGTAAGCGAAAGCAAATTCAGTTACTTTATCTTTCTCACCTTCAACTTTCTCTGTATATTTCACTTTTAATTCTTTTTCTGGTTCAAAAGTTTTTTCAAATGTCAATGTTGCAGACAGTTTGTCTTCACTTACTTTGTAAGAAACAACCTTATTACCTTCTAAGTTGAAGTTTTCAGCTTTTACACGGTCTAATCCTGAACCAGTGACTTTTAGTTCTTTATGGTTCATCGCCGTTACCGATTTGACTTCAGGTGTACCTGCTTCAAGAGTTTCTGCTTTATATACGAATACAGCAAACTCTCCACGCTTAATATCAGCGCTTGTACCGAAACTAGTTGCTGTTTTACCAGAAGTGATTCCAGCTTCCACCATGCCTGCTACTGCAGATTCGTAACGTGCACCAACATCAGTGAACTTCAATTTAGATGTATCACCTTTAAGGTCGTAGGCTTTAGCATTCGCTAAAATAAGCGCAACTTCGCCACGTGTCAAATTATCTTCGAAGCCGAATTTCGTTGTTGTTTTACCGTTAATGACGCCAGCTGCTTTCAAAGAATTGATCGCAAGAGCTGCACGTGCGGGAACGTCAGAGAATCCACTTGCAGGAGCCTTTTCGTCTTGTAGTCCGAGCGCTTTAGCGAGAATGATTGCCGCGTCTCCACGCTTAATTGTTTTTTGTACGCCGAATGATGTTTGAGTCAAACCGCTTGTAAGATTATTAGACACTAGGTATTCCACTGGAGCTTTATAGTTTCCTGTAGCATCCGTGAAAGATGCTGTTGTTACAAAAGCTGATGCGACTGGAACGAGTGCAGATGCAACAAGTGAAGCTGCTGCAGCTGTAACTACGAATTTTTTATAAGATTTTGGTTGTAAAGCCATTTGTCATATTCCTCCCTATTTTAGGCAATTCTATTTTTGTTGATGTTTATCAACTAGTAAGTAATCATATCGCCTACAATTCTATTATTGCCTAAGTAGAGTTTACTAAACCGAAATAGTAGAACTGTAAAGAATGTAAGGTTATTGATTTCTTTGCGTTAAACTGTAATGTATCTTTCGGTTTCGGCCACCGGGTTCGGGTACCAGATTCTACCACAATTCAGATAACTGCCTTTGAGAAGTCCGAGCTGTGAGAATTAGTCAATTCCCTTTACGTCCTTAGTGGCGTAATGCTATTTTGTCTTTTGATAGCCGTTGTTTTACAACAAGAGCCTATAACGATCAAACTTACGTTTAAGTGAGTCTGTTTATATAAATTGTTTGGGTACCTGTGCAAGACGCAATCATGACAATTCACAGAATTTTATAAATACAAAAAGAAAGCTCAACCAAAGTGAATATGGCTGAGCTTTCTTTTTTTATGCAATTGTAGTGAATTTACTGAGTAGTAACGTGCACATGCACCTGACACTTCACTGATTTCACGATGGCTATCCCACTTGCTTAATGTGCCAACTATAAATGCTTTTACCAAGGCAAGATCCGTTAACTTTTTTTCGTCGTAGTTAATCAATGGACACGCCAATTTAGTAACTGGCAGCAATGATAAATATTGACGAAAGACTAAGTTTTGGTCTATGCTTCCCATAGGGAGTCTCCTTTCTGTGTGATAAAAACTGGTTTAGTCGTCAGTTATTATTTTACAGGTGGAGCTCCCTTTTTGCATTTTTCAAACACTTTGAAAGTCTACCACTATCATTTGTAAGTATTTTTACAGCTATGCAACGCTAGTGGGTGCCTTAGAATTCAAAAAAAAGCCTAAAAAGCAATAAATAACTTTTTAGGCTTTTTTTCTTTTAAAAAATAAGAGTAATTCTTATTATTGAGATACTTTGTAGCTAGTTGGTGCAATCGCGTTACCGGCAGCGTCTCGTACAGTAGTCACGTTAAGTGTCTGAGCTGTAGTTGGAGCAGAAGAGAAAGTAACAACGAATTGTCTTGCAGCAACTTGAGTAATGCTAGTAACAGTATTTGTAGTTACAACTTGCCCATTTTGCTGAACAGTGTAGTTATCAGCGTCAAATGCATTTGCTGAAGTTACCCCGTCTGCAGCTAAGAATGCACCTGAATCAACAACATCTTCGCTGTAAGTGAAGACGTAGTCACTATTTACAGCAGTAGTATCAGTGTTTGGTGCTACTGATACAGTTGGTAATACAGTATCAAGAGTAATGTCATGTGCGACAGGAGCACTGTTGTTTCCAGCAGCATCTACTGAACGTACAAGGATACGGTAGTCTCCGTTTGTAGTTGGCAGGCTATAGTTAATAACATAGTTTTCTGAAGTAGAGTTGAAACCTCCGTCTACAGCAGTTACGCCAGTAGAAGTGTAAGCTTGAACTTCAGTTTCGTAGCTTCCGTTTCCATCAGCATCGCGGTAGGCAGCCACTTGAACCGCACTAACGTCAGAATCATCTGTAGCTGTACCAGTCATGCGAACTTCTCTTTTGTTAGTAGCAGCGTCATTAACATGAGCTATTCCACCTACTGTTACAGTAGAAACAGTTGCCCCTGGAGCAGTAGTGTCGCCAGAGTTAGCAGGAGTAGTGAAGAATGCTTCAGTTCCGACAGTAGTTATGCCAGTTGGTGTTCCAACAGTTGCTGGAGTTGAAGTGTTACCAGCTGAGTCTATTGAACGCACTTGGATTCTGTAAGAAGTTGAGTTTTTCAACTGTGGAGAGTTGAAAGAGAATCCTTCAGATCCTTCATTGAATGTTCCATCAGCAGAAGTTGCATTAGTCCAATCAGTTGAAGTTGTGAACGCGTTTGTAGCAGCGTTATAAGTTTGAACACGGTATTGAACATTTGTTACGTTGCTTTGAGCATCAGTAGCTGTACCTTCAACCGTTACACGGCTAGTTGCAGATTTGTAAGCGTTAGAAGTGATTGTTGCAGTTGGTGCAGTGATATCAGTAGCAACAATATTCAAAGTTGAGTCAGATGAAGTAGCAACACGTCCCGCTACGTCAACAACTTCAGCTTGAATTTTGTAGCTTCCGCCAGTGAAACCAGTTGTATTGATAGTTGCAACTGCTGTTTCGGTAGTTTCATCGAACAAACCATCTTCAGCAGGAACGCTAGTCCAGCTAGTGTAAGTGTTGTCTGTTTTTAGTAAACGGTAGCGTACAGAAGATACTTCTACTCCGCTTGCAACTGCAGCATTCAAAGTAACTTGGTTACCAGCGTTAGCGTTGATAACTTTGCCAGTTTGAGCTCCGTTTTTCAATTCCGTTACGATAGATGGAGTAGACCCCAAGTTAGCAACTGGAGTAAGTTCTACTGTAGTTGTTGGAATAGCAGCTCCGCCGTCAGCTTTAACATTTGAGATAGTTAGAGATACATCGTCATCAGCAACGATAGATCCAGCAGCAAATGTAAGAGTAACAATTTGGTTTCCAGCATATGGTCCAACTGTAGATTTATTAACTACTGCTGAAATAGGGAATACTGGAGTGTTTGAAGTGCTTGAAACGTCAGCATCATAGCTATAGTTTGCTTCAACTTCTGCAGATGTAATATCTACTTTACGGTTGAATACTAAAGTAACTGTTTGAGTGTCTGCGCTAGCCACCGCTTGAATAGCAGGGATTGCTGCTGCAGCTACTGTGAATGAAGCTGATTTAGCTGCATCATCTTTGTATTTAACTGTATAAGTTACAGTTTGAGCAGCACTCGTTTGAGCAACTTCAGGAACTGTGAATGTTACAGCTTTAGTAGCTTCGCTGTAAGTAACGTTTAATGATGTTACAGTTTCAGTAGCTCCACCATTGATAGAACGAGTAAGTATGAAATCAGCAGCAACTGGAGCAACTTCAGGAGCCGTGTTGAATGTTGCAACTACAGATCCGTTAGTAGCTGTTACTGATTGAACTGCAACGCCAATGATGATTTGGTCTTCCAAAGCATGAACAAATTTAGCGAAATCGCCACGTTTGATGTTGTTGTCAGTTCCAAATTGAGTAGCGTTAATACCGTTAGTAACGTCATGTGCTAATAATGCAGCAACCGCTTCTTTGTAACGAGCAGGTACGTCAGTGAATTTCACGTCTGTAGCAGAACCTTCAGTCAAACCGAAAGCTTTAGCGAACATGATAGCCGCGTCTCCACGTTTGATAGGCTGATCCCAACCAAATTTAGTAGCTGATGTACCGTTGATAACGCCAGCAGCTTTTAATGAGTTAACTGCGATAGCGCCACGTTTTGGAACGTCAGTGAAACCAGATGCTGCAGCTTTTTCGTCCATTTTGCCAGCCGCTGAAGCAATGATGACTGCAGCGTCTCCGCGAGTGATTTGTGCAGAGATCCCGAATTGTGTATCAGAAAGACCTAGTGCAAAGTTATTTTCAACAAGAAATGATACTGCTTTAGTGTATGATGCTGGTACGTCTGTGAATGCTGCTGTTGTTACAGATGCTGATGCCGCTGGAACAAGTGCAGATGCTACTAGTGCTGCTGTTGCAGCTGTTGTGACGAATTTTTTGTAAGAATTTGATTGTAAAGCCATGTGTAGTATTCCTCCCTGTTTTAGGTGTATCTGTTTTGGGCTGATAAGTATCAGCGATGTTCTTCCGTCTTAGTATACCATCAGTTCATTCGTTAGGCTATGAAATGTTACTAAACATTTCATAGATTACCAAGAATGTCATAGTACCTAAACTCTCATTCTATTATACATCTTAGTCTATATTTATCAAGCAGAAACTGAATTAATTTCTAAATACTTACTTTAATAAAATCATAGAGAGATAAAATATTGAACTTTTATATCAGCAAGCCACTCTACATGAACATTGGATTTATATAGATTTCGTTCAATTTGTCTCACTAAAACAAATCTACTAGTTACGAATTAACACATTCGTAAGCACTTTCTTTTTTACATCCTTCTAAATAATTAGTAAGATTACGCATTGTTATATTATCGTATTATCTTGAATCTACTACCGATATATTTGGGTCAATTAGATTCCTGTCATCTAAAAAAGCCCGAATCTCGTATGTTATTAAACACTTGAGATGCGGGCTTTTTCAATTTGTCATTTGGTTATCGTATCTGTACTAATTCGTGCCTGGAAAACCAGGACCGCAAAAAGAAATGCGAGATAGATTGATACGGATGGTGCTGTCAGTACATGCCCTGCCGTATAGCTAATGCCTATTCCGATTAGGAATGCGACTCCGGTCAAGATTCCAAAGTATGTGAATCTAGTTTTGAAGTTGGTGATGAACTGCCAGACGTATTTTAGAGCGAAGTACAGAATCGGTGCCATCATGTATAGGAAACCGATGATACCGAAAGAGTAAAACCAGTCGTGAAAATCCATTTCAATCATTTTAAGCGGTTTGTGCTGTTGAGGGTAGTCATAGTTACCTGCGAAGCCCATACCGAATAATTTCTGGCTAATCGGTGCTTCTGCAAATTGTCTTGTATAATCCGCTGCGTATTGTTCTCGACTGCTAAACACTAGATTTTCAAACTGTTTACCCGTTATGAATGGGTCTTCCTCTTCTTCTTCATCAATCTCAATTTCTTCCCCAAATTCATCAAGTTCAACGGGTTTGTCCCCCATTGAAATGCCTAGTATGTTTAAATGGGCGAACATGTTACCAAACACTGGGGTGAATGGTGTCGTGAAACTTAGTGCAATGAGTAGGATGATAGAAACAAGTACATTCGCTTTTACCACTTGTTTGTTGGTATCCTTGTTCTTCATAAGAAGCATGATTAAACTGCCAATCAAAACGGAAAGGAGAACAATGATAATTCCTCCGTATCCCACTTTTGTTCCGAGCGCAAGCATCGATATCGAGAGCAAAATGAACGGCAACCAGTAAATGAACTTTTTCGGAGCAGTCATTTTGTTTACTGCGTATAGGGCGGTGATAGGCAATAATATGGCCATTGTTGCACCGATTTCATTGCCCGCGTAAAACCACCCTGTCCATCCCTCTTTCGACCTTGCATAGTTCGCTAGACTAGTTCCAGTCAATTGCGCAATGATGAATACGGCACTGATTATGCCCGATGCAATAAGGAAATAGTTAACGAGCTGTTTCTTAGTATCGGTTCCATTTTTCGCTAGTGCCTCTATTAATAGAAGGAAACCGAAAAACAGTACGTGGAAATAAACGACTTTTGTATAAAATGTCAATTCTTCAACGACGAAAAACGGTTCTTTCACAGTCATACTTGTTACAAAGTTAACAATAACGAGTCCTGCAAATCCGATTAAGTAGAGTAAATAGAGTTTTGCACGTTTACTTTTTGTAGCGGCATAGACAATCCATCCAGCCATGACTGCTAAATAGGCTAGACGGATGATGACACCGATTGTTAACGGAATATCTATGAATAAAATTGAAGCAGTCGTCAAGATATCAATGATTGGTTGGATAATAATGAACGCAACGAGTGCAAGCATTATTTTATGTTGTTTAAATTCCATGGGGACTAGTTCCTCTTTCGTTTAGGTTTTCTATGTTAGTTTTTAGAATCTCCGAGGACATGGACATCAAATCCTGCCTCTTCCCACTTACGTCGATCGATGCAGTTTTTCGTATCGATGACGACTTTGCAGGCCATATGCTTCGCTGCTTGGTTCGGATCCATTGTTTTGAACTCCTCGTGGTTCGTTAAAATGACAATTGCTGAAGCGCCATCTAATGCTTCATCTATATTTTGCGTTTGCGCGTCCATGTTGTTTGTCTTGATATGTGGATCGTATGCGACGACATTCAGCTCTTTGTTCAGCATTTGTTTAACGACATCGACGGAAGGACTTTCCCGCATATCATCAATATTCCCTTTGAATGCAAGGCCAAGTGCAGCTACTTTTGGTTGTTCTACGCCTTTTTCTTTTAGTATATCCGCCGTCAATTGCGCCGTGTATTCTGGCATACCATCATTCGTCCGGCGTGATAAGTGTATGATTTGTGCAAGTTCCGGGTTTAATTCAACTAGGAACCATGGGTCGACTGCGATACAGTGTCCGCCGACACCTGGACCCGGTTGGTGAATATTGACACGCGGATGGTAATTGGCAAGCCGTATTGCTTCCCATACGTCAACACCAATGTTGGCTGAAATTTTTGCCAGCTCATTTGCGAGAGCAATATTGACATCGCGATAGGTGTTTTCCATCACTTTGACAAGTTCTGCTGTGGTGTCGTCTGTTTCATGCATTTGCCCTTTGACAAATGACCGATATAATTCAGATGTCATGCGCGCTGATGCTACATTCACACCTCCGATAATCCGATCATTCGAAACAAGTTCTTCGAAAGCACGACCGGGAATAACCCGTTCTGGTGAATGTGAGACAAAAATTTCAGTTCCGATTTCGAGTCCTGATTGAACAAGTTCAGGAATGATGACATCTTGTACAGTCCGAGGTGGCACTGTCGATTCGAGAATGACAAGATTTCCTTCTTCGACGAACGGCGTGATTGCTTTGGCTGCGCTACGGATGTATTCAAGATTTGCCGTTTTGTCTTCCTTAATAGGTGAAGGTACAGCAATAATGAAGACGTCCGCTTTTACAGGTTCTGTCGACACTGTAAAAGCGTTCGAATCGATTGCTTTGTCTAACCGTTCTTGCAGGCCGTTCTCTTCTATATGAAGTTTTTTATTACTGATGTGTTCGACTACACTTTCGTTGATGTCGACACCATGTACGATGTGTCCGTGATTCGAAAACATGACAGCTGTTGGTAGACCGATGTAGCCCAGTCCAACTACGCAAATTGATTTTTTCATTTATATGCTCCTTTTACATTTCACTTAGTTTCTTCTATTAAATAGTAATTTTATTAAAAAGCGTGGTAAGTTGAGCTGACGTTTAATGCGTTTCGGGTCGCTCATGAGCCTGTAAAGCCATTCGGTACCTGTTTTCCTGAAGAAAGCTGGTGCCCGTTTGACTGTTCCGGAAAACACGTCAAAACTGCCTCCGACTCCCTGGAATACTAAGACGTTTGAAAGCTTGTCCATGTTGCGTTTAATCCATAATTCTTGTTTCGGGCTGCCAAGTGCGACAAAAATGATTTTGGCAGCACTGTCGTTTATGCGTTCGATGAGTGCGTTTTCGTCTTGTTCATAGCCGTCAGTCGTTCCTGCAATCACAATTCCGGGATTATCTTTTGTAATGTTTTCTGCAGCTTGTTCGACAACTTCTCTCTTTGCGCCGTATAAGTAGATCGGATGGCTTTCTTCTGCCGCGAATTTTAACAGGCGTGCCATCATGTCGACACCCGTTACACGTGTTTTGATATTCCCATTTTTCAGCTTGGATGCGAGTAGTATACCTACCCCGTCCGCTATTTGAAATGTGGAGCCGTTAATAAGCTCTTTCACTTCGGGATTTTTTTGCGCAGCCATCACTTTTTCCGGATTGACTGCGATAATTGTCGACTTATCCCCGCGAATCATTCTCAGTTTTATAGCCTTCACAATTCCTTCATATGTAAGTGGCGATACGTGTACGCCAAGGTATGCATCCTTCATAGTTGAACCCTCAATTCCATCGCTTTCAATTGTATTAGTATAGCAGAAACTCAAAGCGGTTGCATAGCTATCTGTAAGAGTGATAAAATCTGAGGAGGATGATGCTTTCACGGGTACGTGGAGGCTTTTATTATTGTTGCATCTAGCTTCAGCGCCTAGCCCCGACAAGCGCTGGGCAAGGCGCTTATGCTTTTGTTATGAGGAGGAACGGGTATTGAAAATTGTACTTTCCGGCTTTTACGGCCTTGGCAATACGGGTGACGAGGCGATTTTGAAGGCGATTGTTGATAATTTACGTGCGGAACTTGATAATCCGGACATTACGGTGTTTTCGTTGTCCCCTGAAGAGACAGCAAAAGAACATGGTGTAAAGTCGGTCTATCGTGGATGGCGTCATGGGAATAAGGACAAAGTGAAAGCATTGCGTCAGGCGGACTTGCTAATTTCTGGTGGGGGTGGCCTATTGCAGGATACGTATCCGACTAAATTTTTGTTTGGTCCCCTTCCCTATTATTTGCTTATTGTCTTCTTGGCGAAGTTATGCGGAACGAAGGTAATGTTCTTCTCACAAGGCATCGGTCCTGTGACGAGTAAATGGGGCAAGTTTTTAATGCGGTTGTTTGCCAATATGGCAGATTTGGTCACAGTACGTGATCAGTATTCGAAAGATTATTTGATTTCATTAGGGGTGAAACGCCCTGAAACGATTGTGACGGCAGATATTGTGTTCGCCTTTAAACCAAATGAAGATAATGTTGCGTATGTGTCGCTTGGTTTGACAGGTGATGAACGTCTTGTCGCCGTTGCACCACGTCCTTGGTTTGAACATGAAGATGTCTATATTGAAAAACTAGCATGGGTATTGGATGAATTGATCGAACAGCGTGGTGTTGTGCCCGTGTTCGTCCCAATGGAACCGCCTTATGATACAAACGTTTCGAAAAAAGTGATGGCCAAGATGAAACACGCGAATCAGACGCGTTTGCTTGGTGAATCATTTACACCCAATGAGTTTTATAATTTCATAGCTAAGACAGATTTAACACTTGCACTACGATTGCACGCATTAATATTCGCGGCATTATCGAACGTGCCGCATATCGGGTTAAGCTATGACCGCAAAGTGGAGAGCTTTTTGAAACGCTCAGGTATGTGGGACAAGTCGTTCCCACTTGGAGAGTTCACAAAAGAGGAACTGCTTGAAAGTTCGTTATATGCGCTTGATCACTCGGATGAACTAAAAGCAATGATTGAACCAAATGTTGACGTTTTGCGTTCTGAAGCGCTGCGCAATGTTGACTTGTTACGGGATACGTTTTTGAATGGAGGACGATGAGTAATGAAGATTTTATTGGCAACTGCGTATGATTATCCTCATTTAGGTGGATTGTCGGTTCATTTAACGACATTGAAGTCGGGACTCGAATCACGCGGTCATGAAGTGCGTATTGTGTCGTTTACGGATGTGCCTAAGTGGAAAAAAGAAGGTGTCGTAAGAGGCCCTGCTTTTCTATTGAATAAAGTGAAACAAGGCTCTGGTTATGTCTGGTCGTTGAAACGTCGGAAAGAAGGACTTGAGGCAATCATTAAAGCCGAAGTTGCGGATGGCTCGTATGACTTGGTCAATGCGCAGGATGTCTTTACTACGTTTGCTGCTATGTCTTCCGATGTCCCTGTTGTCAGCACGGTTCACGGTTACTTGACGTTTGAAGGTATTTCCAAGGGGTCCGTTATAGATGGCTCCCCTGAAGCGAAGGAATTGATGGAAGATGAGCGGGCATCGTATAAAGCGACGCGCGAAGTAATCACTGTCGATACGCGCATCAAGGAGTATATCGAAAAGGAAACAGGCGTAGTCGGCAATATGATTAAGAACTTCATCGATGTCGAGTCGTTTAAGCCTGAGATTGAACGTCGGGATGAATTCCGTGAAAAGTATGGACTAGAGAAAGATGACTTGATTTTCTTCGTGCCCCGCAGGTTGACGAAGAAAAATGGTGTTATTTATCCGATTCTTTCATTGCCGGCAGTACTTGAGAAATTCCCGAAAGCGCGGGTTGTGTTTGCGGGTACAGGCGAAATGATGGAGACGATGAAAGCGAAAGCCGCAGAACTGGGTATCGCTGACCGCGTGACAATGGTTGGTGCAGTTGACCATACGGATATGGTTGAGTATTATGCGGCGAGTAATGTTGCGCTTGTGCCATCAATTTACTCTGCGGGTGTTGAGGAAGCGACTTCGATATCGGCGCTTGAAGCGATGGGCTCCGGTGTTCCATTGATTGCATGTGCGGTTGGTGGTTTGAAGGAAATTATCGAGGATGGTGTGGACGGGCTGCTTGTTGAAGAGCAAAACGTAGAAGCCTTAAGCGACGCAATGATTCGCTTGCTTGGCGATCCTGAAGAAGGTCAGCGCTTGGCAGATACGGCTCGTGCGAAGATTATTGCCGAGTATTCACATTTTGCTGCAGCTGAGAAATATGAAGCAATTTACCTTAAAGCATTGAATAAATAATTTTGAAGCTCCCTGCCCCGGCTGGGAGCTTTCTTCTATTTTGGAGGCTATTATGAACCGATTGAAAAAGACAGCATTATGGGCGACAGCGCTTGCGCTCGTTTTAAAAGTATCTGGGTTTATCCGCGAATCAATTGTTGCAAAAGAATTCGGTGCTTCTTCCGAGACCGATGCCTACTTCCTTGCATTCGGCTTCATCACCTTAGTTGTTGCTATGATTTCAACAGGGTTCAATAATGTATTTTTACCGATGTATGTGAAAAGTCGGGCCGCCGGTGAACGCGGAGATCAGAATGCCAATGCGTTATTGAATTGGACGATGCTCATTTTTGTCGGCGTCAGTTTACTTGGCTGGTTTTTCGCGAATGCATTTGTACCGTTCATTTACGGCAATATGACTGAAGCGACATCTGTTCTCGCTGTTCAAATGACGCAGATTTTCTTTGCGTTTATGACGATGATTGCGCTTAGTGGTTTGCTCGATTCTTATTTGCAATCGCGACGAATTTTTGTCCCCTCTCAAGTTTCGAAATTGCTTGCGACATTAATGGCCGCCCTTTTCGCGTTGTTTTTCAGTGATATATGGGGAATTTTCTCTTTGGTTTACGGTTTTATCGCCGGAACGATAATGGGCGTAGTGATTCAAGTTACAGCCCTTATCCGCTCGGATTATAAATGGCAGCCTGTGTTTCGAATGGAGCGCGATTTCAGGGTAGCGTTTTTGATTTTGATTGTTCCTTCCTTACTAAACTCTGTCGTTGGGCAAGTGAATTTATTTGTCAACCGATTTTTCGCCTCTGGTACGGGAGATGCGTCAGTTACGTATTTGAATAACTCTTCGCTCATCATCAGTATTCCGAATGCGATTTACGCGACGACTTTGGCTGCCATTATCTTTACGCTGATGAGTGAGCAGACGGAAAATGTAGCAAAATTTAGAGATACGGTGTTTCGCGGGATGGAAATTTCGTTGGTGACGCTGTTACCGGTTGCGATTGGATTGTTGGTTGTCGGCGATGCGGTTGTTGCGTTCATCTATGAACGAGGTGCATTTACGGCAGCAGATACAGCGAATACACATCTGGCATTATTGTTGTATTTGCCGATTATTGTATTTCAGGGAATGCAACTCATTTTGTCGAAGTCGATGTATGCACGTGGCAAGACGGCGGTTGTTTTTCGGATCAGTGTTACGACGATTGCCGTGAACTTTTTGCTGAACTGGTTGTTGGTTGATAAGTATGGGTATCCAGCGCTTGCGATTTCAGCGTCTGTTGTGAGTGTTTATTACTTTGTTGTGTCGATGGTTGTCGTGTACCGCGATTTAGGGATTGCTGAGTTTAAGCGATTTGCCCGGATGAGTTCGCGGGTTATCGGTCCTGCTATTGTAATGGGACTCGCCGTTTGGGGATTAAAGGTTGTCCTTGGGGCTAGTGAGTGGGCAGCTTTGTTACAGTTGGCTGTGCTTGTACCAGCAGGGATTGCTGTCTATGCAGGAATGCTGTTCCTGTTTTACCGTGAAGGGGTCAGACGATTTGTTGGACTTATACGGAGATGAATTTTAAGTAAATCAATCACACCTCGGTGTGATTGCGTCAAGATTTTGAATTGAGCTTGTGCCTGCAGGACGCAGGTATGCAACCTTTGCCGCAGGACGCGGCGAACTTAGGTTGCCTATTAGTAACTCCCTTCAAAATCTTTGACATCCGCCGGAGGCTTTAAATTTATTCAGCATGGGATTGAACCCCCGCTGAATTGTAGGCTTCGTTCGCATTCATCTCACCACTTATAGAAGTGGGAGACTTCTGCTGAATGAAGTTAAAGGGAATCAATTTTGGGAGTGTGTTTTCGATTGAAGAAATGGATTGTTGGTTTGTTAGTATTGCTAGTTGTAATCTTGGGTGTCGCCGTTTTGCCCAATTTCATAAAAGATAAGACGATTGTCTATGAAGGGGATGATTACTCTGCCTCCCTTATGACATCTTCCGCAGTGAAGACCGAGTTTTCGGGTGAGAAGACACGGAAAATGGAAAACACAGTTGACGTTATTCGGGAATTTGATGTAAAACTGTTCGGCAAAGATATAGGAACCTATTCGATCGTAGAACGAACGCTAGGTAACGGGGCCGTCTTCCTCTTTGAACGGTTAGAGAATGATGGTCTGATAGGGTTTAACATGCGTACCACAATCGACTTTAAAGCCGGTGTGGATCTCGACACGAAAAGTTGGAATCCCGTTACGGTTGACCACCCGCATCATAATGTTTTCGGGGAAGATCCGACGGTTAATCCTTACGGCAGGATTACGGCTACCGGTGAAGATCATACGCTTGAATTGCTTATTGGAAACCAATACGTTTCAAAAGTGATGGTAAAAGCGTATGAAAACGGAAATACGAGTAAGATTCGTGAGTTGGACCGTGAATTCCAAGATATAGAGGTCAATGATGACGCGATTTCACGGTCAGCGAGCGTCGGAAGTGGAAACATTGCAGAGTCTTGGATACTTGTAGCGGAAGAGCCTCTCTTCTCCTCTGAGGTTGAAGAGGATGACTATATCGATTTCGCGTTACATAATCAGGTTTCGCAGTTGAACTGGTTAACGATGGACGGTCCTTACACGAAGTTGCCGTTCTCAATCGAGCCATCTACTAAAATGGGCTATGGGCGTGTCATCGGCCGGATTGAAGATGACGTGGCGCTAGAGTGGTACGAGAAATCAGGTTCTGTATTTTTCGAAACGATGGTGTTGAATTCACGCATCAATCTGCTCTACTATATCGATGAGTTTGAAGGGACGCGCTGGCCTTCCGAGTATACGAGCACTTGGTTGGGTAATGCTTATGGTGTACGTGCTCCCTATGTGGATACACGCTACAATGAGTTCGTGTCGTTCTTCTTGGACAAGACCGCCGAAACGTTTAAAGGCGACGTAACAGGCGCAGAACTGTACGTACCTGTGTATGCGGATTATTTACTATCTCGCATTGAAGCTGGTGAAATCATCGAAGCTGGCGATGGCTATCTCATTGTCGATTATTTCGATGAAGATCCGAAGACGCCGGTGACGCATGCTTCCTTGAATCATGAGCTGGGTGGTTTGAAGATTTTATTGACCGCCTTTAGCGATACAGGTGAACAGAAGTATATGGAAGCTGCAAAGCATGTCATAACGGGTATCGAGTCGTTTGGTCAGGCAGATGGCGGGTGGATCCGAGAAACTGGGGATCTGTGGTATCAAGCGAGACCGGATGGCACGTTTTCTGGTGATGACTATCCACAGCTGACGTTATTGGATCTTTTGGAAACGCAGAAGTTGTTGGAGAAGATGAAGTTGCCACGAAATGCGTATTTCGATGAGATGATTGATGCGAAGCTTGGGTACTTGGAAAGTGAAGACGCGGAATTGATTGAGAAGGTTACGAATTTGCTAGAGGAATAGTTTGATGGGCTCCGGATTTGATTTGTTGTGCCCCCTTAAAGTTAGAGTTTTATATTATGCAGCTAATTGGCTGGTATGCAGACGGTATTGAACCGGACTCATGCCAGCTAATTTTTTCTTGATACGCTTGTTATTGTAATAATTGATGTAAGTCTCAATATCTCTATTTAACTCCTCGTATGTGCGAAGCGCTACGCCATAATACATCTCCTGCTTCAAAAGACCAAAGAAGTTCTCCATTGGTGAATTGTCTAGACAGTTCCCTTTACGGGACATATTTTAGAACACATGGTGAGCCTTAAGGGTCTTCACCCAATTACTAAGCGGTGTATGTGATTTTATTTCGTATTTACGCACTAGCAACTTTAAACCAAGTGGACCATCTAGATACTCTTTCACAACCAGTAATTTAAACTCATCGCTATATTTAGCCATAATAAAATACCCCAAAAGTTAGATTTTGACTCTAACTTTTGGGGTGCACAACATTCTAGTCTGGGTATATAATTCAATGTTTTTCAATTTTGATCGCCCCCTATACCAATACTCTACTTATTTATCTTTCTTAATTGTAACACTAGATTCAATTAAAAATTTTAATTTTCAAACTACAATCATAGACGGTAATCGGCTGTGCGACTGTCAGTAAATAGAGGCGTTCATATAGCGGTAATGGTGAGCGGCGGCGTTCGTGTTGACGCTAAAAATGTGCCATCTAACTTTTATCTCGGGTTATTTTGAAACTGGATGCGTGATTGGGGGTGGAATATGTTTGACAGTGATAGAAAGCACCTATTAACGGAAAATAGCCCCGTACCGCCTACCCCAATATATAAACATGCTGCAAAGCCCGATTTATAGGGGTTAAACAGGTGTCATAAAGTACTATTATCGCTGTAAAATCTTTGTTTTATGATGGCATTAAAAAAGAGAGTAGTTTAATCGCCACCCTCTTAATTAATTAACATTCACTAAAGAAAATACAAAAATAATAATCAACTCTTATTTTTCATTTTTTAATAAAAGAAGGATTTACAGCTCTTGCTAAAAATGCAGAAAATTGTCCTCTAGTTAGTAATTCATTTGGACGATAAGTATTATCTGTATAGCCACTGGCAATTCCTAAAGAAGTTATTCTTGATACAGCATCAAATGATGAAATCCTTGAGTTCATATCTTTGAATGAATTAGGTGAAGCTGAAGTAATATCAAATGCACTACTAATTAAAATTGCCATTTGACCACGAGTAACTATTTCATCAGGACGATACGTATTATCATTAAAACCTTTAATAAACCCTTTTTTAACTGCTGCAGCAATATAGCCAGCTGCTACTGAACTTTGGTTAACATCTGTGAATGCAGTTTCTCCTACAACTTCTTCTAGTCCTAATGCACGAACAATCATAATTGCTGCAGAACCTCTTGTTACGACTTCATTTGGTCTAAATGTAGAATCCTTATATCCACTAATAATACCTTTATTAGAAAGATAGATGATTTCATTAATAAAACGATAATTATTCGATACATCTCTGAATACATTTAGTGGCGTTGATATTGGTAGTTCAGGTTCTTCTGGTGTTGGTGTTGGTGTTGAATTATCTGATGTCGGCTCAAATGCATCAATTAATTTAATACTTGCCCCATAAAAGTCGATTCCATTAAAGTAAGTTTTAGAATATCCACCTTCATTTTCAACTATTAAGCGATCAATTTTCCAAATGCCATTTAATGGTAAAGCAGGCAATTCAAATGATCCCTTCCAACCACCTTCTTTATACGACACATCATATAACGAAAATCTTTTATCATATTGAAAATTTCTAATTTCATATTCTGTTCCATCTGGACTTGTAATTATCGCAGTAAGTTTACTATTTTCTTTATTTAAATTTGGTACATAATGTAATACATCTGCTACGTACCATTCGATTTTAGTTTGTGTTTTAAATGATATATCTTCAAAGTAATGATTATAGATGAAAATAGGAACAGATGGAGTCGCTAAGGCTGGTATAATTCCTTCTTTCCACCATTCATATAAAAAGACTGCATCTCCATCAGGATTTTCTTTCCAAGTAGCATATTTCATTAACTCATCATAAGTAACGCTCTCAACAAATGGTGGTAATGCTAATCTAAATTTTTTAATAAATTCATTTATTTCATAATAACTATTTAATGCCACATTTATATAATCATTATTTATTTTTTGTTCTAATGATTTTCTTACCCACCTGTCCGCTTCATGGGATGGAATATAAAAGTTTTCTACAGAACGTATTCCCTGAAAATTATTAAAAGTATAATAGTTATTATTAACTTTTAAACTAATATCAATAATTTCCCAATTCCCCTCTATTACTTCTGTAGGTAATGTAAATGAGGCTTTTACCAAACCCCATTTAATAAATGATTTTAAATCCAACTTTAAGATTTGACCCAATTCATTTTTTATACTAATATTTCCTGTTGTTTCATGTGTTATCAGTTTAAGTATACTTTGATCAATATTAAATGATAATGACATTTCCTCTCTACTACCTAACGAAGTAACAGAAAAAATTGAAGCAGTATTATTTATATCTATAACATTATCTGAGATTAAATTGAAGTCCATTTCACCATTTAAAAAGTTTGTTTCTGATAGAGAAGCGCTATTATCATTTTTGTCATTCGTCTGGAGTGATTGAAATTTCCATATTCCATTTTCATCCTCTTCACTTATTTTATAATTGCCAATCCAGAAATCTTGATTTGAATCATAATTTTAAAAAACAGTTCTAAATTCTTGAGTAAGTTCATAACTCGGTGAATAGAATTGTACGTAGGCTCCAGAAACACCAGATTTATCATCACTAATTTTTGCTTTTATAGTAATAATTTCACCAACAGTTCCTTCATTAGAATTAATTTCAACATATTCAATTTTAGGAGATGTCCAGTCACCATCTTTATTTTCTACATTGAAATCAACTGATACTCCTTCTGGTAGTAAATCTGCTGTAATATTTTGTGTCACGCCAGAATCACTAACCATCATTATTTTATAAAATTCCCATTTCCCATTTTCTGAATTATTGGAAATTATTTTATTTCCAACCCACTCTTTTAGTTCTTTATCATACGTTAAGTGAAAATCTGTCATATTACCTGTTGTTTTACTTGAAGGTGAATTAAAAGAAACACTCATTTGCTTGACCCTGGAAAGATCATCCTTTATTTTCACTTTAACATCTACTTGATTTTCAACAGTTACCTTATTCGGACTTACTTCTATACTTTCTATTACTGGTTGTTCCTCGACAATTGGTGGAGGTATATCATTATTTCCATTCTCTACTGTAAAAGTTTTATAAAGGTAATCACCTTCATTTGGAAATGCAGAAAACGTATTGCCGACTTTATCTTCAAAGCTTATTAAGTACGTAGACCATGTACCGTTTGTTGCATTACTCGGTACTGTATATCCTGCTTCATATTTTTTCGTTGTAGGGTTATAAGTCAAATAAATCATTTTTGATACATTAGAACTACCCGACTTGCTTAACATTAAGTATCTATCAGTGCTACCTTCTCCTATACCTGATTCCAAATCTTCCGCTTCAACTTGTATAAGCACCTTATCTCCTGGCTTAACTATTGCTTTATCAAAACTTATACTCTTTACTGTTGGTGGAGTTATATCATTATTTCCATCCACTACTGTAAAAGTATTATAAAGGTAATCACCTTCATGTAGAAATGTAGAAAACGTATTGCCGACTTTATCTTCAAAGGCTATTAAGTACGTAGACCATGTACCATTTGTTGCAGTACTCGGTACTGTATACCCCGCTTCATATTTTTTCGTTGTAGGGTTGTGAGTCAAATAAATCATTTCCGTTACATTAGAACTACCCGACTTGCTTAACATTAAGTATCTATCCGTGCTACCTTCTACTATACCTGATTCCAAATCTTCCGCTTCAACTTGTATAAGCACCTTATCTCCTGGCTTTACTATCGCTTTATCAAAACTTATACTCTTTACTGTTGGTGGAGTTATATCATTATTTCCATCCACTACTGTAAAAGTATTATAAAGGTAATCACCTTCATGTAGAAATGTAGAAAACGTATTGCCGACTTTATCTTCAAAGGCTATTAAGTACGTAGACCATGTACCATTTGTTGCAGTACTCGGTACTGTATACCCCGCTTCATATTTTTTCGTTGTAGGGTTGTGAGTCAAATAAATCATTTCCGTTACATTAGAACTACCCGACTTGCTTAACATTAAGTATCTATCCGTGCTACCTTCTCCTATACCTGATTCCAAATCTTCCGCTTCAACTTGTATAAGCACCTTATCTCCTGGCTTTACTATCGCTTTATCAAAACTTATACTCTTTACTATTGGTGGAGTTATATCTGAAGATGCTAAAACCAGCAAAGTATCACTTAGCACAAAAACAAAAAACAAAGTAAAAGCTAATAAAGTTTTTATTGATCTTTCAAACATTATAAAACGTCCTTTCAAATCTCGCTTATTTTTCTAATTTAATACTCAAAAACACTTATCTTTTATACTCCCCTTTATCTATTTTTTACTAGTCCAATATAAAAAATTGCAAACAGGTTATTAAAACCAGGATATTCCAATACCAAAATATATAACATACGTCAAATTAAGTCAACAGGCAAGATTCAGAGTTTTCCCACAACTACTAAATGTTTATCAGGGTTGCAGGAATAGAATACATAAAGTCATTCTTTTGATGGTTGATAGGTTGTTTGGCTAAATATGTTGGAAATAAAAGAAGAGTAGCGATTTGTGAGTTTTTTAATTTGTCTTGATTATGCAGATGGATTAGCTTGTCCATTGTTGTGACACCTCGAATTCATTCATTAGTTGGTCGTAGGATGCCGCTTTTAGCCTAGCTTCTTAGGTCACTGCCACTGCCTGTGGTGCTGTTTGATTCTGCTACATGATATAGAAGTGCTAAGAAGTTGAATAGGCGCTCTTTATGTTTATTGTAATACTGATCCAGTGGTTCTTTATTGGCGACTGCAATCTATTTTAGAGTACGCTTTTCTTTTGCATAGTAGTTTTCTAGTCGCTCATAATCTTCTCGGATCTTACGGAACTTACGCTTTGTAACACCATCTGTATTCGTAGTGGCGATGTTGCCGACAAAGATATATATCTTTTCGATTTGATTGATGATTAGCTGATGGTTGAAATTATTGAGTGGTTGTACTCCAATTTTCCATACTAAGTTACATTCATAGCGGTTGGAATATAAGTGGTGGTTGTGGTATCAAGCGAGGCCGGATGGCACGTTTTCTGGTGATGACTATCCACAGCTGACGTTATAGGATTTTCTGGAAACGCAGAAGTTGTTGGAGAAGATGAAGTTGCCACGAAATGCGTATTTCGATGAGATGATTGATGAGAAGCTTGGGTACTTGGAAAGTGAAGACGCGGAATTGATTGAGAAGGTTACGAAATTGCTAGAGGAATAGTTTGATGGGCTCCCGATACACCAGAGGTCCATTATCATATTCGAAGCAAACTTCAAACGAATTATGACCCTGAATGAAAGATTCAGTGTGAGAAAGCGTAAAGAAAGAGGCGACAATTAGTTCGATTTCGAACTAATTGTCGCCTCTTAAAATTCACTTACAAAGATAAAAAGTGTACGTTTTTTATGAACCAATACTTCTATTACTTTGGAATCTTTTTCACAAGTAGAAGGCTACCATCTTTTTCACTAATCCAGCCAGTCTTATGAGTTAATGAATCTGATAGAACTTCATACCAAGTACCGTCTGCACCTTCAATCTCACTGACGATTACTAATGGATATCCAAATGCATCGTTAACTCCTAAAATACGGGGCTTGAACGAGAATAGTTTAGTTGAGCTTGTGCTCGGACCACTACGTACATTGATGTTTTTTCCATATACAGTAAGTGCACGTTGCAATTCGTTCTTTCCTGTGTCTTTCTTACCAAGAAACTCATCTGCACGCCACATGTGACCCGCGATTTTGGAACCCCAGTTAGGATCTGATGCATAATGTACATTTAGACCCGTTGTTTTATTCCCTGGTGCGGCACCTTTCGCATAGCCTCCTGTTAGTGGTTCTAAATAATTAGAATTGACATACCGTTTTACGAATGCATTTATGCTGTCCTCTGGCTTCGCAAACGTGTCGCCATTTTGGGGATTGCTATCATGAACATTACTACCAAAAAGATTATTTTTGGTCTGTGCATTGTTACTCATTCCCGAATCACTCTCGTGGATTGCAGCACTCAGAATAAATAACGCATTCACATTGTACTGTGTCTCCATGTCTTTTATATATTCACCCATGCCAATCAATTTTGATGTTTTGGGTGCTGTAGCGATATATGCTTCTAATTCTTTAGCTGTATAATTCGTTTTGGTACGAACCGACAGGAACTGGAAGTATGGGTAGTGCGTTCCTTGCAGCTTACCTTGGGCATTCGAGAAATGGACACCGTCATAACTGAAATAGTTAACGTTTGGCTTCATGAACGAAGGTGCCTCCCCAATTGAATATCTTGGCAGTTTCTTTGAATTAGCTTCGTGGTTAACCGTGCTATGGTAAAGTAGTCCATCTGTCCCTACCGTATAATATTCACGGTTCGTAATTAGATTACTTGGGATAAGATTGACTTCATCATTTTTAACATAACCGATTGTGCCGCCAGCTTGTACTTTAACAAAGTGCTCATTCGCATCAATATAACGCAGTTCACGGCCATTTTCAGTGTAAGTAAGTTGTCCGCTTGGTTTAGAACCATCGTAGCGAGAATAGATAATCGTTACTTCTGGAACTATTTTACCATTTTCATTTACAGTTGTATTATTTCCATAGGCAATTCCTGATTTGACGCGAATCAAATCATTGCCATTATATAGACCCACGATAGAAGCTGAGCTACCGTTATAAGCCGTTACTGCCGATTCGTAATCTTTATAGGTTACACCACTTTTCCCCAATTTCCCATTCACTATAGAAGCCATCTGGAATACATTAGAAACTACGGGCGGTGTTACGGGTGGCGTAACAGGTGGTGTAACGGGCGGTGTTACGGGCGGTGTTACCGGGCCGCCATACGACTCCTTCGCTTTTAAAAAGCGTGAAATGAATGCTGCTGCTTGTTCGCGTGTTGCGTTGGACTTTGGTTCGAAACGAAAAGTTGTTTTAGGATCCTTTGCGTTGTTTGGGAATCCACTAATGATATTGTAATTGATGCTATAAAGTACGGCGCGGAATCCGCCGGATGAGACAAAATCTTTTCTGTCAGTGAACACGATTTGTTTTTCTACTGTAGCCATTTGACTATAGTCCAATACGTTCTTCATTGTGAGTGCAACTTGTTCACGAGTGATGAGCTCATTTGGCTTGAATGTATTATCACTGGAGCCTACCATGAGTCCCGCGCCGCTCACTTTATGGATTGCGGAGGCTAATTTCGATGTAGGCGGAACATCTTTGAAACTGCCATTTGCTTCTGGCAAGCCAAGCGCTCTGGAGATGAATGCCGCAAACTGCGCGCGTGTTACGTTTTCCGTCGGTCGAAACGTTCCGTCTTCATAACCGCTCAAGTATCCTTTTTCAATCATTTCCCGCATTTCTAGTTCGAGAGAGCGTCCCGTCAATTCATCCGCATTTGCAGAAATGTTTGAAAGGCCAACTGAAAGGGTAAATATTACTAACAAGGTTGCAATTAATTTACTACTAATTCTAGTCATTTCTTTCCTCCTGTATAATTGTAGTTTTTCTATCTTTAATCTAAATCTATTATTATTGTATCTCTATTACTATACTTGTCTATCAGTTTAACCTTTTGATGTAAGAAAAGTAAATAGAGAAAAAGAGCCGTTCGTTTATCGTAACGAGCGACTCCCTTCTATTTGTAGCTATCTTTACAACTTTACCATTTCTTATTTAACGCTATAGAGTGCTGCAGAGAATTCTGCACGTGTTGTGTTGGCATCGATTGAGAAGCTTGCTGTTTGGAAAACCGTCGTCTTATCCAATAGCTTCAATGCAACAATTGAATCATATGCCCAGTACGAAGCCGGTACATCTGTATAAATTGATGCGCTTTTCACTTGACCTTCAACGGAATCTGAAATGTTGAATGCACGCTCTAGTATTGCCGCTAGTTGCGCTTTCGTTAATGGGTCATTCACACCGAATTTACCATTCGAGTATCCCGCCAGTATTCCTGCCTCATTCATCGCTGCAATGTCTTTTGCAAATGAGTGTGTTGTTCCTACATCCGAGAAAATAACGTTACTTTTTGGTTTTAGTTCCAAAACACGATTTACCATTGCGGCAGCTTGTCCCCTGCTTACTTGTGCTTCGGGACGGAATTCCTGATTTGGGAACCCACTGATGATTCCTTCTACATTAAGTTCTTTTATCGCATCATAAGCTGCATGGGCGACCTTAACGTCAGCAAAGTTGCCATCCGTGACTGGCGCTAATTCTGGTTGTGGTGCTGGTGCTGGTGTTGCCGATTTAACTGGCGTATTATTCACAGAGTCAAGACGTTTTGCGCCTGCATATCTTGGATTCCAGTAAGGATTCGTGTCGATATTATCAATCTTAATTCCAGCGCTTGATGTTGCCGAAATCATATTGCTATTGCCAACGTATATTCCTACATGTGATATTCTACCTTTTCCACCAGTGCCTGCGAAGAAAACAAGATCACCCGGTTGTAAATTACTTTTGCTAACCGTAGTCCCTTGACTGTATTGTTCGGCGGCTGTCCGATTCAAGTTAATGCCTAATTTTTTATAGACATAACTTGTGAAGCCGGAACAATCAAAGCCTGATGTTGTCGTTCCGCCATAGACATATTTGATGCCCAGGAGCTTTTTAGCTTGAGTGACAACTTCGTTTGGTGTTGCGGCACTCACTTCCTGCATTTGTGTGACTGGTGCGATCGTTAGTAGTAAAGCCGTAAGGACGACAAGTATGAACTTTCTTCTCAAATTTACACCCCGCGTTATTTTTTGTCTATTTATCTATTAGTTTGTTTTCCTTTGTACTTTCTCATAGTTTTATAGTATCAGAAGATGGGCCTATATTAGATTACAGTTCTATTACAATCGCGTAACAGAGGTTTAATGACAAAAAGGCTCAACTATCACCTTTTAGGTAATGGTTGAGCCTTTTTTGTCATTCAATTGAACAAATCGGGTCTTTTTGCCCCAGCGAGAAACACACTAAATGTTGCTCTGGTCATCGGCTCTTGAGGTCTAAAGGTGCCATCCGGGTAGCCTTCTATAATACCCGATTGTGCTAATGCGCGGACAGCTTCGTAGCTTGTTACATTCGGAGTCATATCTGGAAATTGAGAAGGCCGTGATTTATCAATGGGAAACTGGAATGCTTGTTGAAGTAATAATGCCATTTCTGCCCTTGTGACGGCATCATCAGGATGGAAAGTACCGTCTGTGAAACCAGCGACAAGATCTGCTTCAACCGCAGATTGGATATAACCTGAAGCGAAGCTATTCGGATTTACATCTGTGAAAATAGTTTTTCGTTTCTCGCCGTTATGTCCAAGCATCCTACCTAGCAGAACTGCAGCTTCTGCACGTGTGATGCGAGCGTCAGGCCGAAATGTGTTATCTAAATAGCCGTTTATTCCTTCGTTATATGCCAAATATGCTATGTGTCCGATATACCATTTATTTTGGTTTATATCTTTATATTGGGCAGTGTCTACATCTACATTGACCTGCTCAGTCATTTCTTTTCCTTTTACACCTTGGTAAGACAGCGTTAGCTTATGATTGCCCTTGAACCGGTATAGTTCCCATACTCCCGGCTCAAGTTCTTTTATTTCAATGTCCCCCGCCTGTAGTTTTCGGTTCGTGGTTCGATCTGCATTTGATAGTTCCACGACGATTTTATTGCGTTCACTATAATGAGATGCGATTGGAATTTCTGCAATGGACGCTGGATAACGCACAAGACCGTATCCAAATTCCTTATCGCGCCCTTTCACACCAAGATCTTCTGCTGTGTTCGCCAAAATGGCTCTCATCTTCGTATTCGAAATTCCCGGTAATCGTTCTTTTAGAAGTGCTATGACTCCTACGACATGCGGGGATGCCATTGACGTGCCAGATAACTCCATATAACCATCACGGATTCCGTCATTATCTAGTAAGACTGGGTAAGTACTTCTAATCTTGTCGCCTGGTGCAGCCAATTCTATTTCCGGGCCGATTGAGGATTGAAAAAGACGGACTTTGTTTTGCATGATAGCCGAAACAGCAATAACATGAGCGTATTTAGCAGGGAACTGGACAGAATCTATTAAATCACCAAATTCCTCATTTCCCGCAGAAGCTACTAAAATCATCCCTGACTGATAGGCTTTTTCAAGCATCAGTTTCAATGCGGGATCATCCTTATCTGTCGTTATACTCATATTAAGTATATCGATGTTATTCTTAATCGCCCATTCTACACCTGCGATAATATTCGAAGTTTTCCCCCTATTTTTCTTGTCGATTACTTTTATGGAATATAGCTCTACATCAGGCGCAATCCCGATTGTTCCAATGCCATTATTTTTTGCCGCGATGATTCCCGCTACATGTGTGCCATGCCCTAAATCATCTGAATAGGGCGTTCCCACTGCACAATTTTCTATTGGCAATGTGCAAATTCCACCTGTCACTTCCAAATCATTATGACTGACATCAATCCCGCTATCTAGCACCGCTACTTTGACACCTTTTCCCGTGTAAGGCGAGGTGTTTTTAGGGAGCGTATTAATTAGTGCAAATTGTGCCGGTATGGTCTCCTGTAGTTCCGCTAATCCATAGTTATTCACTGGAAAAATTTGCATAGTGGTATCATTGTTTTTTATTTCCTTAAGCTCTGTATCACTTAATGCAACTTCCACCATCGGCAGTAATTCGAATGCTCTTGTAAAATCAGGGAACGCCTTTTTAATAGTTTCAATATCCCCATCGGGAGAATACAATAAATAATTTGTTTGCTCTTCTGCATACGAAGAGATTGGTAATACGGTCAATAGTAATAGAAATGCCGCGGTAATGATACTTTTCAATACAATCCCTCATTTTCATATGTAATGGTATTGCGGATATAAAAAAACTCCCCCAGCTAGTCGTGGACTAAGTAGGGGGGATGATTAATGAAGTTTACCGCTCGGTTTAGCATTGACCGTATTATATAATGGTATGATATCTTGCCTATTTTCATAGTATAAGTAATAGTCTAGCGTGGCCAGGAAAAGTGCTCTAGCCATCTTTTCACGACCTGCTTCTGTATTCATTTGTTGAATATCCTTCGGACTATCGATGAATCCGATTTCCGCTAGTGCGGCTGGCATTGTATTTTCACGAAGTACCTGGAAATTTCCTGTATGGTTATTAGGATTCACGCCGCGGTTTCTAAGATTGTATGCCTCCAACATCCGATTTTGAATGTATATTGCAAGTGCACGTGATTCTTTCACATGCGGATTATTTGCAGCTGTTTTGGCATAATAAAACGTTTCTTGTCCATTTGCGCTACCATTGAAAGCGTTTGTGTGAACAGATATGAATATATCGCCCTTATTCGCCTTTGCAAAATTAGTACGGCCTGATAATTCTACAAACTTATCGGTTGTACGCGTCATTTTAGCTTGAATAGGGGTCTTATCAAAATATGTTTTCATTTTTTTTGAAATATTTAATACCATATTCTTTTCTAAATAACCAATTCCTACAGCACCTGGATCTCTTCCACCATGACCAGGATCAATAATGACGACAAGGTCTTTCAATGCTTTACCGCCCGGTAATGTTGGTGTTGGTGTTGGTGTTGGCGTTGGTTTTGGCGCTGGTGTTGGTGTAACCGTCGAAGGTTTGTCAATTTGAATATATGCGGAGTGGACAAATCCTTTTTTACCGTCGAACTGGACGAAAGCCCAATCCCCAACTGAATAAGCATACTTTACATTCTTCCCTGTACTTACGTTACTGATTGAAGGGTAAGATGTATTAGGGCCTGACCTAACGTTTAACGTAGTAGCGTTTTTCGTATTCACGAACATCTCTACATTGAATGTTTCTTTTTGCGTTGTACGGAAATCCGCATTGATGCTCCTTGTCAAGAATACGGCAAAATCTGCGCGTTTAATCGTTAAAGATTCACCAAATGAACCATCAGCTAAACCTTCCGCAATGCCTTTGTTAAGTAGTGTTGACGTCGCAACGCTTACTGAATTCGCGTTATATTCAAATGCACGACTGATTAGGACAGCCATTTCCCCCCTACTTAAGGTGCGGTTAGGATTAAAGTTCCCGTTTGGGTAGCCTGAAATAATATTAAGATTCACAAGTCTTTGTATGTATCCTGAAGCAGAACTGTTTGTTGTTACATCTGGGAATTTCGTGTTAACTCTTTCCCCATTAAGACCAAGCGCTCGTCCCAACATGATCGCCGCTTCACCGCGTGTTACTTCCCGATTTGGGGAGAATTGTGTGGGTGTGACCCCACTTGTAATACCACCTTGAACTAAATAATATATTTCAGCCTGTGCACGATGTGACGAACCGACATCAGTGAAGTTTATTGCACTGGCTTTCCCGTGATTTATTGGAGTAAGAACAACTGCCATCAATGCTACGCATATGATGAGTAACCATTTTTTCACTCAATTTCCTCCTTTTAATACGCATTACTCTCCATAGAATACATTAAATAGTAATATTCTTCTATATAACTATCTACCTATATATTACTAGTTTAGTAATTAAACCATGCAAATCCGCCTCTACACATAGCTATTCTCCATCTATTAAACTCTCAGCTTTTTGTTATAATTATCAAATTCATAGAAAAAACCATCCGATAGCTTTACTAGCCAATCGGACAGTTTAGGTTCTACTTATTTTTTTCAGTTGCATTAACATTGATAATACGACCTTCAACTTTAGGTTCTACCCCATCTTCAAACGTTGTCATGTATTCAATTAGGTTTTTGTAGTCTAAGAATCCAGGTTCTGATACGCGGCCCTCTTCGTATGCCTTTTTGAACGTAGTGAAGCCGTCTCCCCCTTTAGCTGTGAAGATGTTTGTCGCAACTAGATATTCCTTTTCATTATTTAACGATTCGAAGTCAGTACCATTTTTGACGGAAACTTGCTGAACGCGTTTGCCGACTTCCTTGGAGCTGTCATAAGTAAATTTCATTCCTGCCACTTGAAGGAAAGCGCCATTCTCTTTAAGGCCTCCATCTGCCCTTAAATCAGCTGCAACCGAATGCTCAAGTACTTCAATAATTTCTGTACCTGTAAGTTTGACAGTCGCTAATCCGTTACCGAATGGCAATACTTTCAATACATCTCCAGTCGTAATATCCCCTGCTTCAATTGAGGTACGAATTCCTCCACCGTTTTGAAGAGCGATAACTGCATTTTCATCAACAAGCGTTTTTGCGGAATAAAGCATACCATCTGCAATTAGGTTTCCAAGGTTCATTTCACTATGTCTGATGCTCGGCGTGCCGGAACTGTCATTGTCACGGCTTGCATCAAGTTTCACAAGTGCTTCCACACCGATTGACTCTTTTTTGATTTCTTGGATTTTATCAGCAAACGGCTTTAAAATTTCTATAGCTTTCGGATCGGCCTCATATTGAGTTTTATCCCTAGCCCCTTCACTCGCGTCCGTGCTTAGAAGTTCGCCTTGATATAATGTAATTTCTCCAAATTGGTTAAATGTTACGTCTAACGTTCCAATGTATTTCGCGTACTCATTCGCTTGTACGATGACGGTTGGTGCATCAAATTCAGTCGAGACATACGGTTCTGCAATGCTTGAGTGCGTATGTCCCCCAACTATAATATCGATTCCTTCTACTAACTTCGCAAGCTCTTTGTCATTGTCATACACAATTGCATCATCAAATCCGATATGTGTAAGCGCAATGATTTTATCGACACCTTGATCTTCAAACGCTTTAACAGCGGCTTTTGCTTCTTTAATGTAATTACTAAATGCAACAGACCCAACACTAGAAATGAAAGGCGTCTCTTCTGTAGTCAGACCAAACACGCCAACTTTTTCGCCGTTGACATCCTTAACTACACCGTTATAAATTTGACCATCTTCATACTCTTTTGAGACAGATTTTGTTTGTAATCCTTCAAATAACTTGTCTTTAGAGAAGTCAATATTTGCTGTCAATAAAGGGAATTCCGCTGCTTTCACAAAATCCGCAAGTGCTTGATGGCCTTCTCCAGAAGAACCGAGGTCAAACTCGTGATTTCCGAATGTCATTGCATCAAAGCCCAGGTAGTTCATGAGTTCAACGTCCGCTTGTCCTTTGAATGTATTAAAGTACAAGTCTCCGGCGAACACGTCGCCCGCATGGAGAAGAACGTTGTTTTTATTTTTTTCACGGGTTTCTTTCACTGCCGTAGCAACGTAAGGGAAGTTATCAAGGTAGGCATGTGAATCGTTCATATGCATAACCATTAGATCCATAAAGCCGAAATGCGCTTTCGCACGGTCGATGAATAGTGCAAGTTCACCACGTTTCAATGGATCTTCGGCACCAAACTTTGCTTCAGACTTACCTTGTGTGATTCCCCCTTCTATTAGTGCCGAAACGAATGGGGCAAATCGTTTATTGACATCAGTGAATTTCGTTTTCGCAACAGAACTGTCAACATCCAGCAGGCCAGCACTTGCAAGCAGTTTTGCAGCCTCGTTTCGTGTCAATTTGTCATCAGAGCCAAACTTCGTCTTTGTTTTCCCATCAACAACCCCAAGTTCCACCAATAAATTGACAGCCTGTTCCGCTCGTTTGGGAACATCTGTAAAACCTGCGTCCTTATACTTTTTGGACTCATCGTACCCGATTGTTCTTGCAATTAGAACAGCTGCATCGATACGTTTGATGGTTGTTTCCGTGCCGAACTTCGTTTCATTAGACCCTTCCGTAATTCCATTCGAGAAAAGGAATGCTACTGCCCTTTCGTACTTTTCGGATACGTCGGTGAATGTGATTTCGTCTGCAGACGCTACTGGTACAATCATTACTGCCATTGCCGCTGCAGCCGCAGCGGTTGATAAATACAATTTTTTCGACATGTGTCGGCCCCCTGATAAAGTAGTTTGGTAGTATTATTATCTGTTTATTCTACTTTACCAGATTTATCAAAAATAGACTATGAAGTTATTGTAAATTTCAACAGTTGAATAGTATCTCTTACATAAGTGGTGGATCCGGGACAATATGGCGTTCGTTGTTGCGCCAGTTGGTTACCCACTTTTCTAGGCGGTCCATGGCGATTTCGAGTTGGTCAAAGGCGTATGCGTAGGAAATCCGGATGTGGCCTTCGCCGTAGGATGTGAAAGCTGTACCCGGGACGACGGCAATTCGGGCTTCGTCGAGCAGTGTGTGGGCGAATTGGTCGGAAGTTAGGTTGAACTCTTTAATAGAAGGAAATGCGTAAAAAGCACCGTTCGGTTTGACGGTTGGTAGCCCCATGGTTGTGAGCCGGTTGTAAATGTAGTCCCGTCTGCGGATGTATTCCGGGTTCATAGCAGCGGGTGTATTTTGGCAGTCCGTCAGTGCGGTGATGGCTGCGTACTGGGATGGAACGCTTGCACAAAGAATGGTGTAGGCGTGTACTTTGACGGCTTGCTGCATCCACTCTTTCGCTGCGAGTAGGAAGCCGATGCGCCAGCCTGTCATAGAATGCGATTTTGATAGGCCATGGATGAGGAAGAGTTTGTTTTTCAGCTCGGGGTACTGGGCGAACGAGCGGTGTTCTCCTTCAAAACTATTTTCACTGTAGATTTCATCGGAAATGATAAAGATTTCGTGCTTGGCGAGGACTGCGGCAAGTTCGTCCATTGTCTTGCGTGGAATCGTGACGCCTGTTGGATTGGATGGATAATTGAAGATGATTGCTTTTGTTTGTTTGGTGATGCGTTTTTCGAGTTCTTTGGGATCCGGGATAAAGTCGGTTGTTGTGGTGTCGAGAAAGACCGGGACTGCGCCGGCGAGTGTGATGAGCGGTTCGTAGCCGGTATAGATGGGTGCGGGTACGATGACCTCGTCATTCTTTTCGAGAATGGTCTTAAATACGGTATCCATCGCTTGGCTTGCGCCGGATGTGATGATGATTTCTGTTTGTGGATTGTAGGTGAATCCGTATTTTGTGGTGAAGAAGTTAGATACTGCCGTTCGGAGTTCTAACATGCCTGCGTTATGTGAGTAGCCGGTTTTATCGTCCGTGATGGCTTGCTTGGCGGCTTTTTTGACGGGTTCGGGTGTTGGGAAATCGGGTTGTCCGATGGTCAGGTTAATGGCGTCAGGGTAGTTTGGAAGTAGGTTTGAGATTTTGCGGATGCCAGAAAGTTCAATTTGCTGGACGCGCGGGTTGATGGTGAGTGCCATTCGGTTGGTTCCCCCTTTTTGGTGACGGCGTGGGTTGTGTGGGTGGCCGTCTTTTTTTATTGGTGAGTAAAGTATATGCAGGATTAGAGGGAAACATTTCGGACGGTTAATTGGATGAAAAAGGCCGCCCAGTGTGTTGGACGGCGGATGGTTTGTTGTGCTTACGTTTACTGGATATTTTCTTCAGTTTTTTTGCGCCGTTTCTTCCATAGTTCTTCGGCAGCACCGGATCCTAAAATAACGCCGGCGACGATTAAGACGAACCCTAAAAGATGACGATAGGTGATGATTTCACCAAGGAATAGTGCCGAACCGAGTAATGAAAATAGGGTGTTGAAGTTAATAAAGATGGCGGCTTTCGACGGGCCGACTTTTCCGACAGAGTAATTGTAGAGCATGTGTCCGACGGCTGTACCAATGACAGCACTTGTCGCGAAGCCAAGCCAGAACATAGGCGGAACGCTGGCGAATGCTTTGATTTCACCGGGTTCTTGAATCAGGCTGATGATGAATAATACGGCGCTACCGACAATCATCATATAGGCGGTCATGATGCGCGGATCGAGTGTTTTGGCCGCTTTGGCGATGACTAGGAATGACAGTACTTGTGTAGCGATGGAGACGAATATGAATACATCGCCAAGTGCAAGACTGGCGAGTCCCCCACCTGCGAGGACGACTGAGCTAACGCCGCCCAAGCCGACGATGAAGCCGATCCATTGAACTTTAGATGGCGAGATACGCATGATGAGCGAAACCGATATTGCTGTTAGGACGGGGCCTAAGCCGAGTATGAGTCCAGCGTTTGTGCCAGATGTACGGACGAGGCCCATGTTTAGGAAGTAGTGATGGAGGACGACGTTGAGCATTGCGCCCCCGATGATATATTTCCATTCTTTTTTGGTTGGCAGTCGTAGCAGTTTGAATGCGCCCAGGATGATGAAGACGGATATTCCCGCTAGCAAAAGTCGGAATGTCGTCATGGTGACGGGCCCCACGTATAGCAGCAGGTATTTGAGGAGCGGTAGGTTGAATCCCCAGATTAGCATTGCGGTGGTCAGGAGTGCGTATATTTTCCACATGTTCGTGGCCTTCTTTCTTTGTTTGGTGACGGACACCTTTGTGATTTTGGTTTTTGATGTTTGTATTTGTTGTGTGTGAAGCTGTTTGTTTTAGTATAGCTGAGTTTTTGGGTTTTTGGTGGAATTTGGGGGAGTTTGTTTGGGCGGTTCGATGGATTATATGGGCGGTCGCCATACGGGGTTATTCCACCAAACAAACACCGCCTCGTGATGCGAGGCGGTGTTTGTTTAAAGTGATGTGTCTTGTAGGAAGTTTTGGATGATGTGGTGGTCGGGTTCGTATTTTTTTAGGGTGTAGCCTTCCTTTTGCAGCCATTCGATGATTTGTGGGAGTGCCTTTGTTGTTTGGCTGCGGTCGTGCATTAAAATGATGATGTTGCGGTCACCGGATTTGTAGGCTTTTTCGACGCCGGAGCGGACATTTTTGATGATGGCGTCTGTTTCTTTGTCAGTGTATTTCCAATCTAAGGAGTCAACGTCCCAGTCCCACATTTTGTATCCGAATTTGTTAAGTTGTTTTTGCATGGAGGGCGTGACGTGTGGTTTGCTGCCATATGGGACGCGGAGCAGTTTGGCGTTGCGTCCTGTGATTTTGTGGATGAGTTTCGTGCCTTCGTTCATTTCATCGATGAATGCTTTCGGTGTTTTGTATACTTTTTTGGCGTCGTGCGTCATGCTGTGCGCGCCGATGTAGTTTCCGTTTTTGGCGACGGCTTTAACAATGGTTTCATTGTCATTCATGTGTTTTCCTAGAAAGAAGAATGAACCTTGTGTGTTGTATTTTTTCAGTGTGGCGTTATTAACAGTGGTGAATTTGTTGGGGCCGTCGTCAAAGGTTAAGTAGACATTTGTTTTCGATTTTGCGGGTTGTTTGATGGGTGTTTTGACTACTGGCAATTTTACTGGTTGTTTACTTGGCGTTTTGACTACTGGCGGTTTTGCTGGTGGTTTGACCTTGTGTTTTTCATCCAACAACTTTTTAATGTGTATTTCGTAGGTTTCGGCGTTCATGTGCTTGTAGTCGTCTCGGTAAATGCGCAGGGTTTGCAGGTTGCGGAAGTATTGTACTTTGAATCCAATTTCGCGGGCGATGTATTTGACGCTGATGAAAAGTTCGCCATCGACGTTTACAATGGGTATAAATTTGAGTTCTATGCCGTTTTTCGTTGTTTTTTTCGTGGTGTCGTCATAGCTGAGTTCGATGCCGTGCTTCCGGATGTGGGTGATGTCTGATTCCTTTTCCACGGTAAGGTAAAGTACTCTTGCGATGTCTTTGAGTGGTACTTTCATATCTTTGTCAATGACGCGGACGTCTTGAAAATCGAGTAATCGGTCATGGAGTCCTACATGGCGGGTTGGCTTTTTGACTGCTGCCTCTCCCATAGGTATGCCGAATACCAAACTTACCACTAGCGCCGTACAGATGGCAAATACAGTTTTTTTCATCGCACTGCCCCATTTCTGTGCATATTTTCATCGTAGCAAAACCTGCTAACCGTTATTGCTGATTTAGCAGATTATGCGGGGGATTATTATAAATGACTTTGCGTACAGTATTGGTAGATTGCGGCGGTGGCGAGACAGTCACCGATTGCGTCATGCGCATCGTGTTCGAGCTGCAAAAACTCGGTCAATGTTGTGAGCTTATGATTTTGTGTTTGTGTGATTTTCTTCCGAGCCAGCTTGACTGTATCGATGACGGTAAATGTCGGGATTGTGATGCCATCTATGCTGTCTAGTGCATAGAGGAAACCCATATCGAATGAGGCATTGTGGGCGATGATCGGAAGGTCTCCGATGAATTCGAGCAGTTCGTCAATTGTTTGTTCTATGCTTGGCGCCCATTGAACCGATTCATTTGAAATGCCTGTTAGGCGTGTCACAGCTAGTGGAATGTGGCGGTATGGATTAATGAATGTATTGAACATGTCTTTCATTTGATGATCAATGTATTTTATGGCGCCGATTTGAATGATTTTGTCCGCACCTGCTCTTAATCCTGTCGTTTCAAAGTCGAGTACGATGTAATTATTTACGGAGGCTGATGATGTTATATACTTCTTATCCTTTGCCGCTCTTCTAGCACCCCAGTTTTGTTGTTTCGGCTTTCTTTCGAGTAATTCGAATGCTTTTGTATTCCAGTCAGCCATATAGGCACATCCTTTTCAGTAGTTTCCTTTTCTGATTAATAGTAATTCTACTTATACTACTTAATACCCTTTTTTTCAATGGTTACTCATTAATTTATTGGAAATAAAAAAGCGAGATTCCGATACGATGAATTGGAATCTCACTTTCTTAAAACGATATTGTAATAAGATGAATTTAAGAATTTAAGAATTTAACCTATGATACGGGCTGTTGCTTTCCGTTCCAGCACTCGCTTTCCGCGGGCGTTGCCTCAGCCTCCTCGTTGCTCATTACGTGCTCCCAACGCTAACGCTTTTGGTCGCAAAAGCCGTTCTGCGTTACGGCTTTTCCTGCGGGGTCTTCACCTAACGCTTTTCCCGCAGGAGTCTCGCGCTTGCACTCCAAGCAACTGCAGCTACTTAATTGGAAAGCATACAGCAAAGATTTATGTGCAATTTTTTCGAAGGTGTCTTACATAGTTAGTCATTGACGACTACGAAGCTACCTGCACCTTTTGTTTCGAATTCGAGTTTATTGTTTTTGTATTTTGCTTTATATCTTTCATTTGAATTAAGGTCGAGGACAGCCACTTTGTTTGTCTTTTTCACTTTGGTTTCATCGATTGGAAGGTTGATTTCGATTTTTTCATTGAATTGAGTCAATGCGAATCGTTTCTCTCCGCTCCCGCCTTCTAGACCAAGTGTGAAGTTTTCGGATACTGCTTCAGCGACAGTAGACGCGTCAGCCGTATTGAGTGTGATTGTCACGTCACCGCCAGCTTCTTTTCCGAGTTTTTCGATTGCTTTTTCCGAAAATTTGTATGAAGCATCGCCTTTGGTAATGAGCAAGTCTTTACGGGATTTTTCAATCGTTTGCCAGATTGCAGCACTGAATTCGATTGTGGATTCCTGTTCGGACGGCGAAACTATAATTTGGATTTCTTTTGCCTTTTTATCATTTACTTGACCCGCGATTTCATCCTCCGTTACTAAGTGTTTTGGAACTCCCGTTAACGCCGCTACTTCAACAGCAATCGTTGCAGTAAATTCTTTGTAGCTGACCGTGATGTCTGTTTTACCTGCACCGATTGCTGTAACGATACCATTTTCGACGGTCGCTACGGTTTCATCAGCAGACGTGAATGTTGCATCTTTTGTGACGTCTTTGTCTTCTTTAGTTCCGTCCGGTTTTGTTATCGTTTCAGTTACTGTTACTTGTTCCGTCGCACCGATTTCAAGTGCTAGGTTTTCGGTGTTGACAGTGACTGTTACTTCGTCAGATGGGACGCCGACGAGCAGTTCTTCACCGCTGTTTCCTGCTGCATCATTAATTACTACTTTAAGTGAATCTGTTGTCTCATTAAATGCAGGTACAGGGAATGAATACGACCCGTCTGCTGCCAGTTTGAATTCAACAGGCTCACCTGTTACGCCATTTTGAGTTAAGACATAAGATGCTTTTAGTTTTGTATTAATTTCATAGTTTAGACCATATTTTGCGAGTTCCGGATTATAATCCAGGTATTTGTCCGTCACTTGCCCAGTTGCTAGTCCATTTGTAACCGAACCTGCAATTTCTGGATCAGTTGTTTTTACGACAATCGGTCCGACGTAACCGCCGACGGTAGGTGGTGTACCTGAAACCGTTAGTGCTGAGAAGTCAAATGTGTATAATCCATCGGGTATTTTTGTAAGCGCTGCGCCCGGAGTCCAAGGCATATACTGCCCTTTCACTCCAAGCTGGTATGAACCTGCTGGTAGTGATGTCCCCGAATGGAGGTAACCGATATAACCGTCACCGTAAAAGCCGCCATTTGGATTCATGATATCCCAAATTTCTAGGTAGTTCGTTTTGAGATTGCCTGTTACGGTGAAGTAAAGCATTGCTTCATCTTGCACGCCGTCCCCGTCAAATGACAAGTCCGTTTCCGTAATTTCAAAGTCTTTGAATTCTACGGCAGCTACCCCGCTGAAGTCCGCTGCGAATGGCAATGACATTTCAGTGTCTCCGCCTGTGATCTGGATATAACCAAGCAGTTCAGAACCCGCTACCGCATTTGCTTGTTGGGAAGCGGTCAATGTAACTGTCAGTAGTTGCTCATTATTCAATGTGAATGAAGATTTATCGACCGTTACTTGTGCATCTGCGAAGGATTTCATAACATCGACTGCTACATTATACGTTCCACCGCTGCCTTTGACGTCTTTCACTAGAATCTGTTTTGTCACGGAAATATCGCCGTCTTTAATTGGCTGAGGACCGAATGTGACTGTCCCTTTTTTGTTTTCGACAACTACATTGCTATTGTCGAGTACCGCTGTATCAATTGCATAAGCAAGTGCAGATGGATGTGCTGCCGCATAAGCGTCTACACGCCCCGCGCCTTGAGCCATAACATCATACTTAGCTGTGTCCAAGACTTTTGCTGTGTTGGATAAAGCAACTTTCACGTCAAACGCATTCCAAGAAGGATTCGCTTGTTTAACAAGTGCTGCGATACCCGCGATATGCGGTGTTGCCATCGATGTACCTGTTTCACGTGAAAATGCTTGGTCATAATTTGCTGTTGGGTTGTCGTCTTTGTACATTGGAATTGTTGACATGATATTCGTTCCAGGTGCACTGACGTCCGGTTTAATATCAAAGTTCGGTGTTGACGGTCCACGTGAACTGGATGTGTTTACCTCGTCTCCGATTGTCATTGTTTTATTGAAACCTGAGAATGTTACTGTGCCTTGTCCATTCGTAAGCTCTGCGCGAATTGCTTCGCCATCTGTTTGAGAAAGATCGTATGTTGGGATGAATTCAAATGCATCGCCCAGGAATGTGCCTGAAGCTTGTGGCGCATTTGTGCCACCCGCAAAGTTATGAATCAAGACTGCAATTGCGCCCGCTCCCTTTGCTGCATCAATTTTGTCCACAAAGGCAATTTCCCCACGTGAGACAAGTGCTACTTTTCCATTTACATCTAAGCCTGCATAATTGGCTTTTGTACCCATTCCAGGTATTGCTACGACTTCGTATTCATCTGCTAATTGCGATGCTACATCTACTCCAAATGTCGTTCCCATGAGGTTCATTGTTTTTGATAATTTGTAGTCTCCCACAGTCACTGTTACATTGCTGTCGAAATGTGCTTCAGGATTAGTTGTATTCCCGACTGCGATTCCGAGTCGCGCTGTTGCAGGTGTCCCCATTGTCCCGCGGTTCGGACCAGAATTTCCTGTTGCGATTACTGAGATTGTCCCTGCCATCATGGCGTTATTGATGGCAAATGAGCCTGAATCTGTTTCAGAGTTTGCTCCGCCACCTAGTGATAGATTAATAACATCTATCTCCTGAATCACTGCTTCTTCAATGGCTGCAACGATACCTGACGTGGCTCCGCTGCCGTACGCACCCAGAACGCGGTATGCGTATAAATCTACTTTCGGTGCAATCCCTTTAACATTGTATGGATTGTCTCCAATCGCAGCAATTGTACCCGCTACGTGCGTACCGTGAGACGTATAGAAAGCGCTTCCATTCGCATTGAATTCAGGCGTTCCTGCAGGACGTTCAGACGGTAATGTTTCTGATGCGTCGTCCGCTGCACGCGTTTTCGTATATGTGGAAGAGTCCGGAATAAAGTTCCTTCCACCTTTATAAATTTCAGCGAAATCCGGATGGTCTTTGTCGATGCCTGTGTCGAGCACCGCGACTTTAATGCCTTGCCCTTCAATGCCTTCATCCCATAGTTTTTCGATTCCGAGGAATGAAATGCTTGTATCCATTGCTGCATCGACTGTTCCGGATACAGGTGTGACTGTTTCCTCGAGTGCATGTACTTCCGTATCCGGCTCAATTAGCGTAACGCCGGTAAGGTCGAGCATTTTTTCGAGGTCTTCCGCTTTAACTGTTGCAGCGAAACCGTTTAGGACCGTATCATAGACGAATTTCTCGTTGATTTTAATGTTTTTAATTTGAGCTTCTTTTTTCACCATTGCTTGTTGATTTTTCACTTTTGATTTTATTGTTGCTTTTTCTGTTGCTGTTAGTTTTTTCCCTTTTAGCTCTTTGATCCCCTTTTCGAGGGCTACGGGTTTTTCGGATAGGTGAACAATAATGGCTATTTGCTCACTTCCTGTTAATCCTTGTAGGTCTTTGTGCAGCTTGGAACCGCCTTCAAGTGTGTTTAGTTGTTCCGCGATGGCCGCTTTTTGTTGCATGATGCTTTCATTAGCATTTTCTGGCTTGAATGGCAGTGCACTTGCTGTTTCTGCATTTGCTGACGCTGAAAACGGTGTCAGTAATGATAGAATCATTGCGATAGCCAAGAAAGCACTGAACCGCTTTGTGAACGTGTTCTTCTTCAAATTTGAGTCCCCCTTTGCCAAATTAGTCAGAATAGTGTAACACCATTAATTTACCATAAGTTTACTAGTGTGGTAATGATACAAAATACACTTTGTGATAAATCGTTCAAAGGAACTTTGTGGAGTGGAGATTGTGCTGATATTGCTTCGGCATGGGATGGAGTTAGAGATTCTGCTAATACCGCTTTGGCGCTATGTGGATGCCTCTCGCGATAAGCCGGAAAGAAGAGCACTTTCAGTCTTATCGCTTCGGCTACCACTAAGTCGCGCCTTCGCTGGAAGGTCTATGTAAGAAAGCGTGCTTCATTATCAGGGATTAGACCTGCATTCTATAGTGCGTCTATCTCAACGAAATTAGTATCAAAAAGTAATCACATTATAATCTCAGTGCATACATCTCAGAATTACTATCAATAATGGAACACCCCAGCGCAAGCGCGACAAGGGGTAGCCGAAGCCGTGAGACTGGATGCGAAGCGCTAATCCAGGCTCAGGGCGAGAGGCATCCCCAGAGCGCCAAGCGATCTACAATCCACACACTGTACCTGCAACTCTTTCAATAATGGAACACACCAGCGCAAGCGCGGCAAAGGGGTCGCCGATGCCGTGAGACTGGATGCGAAGCGCCAAGCAATCTATAATCCACACTCCGCATCACAACTCTCTCTATCAGAAAAAAACGGAATAAAATAGAAAAGATGCGATGTATCGTCATTAGTTGACGACACGTCGCATCTATTTTTAATAGCATTTGATATATTACTTGTTAGATAAGTGGGCGATATGGATCGTCCGGACGGTTGTAATCGCCGTCTACTAACACAAGAATTTTGCCTTCATTGAAATAATCGTTGTAACGTGTCGCTTCTTCTTCAGGGATACCCATACCGATTAGTGCGCCGGCAAGGCCCCCGACTCCCGCTCCAGCAGCTGCCCCAGTGATACCAGCTACAATCGGTCCGGCTGCAATGATTGGACCGATTCCTGGAATGGCGAGTGCACCGATTCCAGCAAGAACACCGCCCAGGCCGCCTAGAATTCCGCCTGTTGCCGCTCCCGTTGCTGCACCGTCAGCTGCATGTGTACCTGTTTCATCTGCAATGGCTTCAACGTCTTCTGAATGTTTACTCATGACCGATATCTCATCTGATCCATAACCCTGTCTTTTCAAATCTTCAATTGCTGCAATTGCTTCAGTTTCAGTATGATAATGTCCCACTACATGTCTTGTAACCATTTCATAACGCCTCCTAGAATTTTGTAAAAAGCTATTTGGCTAGCTAGTCTAGAAAATACCCCTTCGCTCGCGTCTAAAACATGCAAACTGTTACAAACAGATTACAGTTTGTAAATCTATGTGTTTTAAACAAAGAAAAAACCCCGCAAATTGCGAGGTTCGTACTTCATCGAATTAGTATATATTTTACGTAATTTCTCCATCCGAATGCTCTCCATTCTTTCTTTGAAGGCAAGTCGGTAGGCATCGGAAGAAACACTTTTGGTTCGTATACATACTCCACCAGCGATGGTTCATCGAGTACTACATCACCAAGTGTCAGACCTTCCGTCACAACCGCACGTGTTTCCCACGCAAACGGGGTTTTTACATCTCTTTTTTCGGCACGTCCTTCTTTGTTAATCATCCATACAGACGCACTTTCTTTATACAAGTCATTTAGCCATTTTTCTTTTACAGAGATGGCATCCGTGGCTTCATTGACGATAACAACTGCGTTGATGTTGGATCCGTACGGAACAGATTCTACTGCCTCGTCCGTTAAAATACGAACTTCATAATAGCTAAGCGGATTCGTAACCTGTGTATCGTCAAGTGCCTTATATGCATTTAGCCATTCATTGTCCAAAGCAGGTGCTTGTGAAACGGATAGCACAGTTCCTTCCACAGCATTTTCGAAGCCAGCACCTTGAATGATTACTGGGTCACCGTTTTTAATTTTGAGCCATTCTTCGTTTTTCGTATACGTTACAATCGATTTTTGTGAACTGAAAATATCGACGGCGAGCGTGGAACCGACACGGGTCACTTTTGAAACGACACCGTCCACAGGGCTAATCAATGCGGGCCTGTCCGGATTTTGGGTCAGCTGTGCTTCGACAACCGTTTGCTGACGTTCGATTTCTGCCAAATCCTGTTCAGCGGCTGCAATTGCTTGCGCAAATAAACCATCCTGTTTCACATCGACGTTGACATCCACATTCAAACCTACTTCAAGCTTGGTGTCTTCTGCACCTTCTGAGACATTGTCTTGTCGATTGACGTTCGATGAACTATCGGATTGCGCTTCTTGGCGTTCGGACTCCAAAGTGGAAATCATGCTTTGTACCGAATAGTACTGCTGTAGAAGCGCATCACGTTCTGCTTCCCAGACAGCACGTTGACCTTCTGCACGCTCTGTTTGCAAAATCGCGATTTTATCCCCGACCGTGACAAAGTCACCTTCTTTTACGAGCCATGAATCGACTGTATCTTCTCCGTTAATGTAGACCGTATACGTTTCAACAGGCACAATAAATCCTTCTTTTGGTAGTTTCTCCTGGTAATCACTGCTTGTCATTCGTTCAAATTGATCAACATAGACTGATTTGGTGATGACGCTTTTATCAGAAAAGAGCAGATAGAAGTTTGCCGCCAAAAACGAGCTGATTGCAACGGTTACAGCAATATTCTTTACTTTACTCATTGCCGACACCCCTTTCTATGAGGGAATGGAATAAGTCTTCCAGCGGGATAAATCCAACAGCTGCTACAATGAGTGCCATTGCTACGTGTATTCCTATCAGAACCCAGAAAAACCCTTTACGTTCAATACCCCCCGTATAAGAACGGATGAATTGATATTGAAGTGCGATAATAATCGCGGTCGTCACTGTCAATTGATTGAGGAAAAGAATGATGTACCAGTTATTAAGAAAAGTTGCTGCAAGCGGTCCGAAAGATAGAAAAGACACGCTTGTTGCCGCCCCTTTCATTGTGAACACAAAGAAAATAACCGCTTTCTCGAGCAATAGAATACCTGTTACAAGCAATTGCAACGGCATTAGTTTTTTAAATGGAATCACAGTTAATCGACTTAGTATGTACGCAAATCCGAAGAAATGAAATACCATATAAATAAGTGCCCAAAGTATTGCACCCAGCAGTGAAACATATCTTGCAATTGTATAATCGGTTGTAGTCATCGTCGAAAGGAGCGATGTAATAGACTCCGTATTCATGCCCCATATATCACGTAGTGCGAATAAGAGGACTCCGATTAGGAATACGAGTAAGAAACGCCTTTTGAATCCGCGCATCTTAGAATTTTGAAGTTGGTCCGCCAATTTATACGGATTCGTCAAGAATTGCCAAAACTTAAAATCAAAAAACATTGCGGTAATCCCCTTCTGCTAACTATGGCTGAATTTGTTGAAGTCACAAATACTCCTATGCTTACTTTAGCAAAAATTGAGAGATTTGCAATGTTTGAGGGCTTAAAATTATGTCCAGTTTACTAGTTTAGGGAATTGCAAGTGACGGAAACCCTTCTTTCACTGTTTAAGAAACGAACTTTTTGTCTATCCTTCTATAAAAGAGCACAGTAAAAAAATTATGGGAAATGTTGTTTCGCTTATTTCCCGGGAAATCGACAATGGTCGAATTGTTGTTTTTGAAGGAGATCATCCCTTTTCATTCAGTTTGACAGGTTTGATATTGTTATAGAGCGAGAGAATAGATAACACTTGGGATTGAAGACAAAAAAACACCTACCGTTAACGTCCAACGACAGGTGTGTTTCAAGTTTCATTTTTCAATTTTGCTGCAGTCCTTCCGTCAGTTCATCGAATAATTGTATGTCATCTGTTTCGAGCGCATAATCAATCATACGCGTTCTGTTTTCCGCCTCTAAATGTTCTATAATCGCTGCAGCTTCAAGTGATATCACTTCCGGCATTTTTTCTTGTGATTCGATCCCCATCTTCCCTTCTAGGATTACTGTTAGATGCATGTGAAGATCCGAAATTAGAAGCAACTGGTAGAGTGGCAAGCGTATAAAGCGATTCCCACGTTGAAAAACAAATACTTCTCCTAGATTTTCAACTTGCAAACTTCTCATATTGACAACGATTTCTTTTCCTTCCGATGGAATGAATTGAAATACGTCTCCTCCTTTAATGATGGAGAAATACTGGTAGGCAAATACGAGACGGAGACGGTAATCTTCTTGGCTTGTGAAAAAGGGTGTCATCCTTTGTACTGATAGCATCTTTCTCCCTCCCTTTTATTGAATATTCTACTTATTATCATTCTACCACACCCACACTCGTTTTGTGAATGTTTTGTTAACTTTTCATCTATACATTAATCTATTATATTCCGCTTGTATATATGCTGTTACTTGTTAATACTTTTAAATCCTTTGGCTGTTTGGGGCTTGAGCTAATACAAACAAGTTTGTCCTAGCGAGCATCTATTCAATTCTCCCTTGTTGACTGAAATGACCGAATTCTTTGAGAAACCGAGCAAAACGATTAGAAGGCTAATCAATTACGCCTCGGCGTAATTGCGTCCAGATTTTGAATCGAGCTTGCTCGATTAACTCCTTTCAAAATCTGTGACATCTGCCGGAGGCTTTCTTTGTTCAGCAGGCGTTTGGACAACCGCTGAACAGGAAAACAAAACTGCATTCATCTTCCATCTATGGATGTGAGAGATGAATGCTGAATAAAGATAAATAAATGTGCAAAAGAACAAGATATGGATAACATCATTTCCGCTCGCTGCTAAAAAGCGGTATAATAGAAGGAATGCTTTTCTTAGGGAGTGATCCGTTGAATATAACTGTCGAACGTGTATCCTACTTGCACGAAAATGAAATAGATGAATATATGAATGGCATTAAACATGCACTGCGGCCTGGGGTAGATGCCGAAGCACTCGTAGTTAGACGTGCAGTCGCACTCGTCCGAAATGGCGCAACCGATTCATATGTATACGATCCATCTGAAAACACAGTGGTTGCAAGTCTCTTTGGTGTGGATTCGGAACAAGTCCGCCTTCTTTTCAATAATGAAAGTTCCCAATGTACATGCGGCTATTCCGGCTGGTGTTCCCACCGGATCGCCGTTATATTCCACTTATATTCACAGCAGAATTCTCTGACTGAATGGCTCCACGAATGGCGCAGAACCGACTCGCAACAGATGGTGCTTTCCATATCTGAACGCACACCTGAAGCATGGATTCATGTACTGAAGCGCCTAACCATTCCACTTCGCACGATTGAGCCAGCTGAAAATCCAGGTGTGTTCATCCATGAAACGTCCTTGATTGATCAAAAAGCGGCTCCGTTAATTCCTTTTGAGTATGAGTGGAAACCTCTATTTGAACTTTACTATCGATTGCATGTTCTGGATGCCGGGTGGTCGTATGTTAACGCCCATTTAGGCGGTGAACCGACCTCATTCTTTTACGGTAAGTGGTATGTACAAAACTGGCTAACTGAGCAACTGGGCAAACTGAACGATAGCGTTTCAGCCATTGGTGCGAAACCAAAACTATTTGAAGCAGACGCTTTTCATGAACAAGTGAAAGAGCTAGTCCGGACATTTGCGCTTGGACATTCGGGTTTGTTCAACGAAAGGTTTCATGTTTACCGTCTTTTTTGGGAGAACCTCTTCCCCTATCAAGCCGCGCGAAGCGTTGAGTTGGAAATTCTTGCGAAAGAAAACTCGGAGGAATCTCGAACTTTTATCGCCTTTTTCCATCTAACGGAAGGAAAACATGAAGATTTGGCGGAAATGGTCAGCAATGTAACAGCTGATAATGTGATTACATGGCTGCCTCTTGCAAAACTTGCCGAAAGTTATGATGAAGTAGAATCACTGTCTATTATTATGCATGCAATGCTCCCCTATATTGGTGACTACGTTAACGAATCTGTCTCTTCGGCTGGTCGACCTGCATTTGTGCGCACAATCGACGGTTTATTTGAAGCCGCTGATTTTTCGGAAGAGCTCCGTGAAGGCATGTTTGCCCAATACGGGGAACCGGGTGTCGATGTATATGCAGATTTCCTTGTTGAACGTGAACGTTTTGCCGAATGGGCAGCGCTAATGCACAGATACGGTGTTCCTTATGACGGGGCGGAAGCAGGCGGCTTGAAATTGGCACTGAGTACAGATCCAGCAGCTGTCTTGCCACTCCTTCATACGTTTGCCATGGGTTTCATAAAAGAAAAGAACCGACATAGTTATCGGCGAGCCGTCAAATTGTTTAAACAAATGAAAGCCGGTTCGAAAAAAAGTGGCAAAATCGACTTTTGGAATCAATACATTGATACAGTGCGTGAAAAAAACCGCAGACTTCGCGCATTGATGGAAGAAATGGAGAAAGGGAATTTAAATTTATGACCGGAACATTTACATTAAATCGCCTATTCCGCTTGAGCATTCGCTTACTGGAAGATGGACTATTTTCCATTGCCGCGGAAGAAGGCAATGGGTTGAAGATTGAACCGGACGAACTTGTTTCCTTCCTGTTCTTTAACAATGAACGTGCGCTTTTTGGACTCCTTATCAATACAGACGCAGACTTTGCTTACGTGCAAGCAGACAAGCTACTGCCTATTTTTTCAGCGATGCACCCCTACATTACCTTCGAAGGGCTTACTGCTGAAGACGACGCGTTACTTACGTCCGTTCGGGAAGCTGCAAATTCATGGAGCGACCCCGACTTATGGAACTATGCGGAAGTAGACGGCACTAGTATTCGTTTTGATAGCAAGAAAGCAGGTATTTCCGAAGGTGCAGCTGCCGTAATCGCTCATGCTGTGAGTAGTAAGCTTTCAACATCTGGCATTAATCCTGAACTGCTTGCTTCATTGTTACCCCATTTACGGACATACGGCTGGCCGGGTGAAACCGTTTCGACAATGCCGGTCAATCTTGCATTCCGCTTGACTGAACCAGCAGTCGAGACTACTGACACGGAATGGCTTCTTGAATCGGTTATTGTAGGAGAACGCGGGGCACATTGGTCTCCTGCTATGCGGAAAGTGAATGCACCTGCTGTAGAAGCGCTTCCTGCCAAGTGGAAGCCGTACGCGGATGACATTGTGAAGAAGCAATCTGAAATGACATCTTTCCTAGGTTCAGTGGACATTGCTCCTAGTGAAAGCTTCTTAGCAACACCGATGTCTGATCCTGAAGTACGGATGTTCATCCAGGATGACTTGCCTTTGCTTCAATCATTTGGATACCCCGTCATCCTGCCAGCATGGCTGAAATCAGTGACAGAATCCAAATTAAGAATACGGACCAACGCGGGTGTGCAATCGTATAAATCAGCTACCGGTTTAGACGAAGTGCTGTCTTTCGATTGGAACTTCTCACTTGCCGGTAATGCAATCGGTCGCGAGGATTTCCGTAAGCTTGTCGATGAAAACCGTGAATACATTCGCTCCGGCGATGAATGGTTCCATATCGATCCATTGTGGCTGAGAAAAATTCGCGATCTGATGGACCGTGCAGACGCTGGGGAATGGACTGTTAAAGACTTACTTTTCCAAGACATTCCTGAAGAAATAGTCCCTCTTGAAGAGGATGAAGATTTAGATGATCCATTATTTGCTTTTACGATGCAGAAATCACTTCTTGGTTATATGGAAATGCTGTCCGATAAAAAAGGTCTTCCTGCTGCCGGCATTTCAAAAGATTTACTTGCTGAACTGCGGCCATATCAGGAAGACGGATACAACTGGCTGACTTTCATGCGTGATAATAGCTTCGGTGCATGTCTGGCAGATGATATGGGGCTTGGAAAGACTGTTCAACTCATTACTTATCTGCTTAACATTCATGCAAGACCCGATACAAATACGCCATCACTCATCGTTTGTCCGACAAGTGTACTTGGCAACTGGCAAAAAGAACTTGAACGGTTTGCACCTTCTCTTTCAGTCCATGCCCATTACGGTCCGATGCGAGCGAAAGACGAGAACTTTAAAGAACTCATTCACCAGTTGCAGCCTGACGTCGTACTGACGACGTACGGTACGGCTTCACAGGACGGTGAAATGCTAGCGGAGACAGAATTTGCGAGCATTACGCTTGATGAAGCGCAAAATATCAAGAACATGCAGACAAAGCAATCCCGCGTCATACGAAAACTTCGAGGTAGGCACCATATTGCCTTGACGGGTACACCAATTGAAAACCGTTTATCTGAACTGTGGGCAATTTTCGACTTCATTCACAAAGGGTATTTTGGCAGTTTCCGAAAATTTACTGATAACTACATTATCCCGATTGAGCGTGATGATTCAGAAGCGGATAAACGGAAGTTAAGAGCTAAAATTCGTCCATTCCTATTGCGCAGAACGAAGAGTGATCCTGATCTGCAGCTCAATCTTCCGAAAAAACTTGAGCAGAATGAATACTGTCCTTTAACGACTGAACAAGCCGCTTTGTATGAAAGTTTTCTTGAAGAAACGAAATTCAAGTTGCAGACACTTACCGGTTTTGAAAAGAAAGGTCTCATTTTAAAAATGCTCAGCCGATTGAAACAACTATGTAACCATCCAGCGCTCTTCTTAAAGGAGCCACAAGCTCCTGCTGAGCAAATGATGTCAAGGTCTAATAAACTGGATTTGATCGTCTCAATGGCGGCTGACATCGCAAATAACAAAGAGCAATGCCTGATCTTCACGCAATACATTGGCATGGGGCAACTCATCCGTCAATGCTTGTCGGAACTGCATGGCATTGACGTTCCCTTCTTAACTGGCAGCATGCCGAAGGGTCAACGTGACCGACTGGTGGAGGCTTTCCAGGAAGGTGAATTCCCTATTTTCATCCTGTCGTTGAAAGCTGGCGGAACTGGCTTGAACTTAACGGGTGCAAATCACGTATTGCATGCAGATAGATGGTGGAATCCCGCTGTTGAAAACCAAGCAACCGACCGTGCTTACCGTATCGGCCAGACAAAATTCGTCCACGTCCATAAATTTGTGACGATCGGGACGATTGAAGAGAAAATCGATAAGATGCTTGTGGAGAAAGCGGCACTATCCGCCGACTTAATCCAATCAAGTCAGTGGCTGTCGGATTTGTCCGACACGGAACTGGACGATTTGTTATCTTTCGAAAGCTAATGAGCAGTATCATTTAAGTGTAGGACTCCCGTGCCGCAGTTGGCACTGGAGTCCTTTTTAGTTTTTTGCATAAATCCCATCAGACGCATCCGCGTACGGAATTTTACGTATTGTTACGAGTCTATTTTTCCTATCGCCATCTTCTATCCGATTCAAACGCTTGTTTTGATTGGCTACTATGCTAATCAGTTGTTCAATTTGCATTTCCATCCTCTGCAGATCTTTAGTTAGTGTCTCCAAACTTCTCACTTCCCTCTCTAGCGATTCCACTTATCCGAATCCTGGAAACAAGTGCAGAACACGATTCCAGGATTCTTAAGTGGTTATTTTTAGGCGTAAGAATCCGACCCCCATCGGATTTCTACTATGCAACTAGATTCGCTATGTACGGATGTCCCTGAAAAATCCGCACGCGTATCTTTACTCACTCAAACTGGTCATGGTTAGAACCCCTTCTGTACATGTCCAGTATTTCTTTTTCTCACATTTACCTTCAACTAGTGTATCGGGCATTACTCACTATCTATCCTTTTTAGTTGTTATTGCGGCCCCGGATTGTTGCCCGTTTGCAGTCCTCCTTTTTTCCACGACAGATTCGTGGCATGATATGTAGTATTACGCCTGAATCCTTCAGGTTAGAAAATCGGTAATCCTTCTGCTTCTCTACTCGGCAGATTGAAATGCTCAGCATCCTCTTTTTCTGCTATCGACTGTGGTGTACTTATTACATGTTCACTGTACAGGTTGTCATTGGCACGCTTTTTCGTTAAAATAAAACGAACATCTTCACAAATCACCTCTGTTACATAGACTCGACTCTTATCCTCCCTTTCATATGACCTGGATTGAATACGTCCGCCTACTCCGATCAAAGAACCTTTTCCGCAATGTTTTGCAGTATTTTCTGCCGGCCTCCCCCACATTGTACAAAGCACAAAATCTGTCTCCATTTCTCCTTTCTGGTTTTTGAAATTACGGTTTACGGCAAGGACAAAGCTGGTTTGTACCCTACTTTCTGAGATCCTTTTAAGTATCGGATCTTTCGTAATTCGCCCAACTAGTGCAACCTGATTCAATTGAGTTCCTCCTCTCTTGGTTTCTGACTTCATCATACTCGGTCCAATTTAATAAGAGCAAACATATATATTTCAATTTTCAGTCATCTTTCGACATCAAATTCCTTTTTTACTCGACTTTATTTGCGGCATGGATGATCGTAATTGAATAGCCCTAAGGTTTATCTGAATTTTCAGGCTTCCTTGATAATTCAACTTTGGCATCTATCTAATTTCATTGGAATTTGCTCTTATGGTATACTATGAGGAAAAAGATTGGGGTGGATGATGATAAAAACTTTTAAAATGTTGTCAGTGGGCATACTGCAAGAAGATGTCGTACGCGATTATCCGCTGAGTGACGGAATTATTATCAACCAGGAAAATAGCCATCATATGTGGATTTTAGAAATGTTCATCGATAAAGAACATCAGTCCGTTTTCGAAAAATGGAAAGCTGATGAGGATTTATTGGAAGTAAAAGTGGTTATTTCGTATCCTGAAAACGAACCTGCCGCATTCCGTGTTGCTGTCAAAGGCGTCAAACCAATTGGGGATAAAATCTCCGTACTGCTAAAAGGTCGTTTGAAGCGTGCACGGGCTCAATATGCCGAACAGCTATTGGAGGAATTGATTGGTGAGGGGCTTGGAGGGGAAGATCTGTTACGTCGATTCGAATCAGATATGCGCTCTCGTCCGCGTTTAAAGGAAGATCAGGAAGATGCGGAAAGTTGAATGGTCTATGTTGTGCTGCCTAGCATTATAGGCAGTTTTTTGTGTTTTTATATGTAATTGTTTTCGATTGGCTCATTTAGAGTAGAAAAACCGCCTCAAGTGTTATGAGGCGGTTCCCCGCACGGCTTGCGGTTAGCGATTAGCGGTTATTTATTGTTATTGTTGTTATTATTGTTATTGTCGTTGTTCATTTCATTTCGCTTGTCCGAGTCTGTGTTGCCGTCATTCATAATGCCATTGTCCGGATTTGCATTGCCGCCGTCATCATTGATGATGCCATTACGGTCTTCGTTGTTGTCATTAATGATGCCGTCATCAACTCCACCGTTGTCCAGACCATCCATATCCGGTCCTGTTTGTTCATTTACATCAGGCGTTATGTCTCTTGTGTTGTCCTCCAAGTTTTCCATCGGCGTTTCGTTGTTATCCGGTACGTCGTCGTTGGTACCGCAACCTGTTAGTACAAGTCCCGAGATTAGAACCAGTGGTATCGCTTTTTTGAACATGAATAAATTCCCTCCTCTCCACAAGCCGTCTATCACACAAACAAGTATGATACTTCGTAGCTTAGCCAGAAATGAGGGAACTATCCGTTTTTATTTATGAAGATGTTAAATGTTTTTTCAGCAATGTATCGACGTATACTGCTTCCGCTTTACAGTTATACTCGTAGTGCGTATTCAACTCTTCCTGCATGCTCTGAATTTCAACAATTTGTTCTTCAGATGGCGGTTCACTGAGGATTCGAGTGATAATTTTATTGATGCGTTGCGCTAGATCTTCATGGAATTCCGGGTCAAGTTTTACTTCATCCGGAATTTTATTGTACCAAAGCGCTTTTACCGTAATGTACTCGCGCCAACTGGCAAAATAATCATCGATACTGAATCGTTCACTGGACCATTCGATATCGCTCATGTATTGTTCGAAGGTCTGTGTAATCGATCTCGTTATACTGCTTTTTAAATTTGGAGAAAGATCTTTAAACATATTGATGTGAAACCTCCCACTTTGTGCTATTTAACAGCACTGTATTGACCATTGTATCGAAACTTCCATTTATTTGCGAAATTAGTTTTTTCCAGTTTCTACAACTGGACCAAGTGCAAATGTAATTTCTGTCTCGCATGCAATTTCACCATCGACTGTAGCAATCGCTTTGCCTTTGCCGATTGTGCCACGAAGTCGAGTGATTTCTACTTCTAGACGCAATGTATCACCAGGTGTCACTTGTCTTTTAAAACGGCAGTTATCGATGCCCGCGAAAAAAGCAAGACGTCCTTTATTCTCTTCTTTTTGCAACAAAGCGACAGCACCTACTTGTGCGAGCGCTTCCACGATTAGAACGCCTGGCATAACCGGGTATCCTGGAAAATGTCCATTGAAGAAATCTTCATTAATTGTAACGTTTTTTATGCCTACTGCACGTTTACCTTCTTCAACCTCAAGAATCCGGTCTACCATAAGAAATGGATAACGATGCGGTAAAATGGCTTGTATCTGTTCTGCTGTTAGCATGTCCATCACCTACCACTTTACTATGTATTTTAAAAGATAAAAAAGCTGTTATTTTTGTTTTCCGGCAATGATATCCAGAATGTGCGTCCATGTTTCTTTTTTAAAAACATCGCTTGGATTGCCGTCTCCGAGAGTGCCATAGCCAATCATCGCTCCGAGCGCAGCCGCTCCGACAAGAAGCAACAGGACCAGTATTATACGAACCCAAATCGGAAGTAGACGTATTTGTACCCAGATTTGCTTTTTCGGTGCAGTTTCCTCGACTTTTTTTTCAGGCCGTCCAATTGCTTTCCGGCTTGATCGTAGTAAAGGTTGGGCATCTTCTTGCTTCTTCTCTGGTTGCTCGGTTTTTAACTTGATTTTTTTTTCTTCTGTCATAGTCAGTACTCCCTTAATAGTCCAGGCTCCAGACGTCATTCTAGTAGGATTTCATCGAATACCATTAATTAAGCCGAGCATTTGATCCGCAAGTGTCACTGCACGCGCGTTGAATTGATAAGAGCGCTGGATACCGATGAGGTCCGTCATTTCTTTTTGGTAGTTCACATTCGATGCTTCGAGCGCCTGGCCTTCCATTCCAATACTACTACGAGCAGCACCTTGTAGCTCAGTTAAGACATCCGCTTCTGTGACACCGAGGTCTGCCAAGTTTTCGGGCAGGCCAAAGTTCGTTCCAGATAGCCGCACCATCAGATTCGGACGTTCCATCACTGTCACAGCCAACTCAACAAACTCAGTCGTTCCATTCGAATGCGTGAGCTCTAGGTCGCCGCCCGGTTTGACTGTGTATTTTTTTATGTCATCCGAGAATGTTACAGGCAATCCTGCACTGTCAGCGACCGGATATCCTTCAGCGTTGACGAGCATCACTTGTCCATTGGCAATAGGCGACACGTAAAAGTTGCCCTGACGCGTGTAGACAGTTTGCTCGCCGCCTCCGTCAGGCATGAGGATATTAAAATACTGTTTTGGCGTTGTCAGTGCGAAGTCAAGTTCACGGCCAGTCATTTGCAGGGTGCCAGCTTTCCAATTCATCTGTGTTTGACCAAGCATCGCCCCAGAACCGTAACGGATACCGTTCGGAGATTGACGCGGAGCTGTGTCCGCCTTATCGTTATTGAATTGCTGAACCAACATTTCACGGAACTTTGCATCACTCGACTTATAGCCGTGTGTTGAGACATTCGCAAGGTTATTTCCGATGATGTCGATTTGGTTTTGCAATTGACTCAGCGTGTTTGTTGCTGTTGTCATGGTGCGTATCATGCATCCCCGCTCCTTTCAGATGGCGTGTCATCAGTTGACACGACCGACTTCCGTTACCGTTTTTTCCATGCTGCGGTCGTAGGCTTGAAGAATTTTTTGATTGGCCTCGAATGCACGGTACGCAGTTAGCATGTCCGTCATTGTCCGGGCCGCATCGACGTTCGATCCTTCCAGATAGCCTTGCTGCATTGAATAAGTAACGCCAGCCATGTCATTTGCTGCAACCAGGTTTTCGCCGTCCATAGTTACAAACATGCCATCGCCTTGTTTTTGAAGCGTGTCAGGCCGCTGGGAAAATGAAACACCAAGCGTTGCGACGGCTGTTTCACCTTCCATAATGACGCCTTCGTCAGTTATGCGGAAGTCATCGTTTTGCACTTCAATTCGCTGTCCGTTGCTATCAAGCACAAAAGCCCCAGCCGAACTCGTTAAATAACCATTCGCGTCAAGTGTGAAATTACCGTTTTTTGTATATTGTTCTCGACCGCCTTCATTTTCAAGTCTGAAGAATATGGCGCCCGCTGTTCCCGTGGCTTCATCAATCGGTAAGCGGCCATCGATGAGCGCTACGTCCGTTGTCAGCTCGGTTTCACGTAATTGCCCCTGCGCAAATAACGGCAGCGTCTCCTGCATGTAGACACCCGTTGAAATCCCACCAACTGGCGATAATCCCTTCATCTGAAAGCCGTTTTCCGTCGGTATTCTTGCTGTTTCAATACTCGACATATACATTTCCGGAAATGAACGAATTACTGCTTGTTCCGCCTTATAACCAGGCGTATTGGCGTTTGCCATATTGTTCGCAAGCATCTCCGTTTTTCGTTGTTGCGCAATCATACCTGACCCAACTGTATAAAATCCACGGAACATGTGCTCACTTCTCCTTACTTTTTAAAAATGATTATCGGCTGGATAACTTATGCATATTTTCCAATAAAACGCCTGTCCCAATCGCAACACAGTCCAGCGGATTATCTGAAATGAATACAGGAACCTTTAGCTCTTGAGCGAGTAATTGGTCAATGCCGTGCAGTAGTGCTCCGCCGCCTGTCAGGAAGACACCGCGATCGATGATATCCGCTGATAATTCAGGAGGCGTTTTTTCCAAGACGTTTTTCGCTGCTTGAACAATCATATAAACGGATTCTCTTAGTGCCATTCCAATTTCGTCGGAATGAATCGTAACTGTGCGAGGAAGCCCTGACGCCATATCGCGCCCTCGAATATCGATTTCTTCTTTTCGGCCAACTGAAAAAACAGTTCCAACTTTGAATTTTATAGCTTCAGCAGTTCGTTCACCGATATATAATTTATATTTGTGTTTAATGTAGAGTGTAATGTCATTATCAAATGTATTACCGGCTGTCGTGATTGACCTAGATGTAACGATGTCCCCCATTGATAGTACAGCTACGTCCGTCGTTCCCCCACCAATATCGACGACCATATTACCACTCGGTTGGAAAATATCCATACCCGCGCCAATTGCTGCAACTTTCGGTTCTTCCTCCAGGTACACTTTCTTGCCACCTGATTTTTCAGCTGCCTGCTGGATGGCTTTCTGTTCGACACTCGTAATGTTTGTCGGGCAACAGATTAGAATTCGCGGTTTGGATAAGAATCCTTTGACATCTAGTTTATTGATAAAATGACTAAGCATTGCTTCCGTCACATCAAAATCGGCGATGACTCCGTCTTTCATGGGTCTGGTTGCGATAATATTAGCGGGCGTTCTGCCAACCATTTGTCTTGCTTCTTCCCCGACTGCTAATACTTTATTGGTATGCTTATCCATCGCAACTACAGATGGTTCATTCAGTACAATCCCTTTACCCTTAACGTGTATCAAGACGTTAGCTGTACCGAGGTCTATGCCGATATCTTTTGCAAACATTGTTTCTGTTTCCCCTTCCACCCGCATCATTGGATATTCCCGTATATGTATACGCTTCTGACTACACATTTTACCATAATAGGCTGATAAATAATATACTTAAGGGTTGTTTTCGTGAAAGAACTCTATTTATTGCAACAAGCAAAAAACGGTTCGCGATGTGGATGCGATACCGCCTTCTATTTCTAACTGTTTCCGACTCTTTTTGTTTCGTTCATCCACTTAATTCTTGTCGCCTCGCCGCCCCGCAAATGTCTGACCGACTTATGATAGGCAAGTATTTTCGCGACTTCTTCTGACAGGGCCACATCGACGTTTGGTAAGCGTTCCGTCAAATCTTTGTGAACCGTGCTTTTCGAATAGCCTGTCGCTTTTGCCAACGCACGTACCGTAAGTCCCGTTTCCAGTAACATATTGCCGAGGCGCACGCATCGCCTCCGTATTTGCTCGTGCACGCCCTCTTCCTTTCCTCTGAGGTCCGAATCTTCCTTTATCCTATGCGGTTGTTAAGTGGGATATGCGGGCGGTTGTCGGGAGTGGGTGGGGTTTTGGTGGTTATAGGGATTTTCTGGGCGGTTGTTTGCGTTTTTGGGGTGGTTATTTGTGGGATTTTGGCGGTCGCGCGCAGGATTCGGGCGGTCGCTCGGGGATTTCGAGCTGTCATGCGCGGGATTTGGGCGGTCCCACGTATTTTTTGAGCGGTCGCTAAGAGTTTTCGGGCGGTTCCCCGCTGTTTTCGAGCGGTCTCAAAGCCGACCACCCTATTTACCCCAAAGAAAAAGCCACTCCGGATTGGCTCTGGAATGGCTGGAAACTTGCTATTAAAATGCTAGAAAAGTGCTTGGATTTACGGCTATCCCATCTTGTTGGATTTCGAAATGAAGATGGTTGCCTGCCGTCGGATTCCATTCATTTTCTGTTGTTGTGGCGATTGGTTGTCCTTGAACCACTTCTTCACCTTTTTTAACGAGAATACCTGTGACGGATCGATAGATTGTTTTTAACCCATCGGCATGAGAAAGTATGATTTCATCACCTTTAAACGGGTCTAGCAAGATGTCTTCTACTGTACCGCTGAGTGAAGAAACAACTTCAAATTCCTTGCCTTGAATCGCAATCGATATGCCTGTGTTTGTTACATACGTCTGGCTGGAGACGAGTAACGCGTTTTCACGCACGGCGGGCTCTGCATTTACGTCATAAAAATCTTGCAGAATCGCTACTTCGTCGATAGACTCTTCAGCAAATGGGTATTTGAGTGTTTCGTTTGCTGCGTTCGTCTCGACGACCAATCCATCTTGCGGGTCCTTCGCTGCATCGTTGGCTAAACCTGGGGCATCTTCTTTCATGTATGCATTGTAACCCCAGATCATACCAACGAAGACGATTGCGATACCCGAATAGACTACAGGCCAAAACCAGCTTTTTGCCTTTGCACTTTTGTTCTTCTGAGAAGGGGCTTTCGGTTTTTCTTCTCGCATTGTCATCACCTCACTCGCTATTATCTGCAAGTGAGAGAGTTTTTAAACATTCCGAATCAAGTAAAGTAAATTTTTTTATTTTTGTCCCCGAATAATAGTGTAAAAGAATTTTTTCGGCGGTCCATCCTTTCTGAGCAAATGCTTCCGCCCCGTATTGGCTCATCCCTACACCGTGGCCATAGCCATTCGTTGTAACATGAACTATACTATTCGTTACGTCGAATGCGATATCAAAATCCGTAGATGCTAGTCCCAGCAAATCTCGCATTTCCCTGCCACTCGCTTGAAATTCTGTAGAGAGGACTTTCTGAACACGACCTGTATCATTTCTAACGAGTTGAAGTGATTTGAATCGATCAGCGCTCCACTTGCTTCCTATCTTTTTATTCCACTCAGTGAGTTTCAATTCGGTTTTCCTTTCTACGTTTGCAGCAACGTCCCCCTCCCCGGGACTATCCACGCTTTGTAAGTAAGGTACGTCATTGCCACTGAAATTTTGCGCTGTCTCAGTCTGTCCATTCGATGTAGAAAAAAACATTGCAGCTATCATTTCGTCTCCATAAGTAATAATATCCCCTGCAGTCGCCTCCACCGCTGCACGTACTTTTCGTTCATTGCGTTTGAATTCTTTCCCCCAACGCTCTTTCCGTTTCTTTTCGGAGGAATAGACTTGTGCAGATACATCTGCGGCGATTGGTTTTTTGCCGTTCTCGGTCGTTCGGAGTGCGTATGTCCGTGCGGCAACTGCTTGTGCCTTTAAAGCCTCTTCACTGAATGTGACAGGCATTTCAGCTGCGACGACACCTACTACATACTCTTCAAGTGGGATCGGCTTGTCCACGCCGGTAACGATGATCTCCACGTAGCAAAGCTGTGCCTCCGGTTCTTCAACTTCTTTTGTGATTTGCGGAGTCTGTTTTAATAGGATAGGGATGAAAAATAAAAGGATGATGAGGAACGCTGTTAGTAGTTTGTCCATAATTGATTATATGAAAAACGAGACGTATTATTCATGTTTTTTTGGACATACTAGCAAAGGAGCATTTTGAGTCTTCATATATGTGAAGACAAAAAAGGCCGTAGTCTCTACACTACAGCCCTTTCAAGTACTTATGGAATGAAATTAAACGTGTTGTACCGTTTTTTCAGTTTTCATCTCAGGGGATACACGTACGATATCCGCACCGAGTGCCGCAAGTTTTCCGTGGAAGTTCACATATCCGCGGTCAAGATGCGATAGTTCCGTAACACGGGTAACACCTTCTGCAACAAGTCCTCCTAGAATGAGGGCTGCTGCCGCACGAAGGTCCGTTGCTGCTACTTCAGCACCTTGTAGTTTTGAAGGTCCATTTATGATGACTGATCTTCCTTCAATTTTGAGGGAAGCATTCATCCGACGGAATTCTTCAACGTGCATGAAGCGATTTTCGAAAACGGTTTCGGTCAAAATACCTGTACCCGATGATGTCAGCATAAGTGCCATCATTTGGGATTGCATATCTGTTGGAAAACCAGGATGAGGCATTGTTTTTAAATCTACGGATTTCAAAGGTAGTTTTGCTGTAACACGGACACCTTCATCCAGTTCAGTAATGACGACACCCATTTCCGTTAACTTGGAAATAAGTGCTGCGTTGTGCTCTGGAACGGCATTTTCAATAATGACATTTCCGCCCGTAATTGCAGCTGCTACCATGAAAGTACCTGTTTCGATACGATCCGGTATAATGTGATGCGTTGTGCCATGTAATTTCTTGACGCCTTCGATTCGAATTGTGTCCGTACCTGCTCCGACAACTTTACCGCCCATTTCGTTGATAAAGTTCGCTAGGTCTACGATTTCGGGTTCTTTTGCTGAGTTCTCGATGATTGTCGTACCAGCCGCCAAAGCCGCTGCAGTCATAATATTTTCAGTTGCGCCGACGCTTGGAAAATCAAGATAGATTTTAGCGCCCTTTAAACCGTTTTCAGCTTTCGCTTCAACGTGTCCGTGGCCGAAAGTAATTTCTGCACCCATTGCTTCAAAGCCCTTTAGATGTTGGTCAATCGGACGTGATCCGATTGCACAGCCGCCTGGAAGTGCAATTCGTGCAAAGCCATTACGTGCGAGAAGCGGTCCCATTACAAGAATTGACGCACGCATTTTCCGTACATATTCGAACTGTGCTTCAGTTGAAAGTGTATCCGAAGAATCTATGACGACTTCATTCATTATTGGGAAGTGGTCCACTTTTGCATTCAAGCTTTTAAGAACTGAGTTTATTGTTCCAACGTCCGAAAGATTGGGTACGTCGCGTATTACGTTGACACCTTCTGATGCAAGCAATGCAGCAGCAAGTATAGGCAACACAGCATTTTTAGCGCCTTCGACTCGGACAGTACCATTAAGTACACGTCCGCCAGTGATAATAATTTTATCCAAAATAAGTCCCTCCGACTCCTAATTTATAGCAATTCATGTTATTTTTCATTTTATATATTCGATTTTTTTAGTCATACATTCATCTTCAAAACATATACTATTTTACACTGACGTTCCCCTTATAACAAGTAACGTCTGGGCTATTTTACCGACTAAGTACTTAAGTAGTCTATATTATGTACACTATTGACGTTTTGTGTCATAATATCTCTCCACCTGTAGTATCAGTTCCCTCTAAATCGGCACAGCAAACCTAAGCTCCAAAAAATTGATGAATTTCATGTCATCGCCTTAAATACGAGATGTTTTTCGCATACAAGGCGATAACATGTAGCTGATCAAATTGCTGTTCAAATCACCCTTTTTTTTTGCATCAAAAATGGTTAATAAGTCAGCCGAACATGAACGGAAGCCTTCCGGACCAATAGGATATTTCTAAAAAGAAATTCGACACGGACCATCCGATTGTGATACTTAATAAAATGAACAATAACTGTGCTTGAAAGACACGGTTTTTTTTTATGATTTTTTCTGGCATGATCGCTTGCAATGCAAAAAAGGCAACGGCTATGAAAACAGTATGTGAAACGATTGACAGTAACGGTTGATAGCCCATTATAGCATCCAAAGTAGGGTCCTCCCTTAATAAATGAAAAGGCGAACAGAAGAATTGTTCTTCTGCCCGCCAACTCAACAACTCATTTATTTCTTGTTTCGTAGACATCGATACGATTGAGGGCACGTTTTAAATCCAGTTGCGCTAAGTCGTGTTCTCTGCCTTCTTTTTTCGCCTGAAGTGTTTCTTCTGCTAGTTTCGCCGCTTTTTTTGCACGGTCGATATCAATAGAAGAAGCCAGTTCCGCACTTTGAGCCAAAACAGTGACAACATCCGGACGGACTTCGATAAAACCACCATGAACGGCGATATGTTCAGTCGAGTCTTCCTTTTGTAGGCGAAGCCCACCGATTTGAAGCGGCGCAACCATCGCGATGTGGCCGGGAAGAATCCCGATTTCGCCTGTTTCGGTAGCTGCGATGATAATGTTCGCTTCGGTTTCAACAACAGGGCCGTCGGGAGTGACGATATTGACTTTAATTGTCTTCATTTTTTCCCCTCCTGGTCCCTTAAAATCAAATTCACATCGGCGAATTGGGCGTAGACTTTTATCGAGCAAGTCTCGATAACTTCCCTAAAAAATCTACGCTATTCACCGGATGCTTTTATTTGATTTGGCAGGGATTTGAATCCTGCTGATTAAACTTCAACACCCATACCTTTTGCTTTTGCAATAGCGTCTTCAATCGTTCCGACAAGTCGGAATGCATCTTCTGGAAGGTGATCGTACTTACCTGCAAGAATTTCGCTGAAGCCTTTAATTGTTTCGGCAACTTGTACGTATGATCCTTTTTGTCCTGTGAACTGCTCAGCTACGTGGAAGTTTTGTGACAGGAAGTTTTGAACACGACGAGCGCGTCCAACTAGCTGTTTGTCTTCTTCTCCAAGTTCATCCATCCCTAGGATTGCGATGATATCTTGAAGTTCACGATAACGCTGAAGCGTTTGTTGTACTTGACGTGCAATTTCGTAATGCTCTTCGCCGACGATTTCAGGGCTTAGTGCACGTGAAGTTGAAGCAAGTGGGTCAACCGCAGGGTAAATACCCATTTCAGAAAGTTTACGCTCAAGGTTCGTCGTTGCATCAAGGTGAGCGAACGTCGTAGCAGGAGCCGGGTCAGTATAGTCATCCGCTGGTACATAGATTGCTTGGATAGACGTAACTGAACCAGCATTTGTAGACGTGATACGCTCTTGAAGTGTACCCATTTCCGTTGCCAGTGTCGGTTGGTAACCAACTGCTGATGGCATACGGCCAAGTAGTGCTGAAACTTCAGAACCTGCTTGTGTAAAGCGGAAAATATTATCGATGAATAGAAGCACGTCCGCGCCTTGTACGTCACGGAAATGTTCTGCCATTGTAAGTCCCGATAAAGCAACACGCATACGTGCGCCAGGTGGCTCATTCATTTGACCGAAGACCATTGCCGTTTTCTTAATAACGCCGGAATCTGTCATTTCGTAGAATAAGTCGTTCCCTTCACGAGTACGTTCTCCAACGCCTGCGAATACGGAAATACCACCGTGTTCTTGTGCGATGTTATTGATCAATTCTTGAATTAGAACTGTTTTACCTACACCCGCACCACCGAAGAGGCCGATTTTACCGCCTTTAATGTATGGAGCAAGTAAGTCAACAACTTTAATACCTGTTACAAGAATTTCAACTTCAGTTGAAAGTTCTTCGAATACTGGAGCTAACCGGTGAATTGGGTCGCGGCGTTCTGAAGCCGGGATTTCCTCACCAAGGTCAATAATCTCTCCAAGTACGTTAAATACACGTCCAAGTGTAACGTCACCAACTGGGACCGAAATTGCAGAACCCATATCATCAACGATTGCTCCGCGTTGCAGACCATCTGTTGAAGACATTGCAATTGTACGTACAGAATCATCTCCGAGGTGAAGCGCGACTTCAAGTGTCAACGTTTCAGGCTCAGCGTTTGGACGTTCAATCTGAACTTTCAATGCGTTATAGATATCAGGAAGCTGACCGTCTTCGAACTTGACGTCAACAACCGGACCCATAACTTGAAGAACATGTCCTTTATTCATACTTATTCCCTCCTGTCTTACTCTTTGCCGTACAGTGTCCGCTCCTATTCAAGAGCTGCGACGCCGCCAACGATCTCCGTAATTTGTTGCGTGATCGCAGCTTGTCGTGCACGGTTGAATGAAAGTGTTAAAGAATCTATCAAATCAGCTGCATTATCCGTAGCAGTTTTCATCGCTGTCATACTGGAAGCATGTTCACTCGCTTTTCCGTCAATTACAGCTCCGTAAATGAGACTTTCCGCGTATTGCGGAAGAAGCACTTCAAGGATTGCTTCACCTGAAGGCTCAAACTCATACGAAGTTGTTGCGGAAGTCGATGTGATGTCAGTGAGCGGAAGCAATTTCTTTTCCGTCACTTCACTTGCGATGGCGGAGACGAAGTGATTGTAATACAAATAGACTTCGTCATACTCGCCTTCTGTGAACATGCCAACAGCACGCTTCGCGATATCTTTTATCTCGTTGAAAGAGGGATGATCCGATAGACCAATCCGACTTTCAACGATATCGAAACCAAGTCGATCGAAAAAGTCGTAACCCTTTTGACCGATTGCAAGGATGCTCACTTCTTCTACTGAAGAGTGGCGTTTTTCAATCGCATTTTTTGCAATGCGCAAGATGTTGGCGTTGTACCCTCCAACAAGTCCACGGTCTGATGTAATAACGATATATCCAGTCTTTTTGACGGGCCGGGTTACCATCATCGGGTGACTCAAGTTGCTTGTTCCAGCTGCGATTGATCCGACAACTTCCTGAATTTTCCCCATGTACGGGATGAACGCTTTCGCATTCAGTTCGGCACGGCTCAATTTGGAAGCGGAGACCATTTGCATGGCTTTCGTAATTTGACTTGTCTTTTTCGTCGATTTAATACGGTTTTCTATGTCGCGTAAAGATGCCATTGGCAATTCTCACCACCTTTTGTTTTTTTGATCTATCGTTTTGACGGTCTTTGTCAAAGACGATTCCTCTATTGACGCTTTCCGTCAAAGATGATTCCTTAAAAGAATTATTCAGAACGTGCGAAAGTTTTCTTGAATGCGTTGAGTGCTGCTGCCATCAAATCATCAGCCGGAAGATCTTTCGTCGTACGAATTTGATCTAAAACTTCAGTATGGTTCGTTTGTAGCCAGCTTAACAGTTCGCTTTCGAAACGCAGAATATCTTTAACTTCAATATCGTCAAGGAAACCACGCGTCAATGCATAAAGAACCATAACTTGCTGTTCCACTTTAAATGGTTTATTCAAATCCTGCTTCAAGATTTCAACTGTACGCGCTCCGCGGTCAAGTTTCGCCTGTGTTGCAGAATCAAGGTTAGAACCGAATTGCGAGAATGCTTCAAGCTCACGGTAAGCCGCAAGGTCAAGACGCAAAGTACCCGCAACTTTTTTCATTGCTTTAATTTGCGCTGAACCACCAACACGGGAAACGGAAAGACCGGCGTTAATCGCTGGACGTACACCCGAGAAGAATAGGTCAGATTGAAGGAATATTTGTCCATCAGTGATGGAGATTACGTTTGTTGGAATATAAGCGGAGATATCTCCTGCTTGTGTTTCAACGAATGGTAGTGCCGTGATCGAACCAGCACCAAGTGTATCATTCAACTTCGCTGCACGTTCAAGTAAACGAGAGTGAATATAGAATACATCACCAGGGTAAGCTTCACGGCCCGGAGGACGACGAAGTAGCAAAGAAAGTTCACGGTATGCCGCTGCTTGTTTCGTTAAATCATCATAAACAATTAGAACGTGCTTACCTTGGAACATGAATTCTTCAGCCATTGATATACCTGTGTAAGGTGCAAGATATAGTAGTGGAGCCGGTTGTGAAGCAGAAGCCGTTACGACGATTGTGTAATCAAGTGCGCCATTTTTACGGAGCGTTTCAACAACTCCACGAACTGTTGATTCTTTTTGACCGATTGCTACATAGATACAAATCATATCTTGGTCAGCTTGGTTTAGGATTGTATCAATCGCAACTGTCGTTTTACCTGTTTGACGGTCTCCGATGATCAATTCACGCTGTCCGCGTCCGATTGGTACAAGTGCATCAATCGCTTTGATGCCGGTTTGTAGTGGTTCATGAACGGATTTACGCGCCATAACCCCTTGTGCCGGACTTTCGATTGGACGTGTTTTTGTTGTTGCAATCGGACCTAATCCATCAACTGGTTGCCCAAGTGGATTTACAACGCGTCCGATTAATTCTTCACCAACAGGAACTTCCATAATACGGCCTGTTCGACGTACTTCATCGCCTTCTTTGATGTCCGTGTAAGGCCCTAGGATAATGATACCAACGTTGTTCGCTTCCAAGTTTTGAGCCAGACCCAAGACGCCAGTAGAGAACTCTAAAAGTTCCCCAGCCATGGCGTTGTCGAGGCCATGAACACGTGCGATACCGTCACCAATTGAGATAACTGTACCTACCTCGCTCACTTTCATCTCAGATTGATAATTTTCAATCTGCTGTTTTATGAGAACACTGATTTCCTCAGCTTTGATGCTCATGCATGTCACCCCTCAAATTTCTGATTTATGAACCGATAAGATCCTGTTTCAGTCGCTCGAGCTTAGCGCTCACGCTGCTGTCGTAGATGTTATTACCAATTTGGAGACGAATGCCTCCGATTAGGCTCGGATCGATGATATTTTCAATTCGTAATGCTTGCTTACCGATTTTTTCCGCAAATGCTGTCGAAATTGCAAGGCTTTCATCCGCAGTAAGCAGTCGTGTAGAATACACTTTTGCTTCAGCAATTCCAGCTGCTTCATTCGTTAATGCGGTAAATTCGTTTACAAGGTTTACAACTTCGTTTATGCGTTGTTTGTCGAGCATTAGGTACAATGTATTCAAAATGAGCTGGTTCGCTCCTTTAAATGAATCAGCCATAAGCTCTTTCTTTTTTGCAGCTTTCAATCTCGGTGTTTCAAGTAACTGACCGAGTTCTTTATTTGCTAGGAAAACTTTTTTCAATTCAAGAAGGTCTTCTTGAATCGGTCCAGTTTGTCCGTTTTGTTGTGCTAATTCGAACAATGCAAGTGCATAGCGTTGTGCAACAACCGATTGGCTCATCGCCCTTCGCCTGCCTTCTCAATCGTTTCTTCGATCAATGCGCGATTATCTTCCTCGGAAATTTCTTTACCGAGTACTTTAGATGCTGCAAGGATAGAAAGAGATACGAATTCTCCGCGAACTGCCGCGACCGCTTTGTCTTTTTCTGAAGCAATTTCGAGCGTTGCTTCTTCTTTCATACGAACCACTTCTGAACGAGCCGCTGTGATGATTTCTGCACGTTGCGTTTCGCCTTGCTTACGGGCATTTTCAACAATCTCTTGAGCGTTATTACGCGCTTCATTCAAAAGGTTACGCTGTTCTTCAAGAATCTGTTGTGATTCTGCACGGCTCTTTTCAGCCGATTCAATTTCATTTGCGATCAACTCAGCACGTTGATCCATGATACCCATAAGTGGGCCCCAAGCAACTTTCTTCAAAAGAAGCATGAGAATCGTGAAGAATAAGACTGTGACGATAATATCGCCAAGGTTTAACTTGCCATTCAATTGCGCCAATCCTTTAACGGCCTCACCATCTGCTGCCAATAGGACGAAGGTATCCATAAACACGATTAATTCACTCCCTTCAAGAGCTTACGTTTCTTTAAACTATGGAAAACGTTCATTATTTTCAAAATAAGATTTTCCTATTACATAAAAGAATGGCGAAGAACTTCAGACTACTCTTCGCCATTTAGTAACTGTTTCCTATGCTTATTGGTTCATTACGATAAATGCAATAACTGCTGCGAAAATCGGAACAACTTCAACAAGTGCAACACCGACGAACATATTTGTTTGAAGAATACCGCGTGCTTCTGGTTGACGAGCGATTCCTTCTTGAGTTTTTGAAACGACCATACCTGCACCTAAACCTGCACCTAGTGCACCTAAACCAATTGCGATTGCTGCTGCTAATAGACCAACTGAACCTACCATTATTGTTTCCTCCTAGTATATACCGTTTTTTTTTCGCCCGGTTATCCGGGCATTATATGCTTAATGGTCTGTTGCCACTTTGTGTGACATGTAAACCATCGACAACATAACGAAGATAAATGACTGGATCGCCCCGACGAAAATCGAGAAGCCCATCCAAGCAAGGGACGGTACGACAGCTCCAAACAAACCGAGCATACCTGATGTTGCGAGTCCAGCCAGGAGTCCTAGAAGGACTTCACCGGCATAGATGTTACCATAAAGACGCAGACCGAGTGTCAGCGTGTTTGTAAATTCCTCAATGACTTTAAGCGGTGCAAGGAAAGGAAGTGGCTTAAGGTAACCTTTTCCGTATTCTTTCAGCCCTGACATCTTAATACCGTAATAGTGTGTGAGTGCAATAACCAAAACTGCGAGTGTCATTGTAACTACAGGGTCTGCAGTCGGTGATTTCCACCAAAGATCCCCCTCCCAATAGACTGCTAATGGGATTCCTAATACGTTCGATACAAAGAGGAACATGATAAGGGTAATCCCCAACACGTGAAATCTACCACCTGTTTTCCAGTCCATGTTACTCTTGATGATTCCTTTAACGAAATCCATGACCCATTCAAAGAAGTTTTGCATTCCTGTCGGTTTTAACTGTAAACGACGTGTAGCGAAAAACGCGATTAGGAATACAATTGCACATGTGATGAAAAGCATTAAAACGTTTGATAGATTGAATGTCATTTCAAATAATGTGCCTTCGAAAGCCGTGTATAACGGATTTCCATGTTCCATTTTCGTTCACCTCCCTTTTGCAACCAGAATTAAGTCAAGCTATTTCTGCATCACTTCGCAGATAATACAGAAAAGAAGTGCAGTAAGCTTTTTTCATAACGACTTGCATTCGAGAAAAGTCCTGCTGACGAAAAAGCTTTACTGATGTCTTACATGGTATATAATCCTCTCTACTAGTAGGAGAACGTAAGGTATCGCAAAGCCGATAATCGTACTGATTAGGTCAAAATATTCCGGCATCGCTGTTGCAACTGCAGCCGCACCTACACCAGAAGCGAAACGTATAATTGTCCCGAACGACGTACCATTCTTCCCTTGCGCAAATTTCCGTTCATAGCTTTCCATTTTACGGACAAGAATCCAAAAATTATACAATCCGAAAAGAGATCCGAGTATTAATCCTGCGAAAATCAATTTTAAGTCAGTAAATGCCCAACCTAGAACGAACAATGCGAGCAAAAAAAATAGAGCTCTTTTTAGCCTACTATAAATTTCTTGCAATGTTTGCATGGTCAGTTAATCTCCTGATTCGTATTTACGGATTGGATGGAGCCTTGCAACTTCGACTAAAAAAAAGGCTTGGTTGAAAGCAATTCACAAGGAAAAGCGGGGTGTTCCGTTTCGCTGTCCAGCCAGTTATTTGTCTAATCTAAGCAGGACGCTTACATTAATGATGGCAAGACACTGAAAAGCATGGAACCTGTCATTTAGTAGCGAGTATTGTCGAATGGAAGGCAGTTCGGCAGATGCTACATTTTATCAAATGCATGATACTATTTAGGCCTCTGCATATCCGTCGAAAAGCGTCTGGATAATTACAAAGCCTTAACAATTACATTTTGTTGCCGTTTCAATATGAAAACCCTATCATTCTAACCCTTTGTAAGCATACAATAGGCATATTTTGATGTCAATTGATTACAGTGAAATTTTTCACAAAGTCTGCACATTGTCAAACATTCGACAAAATTGAGTGATTAGATGTTGAATGTGTAGCGTTTGGCGGTTGCGTTAGGGACTGCTCTGAACTTTCGGATGACGTTTTACCGTTATAGGCCATCTGCAGCCATTGCAGTTTGCCGATTCACCATGACTCTAAGCCGAAAAAAGACGGCCATTTTTATTCGGCCGTCTTTTTTGTACCTTTTACTTAAATGGAAGATAAGTATTTTTTCAGTGCTTCAACAATTCGTTCAGAGGCATGGCCGTCACCATATGGATTCGATGCTTTGGCCATTTTATTGTATTCCACTTCGTCGGACAAAAGTGTATCCGTTAAATTGAAGATTGTTTCTTCATCCGTACCGGCCAGTTTTAATGTACCGGCTTCGATTCCTTCCGGACGTTCGGTTGTATCACGCAATACGATGACGGGCTTTCCAAGTGATGGTGCTTCTTCTTGGATACCGCCCGAGTCTGTCAAGATAATGTGTGAACGCGCCGCAAAGTTATGGAAGTCGAGAACCTCAAGTGGTTCAATCAGATGAACGCGATTATTGTCACCGAAAAGTTCATCAGCTACTTCGCGCACTGCCGGATTCATATGAACAGGATAGATAACTTGGATATCGTCATGTTTGACAAGCAACCGGTTAATGGCTCGGAACATATTGCGCATCGGTTCGCCAAGATTTTCACGGCGGTGTGCTGTTAACAATATAAGCTTGTCCGTTCCGATTTTGTCGAGAACTGGATGGGAGTATTCTTCACGCACTGTCGTTTGAAGTGCGTCGATTGCAGTATTACCTGTTATATAAATACGATCTTCCGACTTGCCTTCTTCAATAAGATTGCGAGCGGATTGCTCTGTTGGCGAGAAATGTAGATCAGCGATGACGCCTGTTAACTGCCGGTTCATTTCCTCCGGGTACGGTGAGTATTTATTCCACGTGCGAAGTCCTGCTTCTACATGTCCAACCGCAATTCGGTTATAGAAAGCAGCTAAGCTACCGATGAATGTAGTCGACGTATCTCCGTGAACGAGTACGATATCCGGTTGAGCTTCTTTCATGATGCGGTCAAGTCCTTCGAGGCCGCGAGTTGCAACGTCGATAAGTGTTTGACGGTCTTTCATGATATTTAGATCATAATCAGGGATGATTCCGAATGTGTGAAGCACCTGATCCAGCATTTCACGGTGCTGAGCCGTAACCGTTACGATTGATTCGATATCGTTCGAATGCTTTTGCAATTCTAGTACAAGCGGTGCCATTTTAATGGCTTCAGGACGCGTACCAAAAATCGTCATAACTTTCCATTTCTTAGTCAATGTATTCACGCCTTCCAACTCATTTTGTTCCGAATAGACGATCGCCTGCATCGCCAAGTCCTGGGACGATGTAGCCTTTTTCATCCAATTTCTCATCAAGTGCAGCGATGAAAATATTTACATCAGGATGTGCATCTGTCATTGCTTTTACACCTTCAGGCGCGGCAATTAGACACATGAATGTAATGTGTTTTGCTCCACGGCTTTTCAATGAATTGGCCGCTGCAATTGCGGATCCGCCTGTTGCAAGCATAGGATCGACAAGGATGAAGTTACGTTCTGATACGTCTGAAGGCAATTTCACATAGTATTCAACCGGCTGTAATGTTTCAGGATCACGGTAAAGTCCGATATGCCCTACTTTTGCTGCCGGAATCAGTTTAAGGATGCCATCCACCATTCCGATTCCTGCACGCAAAATCGGTACGATGCCGAGTTTTTTACCCGCAAGAACGTTCGATTTGGACTTACAAACCGGTGTTTGAATTTCCACTTCATGAACCGGAAGGTCGCGCGTAATTTCATATGCCATAAGTGTTGCCACTTCGTCGACGAGTTCACGGAATTCTTTTGTTCCTGTGTTGATATCACGTATGTACGTTAGTTTATGCTGAATAAGCGGATGATCAAATACATGTATTTTCGGCATTGGTTTTCGCCCCTTTTCGGAATGTCCTGTTCATTATAACAGAATTGCGCCCGTTCTGGGATGCCTAACAACCAACTGCTAAATGTCTAACTATTCGGCAAGCAATCGGTCGACTTCATGCAGTGGCATCGGCTTGTAATAATAGAACCCCTGTCCTATATTGCATCCCAGATTGCGCAGAACTTCAATATGTCTTTCCTCCTCAATTCCTTCCGCAACGGTCGATAGATTAAGGTTTTCGGCAAGTTGAATGATCGTTCTGACGACAGCAAGTGTGTCTGGTTCGTCGAGCGCACTGATAAAACTGCGATCGATTTTTAATTCGCAGAGAGGCAATTGAGACAAATAACTGAGTGATGAAAATCCGACTCCAAAATCATCGACAGCTATTTGAAAACCTGCTGCATTTAACTCTTTAAAAATAGACTTTGCGCCCTGCAAATCCACGAGTCCGATACTTTCCGTCATTTCAAGCAGAATACTACTTGGTGAAATGTCGTAATGCCTTGCTAGTTTAGTTAAGTCATCAACAAAATTGACATCAAAGAAATGATGAACGGAAATATTGACGGCTATCTGATACATTTTCAAGCTTGCCAGTTTGCGTTGTTGTTGCCACTCCATCACTTTTGACAAGATGATCATTTCCAATTCTATGATTTTCCCTATGTTTTCGGCAGCCGGAATAAACAGATTTGGCGGCACTTGCCCGAGCACTGGAGAAAACCAGCGGGCTAGTGCTTCAAAGCCTATGACTTTAGCGTCTAGTAATTCGACTTTCGGCTGAAGGTGGACATCGATTTCCTGTGCCATAATTGCTTTTGACAACTCATTGAATATTCGCATTTCTTTAATCGTGTTTTCATATTGCAAATCTCTGTAAAATGACGTTGCAGTTCCAGGCTTCTTTTTCGCATCTGACATAGCAATGTCAGCCCGACGCAGTAGTTCCTCTTCTTTTTCCTGATTACCTTCGGTGAATGAAACCCCGGTTTTCAATGAGATGAACATTTCCTGCCCTGCAATGATAAAAGGCTTTTCAACAATTGTACCTATTTTAATAAGGTAGTACTCCCCGTCATCATCCCTACTATTACTCGTCACGACAAGTGAGGCACTCGAAAAGCGCCCTATGAAATTCGGTTTGTCCCGACCCACTTTCTGAATTCGTTTGCTCAGTTGAATAAATAGTTCATCAGCTGCATCTCTGCCGTAAAGGTCAACAATTTTTGCGTATTCTCCTGGTTCTACGACCGCAACAAAATGTTCTCCACCATCTGCTCTATTCTGTTTGAGTTTAGTCAAAAATGCGTGTCGATTTGGTAAACCTGTTTGGGGATCGGTAAATGCCAGCCTACGGTACTCTGCTTGCTGTGAATAATGTTTTCTAGTTAATTGAATGATCGGTACCATATTTTTCAGGAATTGAATTTGCGTTTCTGTCGGACATCCCGATTTCTTCATGAAAACCGTTAAAAGTCCACTTATTTCCCCGTCTTTTGTAAATGTAGGCACAGACCAATTAGAGCGGTATTCCGAAACCTGGCCCGGCATGGGCAACTCACTATTTTCTGTAACGATAAATTCTGCTAGCTTTCCCCCATTTTCCAGGACTTGACTGTTCAACATTTCGCCGAGTAGTTGGTCGGGTACTGAATCCGCCGCACCAACGTACCACCCATCGCCTGGCTCATTGAATAGAATCGAACATACAGATCCTTCAGGAAAGAACGATTCAACGACAGTACCTATTTTTTGCAGTAAATCTTCAAGCTCCTCACCATTATTAATGCCCGAAAAAATAGCTTCCTGCAACCTAAGTAAGGCTTCATCTTTTTTACGTTCTGTCACATCGAGAATAAAAGACGCAGTAAATAAAATGGTTCCTTTTGCGTCAACAAATGGTTGAATGACAAGCTCATTCCAGAAAGGGGTCCCGTCTTTCTTATAATATAGCACTTCGGCATTCACAGGCATCCCCTTGCGAAGCTCGCTGTCAATATTAGCAATGAGTTTCATATCGGTTTCTTCACCTTGCAGGAACCGCAAGTTATGTCCGATCACTTCTGTAGAAGGATAGCCCGTTATTTCAGTAAATGCTTCATTAACAAAAACAACAGGTTCGTCTTCGATGGACGGATCCGTCAAAATGAAGCCAGTCTCAAATCGGCTTCCAAAGCGTTGAATCCAGTTAAATAGTATTTTTTTCTCCGCTTTACTCGTATTTGCCTTCTGGGTATTTTTCATAACCTCTTTCCCCCTTTGAATGAAGATAAAACAAGCCGCCATCAAATAGATAGCGGCTTGACTATAAGACGATTATGCGTAAAGAGGGAATTTATCCGTCAATGCCGCAACGCGTTCTAGAGCTTCTTTTTTCACAGCTTCGTCTTCGTGGTTTTTCAAGACTTTAGCCATGATAGATGCGATTTCCTTCATTTCCTCTTCTTTGAAACCGCGTGTTGTAACCGCAGGAGTACCAAGACGGACACCTGAAGTAACGAATGGGCTTTCTGTATCGAATGGAATCGTGTTTTTGTTCACAGTAATGCCGACTTCATCCAATACTTTCTCTGCAATTTTACCTGTGATTTCAAGTGAACGCAGGTTAAGCAATACCAAATGGTTGTCTGTTCCGCCAGATACGATATCGACGCCTTCAGCGATAAGTGCTGCTGCAAGTGCTTTTGCATTGCTTTTCACTTGTTGGATATACGTTTTGAATTCTGGTTTCTGTGCTTCTCCAAATGCAACCGCTTTTGCAGCGATAACGTGCATCAATGGACCGCCTTGAACGCCTGGGAAGATTGACTTGTTAAGTTTTTTCTCGAATTCCTGTGTAGAAAGAATAAGTCCACCACGCGGTCCGCGCAATGTTTTATGTGTTGTTGAAGTAACAAAGTGTGCATGTGGAACTGGGTTTTGGTGTTCGCCCACTGCAACAAGTCCTGCGATATGCGCCATATCAACGAATAGATATGCACCGACTTCATCTGCAATTTGACGGAACCTTGCAAAGTCAATTTCACGTGGGTATGCACTTGCACCCGCAACGATCATTTTCGGTTTGTGCTCAAGTGCTTTTTGACGGACATCGTCGTAGTCAATTAGCTCGTCCTCTTCGCCCACGCCGTAATCGACGAAGTTGTACAATTCGCCTGAGAAGTTAACCGGGCTTCCGTGCGTCAAGTGACCGCCGTGTGAAAGATTCATACCAAGAACTGTATCTCCAGGCTCAAGAACAGCAAAATAAACAGCCATATTCGCTTGTGCACCAGAGTGCGGCTGAACGTTTGCGTATTCCGCACCGAAGATTTCTTTTACTCGGTCGCGTGCAATGTTTTCAACAACGTCGACGTGTTCGCAACCGCCATAGTAACGTTTGCCTGGGTAGCCTTCTGCGTATTTGTTTGTCAAATATGATCCTTGTGCTTCCATAACTGCTTCTGTTACGAAGTTTTCGGATGCGATCAATTCGATATTAGATTGTTGACGCTTTTTCTCCGCCATAATTGCATCGTATACTGCTACGTCTTCACGTTGTACGTTACCCAATTTGTTCAATTCCATTTTTTCATTCCCCTTCACTATCATCTATTTTTTATTCGGTCTACATTGGCCAGATGTAAACGCTTTATTCGTACATTGCTCTAGTTCCACCAATCAACTTTGGCCGAGTTGTGGCTACCGACACAATTGCATTTCCAACAGTTCGGATGGATGTACGCAATGGAACAGCTACTTGTTTCAAATGCATGCCAATCAGCGTTTGTCCTATATCGATGCCAGCACTTGCGCTAATCTGCTCCACGACAACTGGATCATTCATATGCTGATAGGCATAGGCAGACATGGAACCACCCGCTTGGATGACCGGAATGACTGAGACCGGTTCAAGCATGAACTTTTCAGCGACATGACGTTCAATTGTCAAAGCTCTATTAATGTGTTCGCATCCTTGGAATGCAAGAAATAATTTGTGTTTCTCAGCAAAGTCTTTCAGAGGTCCATATAGCGCTTCTCCGATTTCAAGCGCTCCTCCTGTACCAATTCGTTTGCCGGCAACTTCAGAAGTCGAACACCCTACGACGAATAGCGTGCCTGAACGAAATTGCGTTTGTTCAGACATTTCCGCTAACAATTGTTCCAGTTGAAGCTTCCATAAATCCAAAGCATCCACTTTTACCACCTGCTTTCTTGTGGTATTTAGACTGTCCAGCGCTGTCGAGGGCTAAACGGCCGCCTGCGCTTTTCAGGTTGGCCAGCTTCGGCGGCCAGACGCTCGGGTCATAAGTCAATCCTGCTGTGCGTCAAAGGACGCCACTTCGCAGGCTTGTCTTATGCCAGGCCTACAGGATGTAGGTCATGCAGCTATTGCCACAGGAAGTGGCGCACTTTAGCTGCGTTCCTCTATACGGCCGCCTCCGCTTTTCAGTATGTCTAGCTTCGGCGCCTAGCCCCTCGAGTCGCTTCAGACCTACCGATAAAGGCAAAGTACGCCTTTTTCGGTAGGCCCTCCAGCGCTGGTCGGGGCTGAACAGGCGCCTGCGCTTTTCAGGATTCTAATTCCATAAGTTTGCCGATTCTTCGTTCGTGTCTTCCGCCTTCGAATTGTGTGTCTAGCCAAGCGGCAGCTACTTCTCTGGCATGTCCTGGGCCGATGACGCGTTCGCCCATCGCGAGGATGTTTGAATCGTTATGTTGCCTTGTCGCTTTGGCACTGAAGACGTCATGGACAAGTGCACATCGAATTCCTTTTACTTTATTTGCTGCAATAGACATCCCGATGCCCGTTCCACAAATAAGAATACCACGGTCAAATTCTCCCGATGCTACTCCATTTGCAACAGGCGCTGCAAAATCTGGGTAGTCCACGGATTCATCCGATTTGGGACCAAAATCTACAAACTCTAATGATAACTCTGACATTAATTTAATAATTTCATGTCGAAGATTGTTTCCGCCATGGTCCGAAGAAATCGCAATTTTCACGGGATCCCCCTTTTCATAATATACTCACAACTTATTCTATCAGATTTCCACAAAAAAAACACACCCCTCAAGAAAATGGGCTGTATTTTTTAGTTGTTATTGAACTCCAACGAAGGTACATGAAAAATCCGGTATTATTTTGTACGATCAAAGCGGCTAATTACATTTTGAACTACCCCCACCTTCACTACGTTTAGAGGTGGGAGATTCCTAAGAATACCGGCGTAACCGCCAGTTATGGATTAGGCTAGCTCCACAGTTCCTGCGGTTAGAAGTCTTATGGCTTCTTTTTCAAGATTGATACTTGCGTTATAGTCTCGGTCGTGGCACGAGTTACATGCCGGACACATCCATTCACGTAATACGAGATCCTTAACGTCTTTATGGCGATAGCCACAACTTGAACAGAGTTGGCTTGAGGGGAAATTTTTTACGACTACAATGACTGTCTTCCCGTACCACTTCGCCTTGTATTCAAGCATTGTGCGGAACTGTGACCAACTCACTTCACTGATTGCTTTGGCTAAGTTGTGGTTTTTCAGCATATTGGATACCTGCAAATCCTCAATTCCGATGACATCGTGGTTTTTGATGATTTCGGTGGAGACTTTATGCAAGTAATCATTTCTTTTGTTTGCAATTTCTTCATGAATACAAGCGACTATTCTTCGTTGTTTCTGATAGTTCTTCGCCTCATGTAGGGGTTTCTGTTGGCGAACCGCTTGTTCTTTTCTTCTTGAAAGAATCCGCTGTGCTTTGGCTAATTTCTTTTCCAATGCGCGAAAGAATTTTGGTTTTTTATAGACAGTTTCATCTGAAAGTATGGCGAAATCCTTTAGACCAACATCAATACCGACAGAAGTATTGGTTTTAGGTAGCTCACAAGTCTGTGTTTCAACAAGAATGGAGACAAAATATTTCCCGCTCGGACTCCGTCTGATTGTCGCATTAATTATACGCCCTGAGATTTCACGACTTTTTGCGAGTTTAACAACCCCCAACTTGGGCAATTTGATGGTATTGCCGATCACTGCAATATTACTGTTTGTTTGTCTTGTTGTGTAAGATTGAACGTTATTTCTTTTCGATTTAAAACGGGGTGATTTGGTTTGCTTCTTAAAGAAACGGTCAAACGAGTCTGCAAGGTTGCGGACAGCTGATTGAAGAGCGATGCTGTCCACTTCTTTTAACCAAGATAATTCCTTTTTCAACAAGGGAAGGCCAGCTGAACAAGTGCCATAAGTTAGTCCTTTACCTGTTTCTTTATAGGTGTCATTCCATTTATCCAAGAAGTGATTAAAGACAAATCGGCTACATCCGATTGTTTTAGCTATGAGGACTTGTTGGTCTTTGTTTGGATAGAGACGGAACTTATAGGCTTTGTTGATCATCACAGGCTTTCACCTCGTTTCATAATGTTCCTGAGTTAATTATAGAACAAGTGTTCTATAAAAACAAGTGCTATGGGCAGCTGAACAACCGAAACTCATCTCCCACTTATCACTGGGCTACGCCCTTTTCGTGATTGAAGTGAGCGTCTTCTTTCGCTAAATAGATAAAACCAATTTATTTCATAAGCCGAATTGCTTTTTTCCTTTTTCAGCCATACCCTATTCCCCCGTCAGTTTGTGTTCGAGCACATCGATGATTTTCGACAACTCATTGAATGCCTGTCGGTACGTTTCGAGATCGCCTCCAAATGGATCTTGGACGTCCCCCGTCAATCCCGACTCCGCATATCCTTTTATTGTAAATATCTTATCGCCCATTTCCGGATAAGAATTTAAAAGGTTCTCCCTGTGCGATTCCATCATCGTCAAAACAATATCTGCCCATTCGAGGTTTTCTTCTGTTACTTCCTCCGAAACAGTTGTATAAGGCATGTCCGCTGATTCAATGAGCGTTTTCGCATTCAATGAAATCGGCCAGCCATCGCGTGCATAAATGCCAGCCGATCGAACGGACACATTGTCAATTGCTTTTGAACGAAGAATCGCTTCTGCCATTGGGCTTCTGCATGTATTTCCTGTACATATAAAATAAACATTCACTTCTATTACCTTCTCTCTTTAGAATAGCTGATTCTTGTGATTAAAGAAACAGTTAATTTCAACGAAAACATGACATTATCCCTAAAAACAACAAAGCTAAACCTGCTATTCGTCTCAGTACTTTTCCGTTTTTTAGACCCATATGCCCTTTTAACCGAAGCGCTGCATATGAAAAGACAAACGTAAAGAAACCAGATGCAAGTATGAACAGTGTTTTATCCATCTGAAGCATACCAAATGAAACACTGACTGAAAAGGCATCTACACTCACTGCAAATGCGATAAACAATGGCGGAATCTGTTGAGAAGAGGATTTTGTTTCATCCGCTTGCAACAGCATATGTATGCCGATCAAACTGAGCATTACGCCTGATAAAATGCTGCTCCAGACTGTAAATATATGCGCTGACAGTTCTCCCGTTATAAACCCTAGAAAAGGAAATACCATATTAAGAAATGATGTCCATAGCGCTAAAACAAATTTCCCTTTTTTAATTTGTAGGAAAGAATAGATTACAATAACGTCCAAGGTTGTTATTCCAGCCGCGAAAACTTCTTCCAAAGTAAAACCTCCCCTAAATCAGCATCAGTCAATCTTATGCGGATTTAAGGGAGGTCATTCGTCAGGATTCAGTTGATATATCTTTTACCTTCGGCGGCTTTCATTAACCGATTCATAACAGCAGCACCTACTCCAGACATGTCCGTCTCGACAGCAAGAATAATATCCGCTTCGGTCAAATCACATTTACGGAGTGCTGCGTACAAATTTGTCGCCATTGCTTCATTATCCTGCTCAGGACCGACTGAAAAAAACCAATCCGCACCCAAGGCACCTAGATCATCATGCCCGATAAACGCAACTTTCTTGCCCTCAGCCTGAAGCGTATCGACTGCTTTACTAATGTCTTCAGCTTCGTTGTTGATAATGTACAGAGGTGCTTCAGGTGCATAGTGCAAATACTTCATGCCAGGTGAACGCGGCGCTTGTTCACCGACGACTGTATTCTCAGATACTACTGGCCCAATGATGCTTTCTATCATTTCCTGTGTAATACCGCCTGGCCGTAGAATTGTAGGCGGAACTGTCGTCATGTCCAGTACTGTCGATTCAACTCCGACACCGGTTTGACCACCATCTAAAATGAGGGGAATGAGACCGTTCAAATCTTTGTAAACGTGAGCTGCCTCTGTTGGACTCGGTTTTCCGCTTCGATTGGCACTTGGTGCTGCTAACGGTTCTCCGAGCGCACGTAAGAGTTCCAGTGCAACGGGATGATCAGGCATACGGATTGCGACTGTTTCAACACCCGGAGTTACATTCGCGGCTATCACACCGGGAATTTTATGAAACACAAGTGTCAGCGGACCAGGCCAATAAGCATCCATCAGTTTTTCTGCATTTCCTGCAATAGCCGATGCATAGGTGTGAACTTGTTCTTTTTGACCAATATGTACGATTAGCGGATTGTCTGAAGGCCTTCCTTTTGCTTCGAAGATTCTCTGTACGGCTTGTTCATCAGTTGCCATCGCACCTAAGCCATATACCGTCTCCGTCGGGAACGCAACGACACCGCCATTTTTTAATATATCCACAGCCTGTTCATAGTTTTCTTTGTTATCCAGAATGTTATCCACTGAAGTTAAAATCGTTTTCATACGCTAATCCTCCACTTATACACATTTCTCTGAGTTTATCCACAAAAAAAGTTGATAACTTTATGCAAAAAGACTTTTTATCCACTCCCAAACAAAGAAAGTGACTTTTTCCTCTTCTTCCTCTTTTACTTCTACTTCTACTGCTTTATCGGGTTTATCAGGAAAACAGATTTTCGGAAATAACTCACACCACCAATTATCCCCACGTCCACTGCCAATCGTCAAAATGTATGCATCATATTCCGCTTGTGGAGCAATCATTAGCCCTGAGCGTTTAGGTGGAAACAAAGCATTTTTACGAATCAATGAAATCTCTGCTCCATTTGACATCGAATTGGCAATGTCTAGAATTGTGATTTCAAGTGCTGCTAAGTTATCCCCAAGCTCTTGTTTCGTTCGTGACTTATTTACAGCCTCTTCGATAAGCGGCTGAATTTTTTGTTGAATATCACTTTTCACTTGCTGGTCGGCTGGTGCATTGGAATCAGCCAACAACCTAAAACGAATTGATTGTTCATCGTCGCCTGCTTCCGCGAACACCGTTATAAAAGACTGAATAATAATGAGCACAATAATGAATTCAATATAAGGGAGCACTTTTTGACCTATTGTTTTCGTTCTCCTAATCTCATAGTCTGGTAACATCGCTATCCCCTCCTACTCTGCATTGTTGCCAGAGTTAGGGAGATTTATTCACGAGTCTCGCAAAATATGATTCGGTCTTTGCCGTTGATATCTTTTACCGTCTCCACTGTTGCTTTCGGAAATGCTACTTTGAATAGGTTGTGCACAGCAGGTCCTTGCAGATAACCGATTTCAACTGCTATGAGAAAAGGTGTATTCATAAGCGGCGGTAAGCTTTCAGCAAGTCTTCTGTAATAGTAGAGGCCGTCTTCATCCGCAAACAAAGCATTATGCGGCTCGTGGTTGAGTACGTTGCCTGACATGGACGCAGCTTCCTCATGTGCAATGTAAGGCGGATTCGATAAGATGACATCCCACTTTTCTCCTGCAATCGGCGCGGTTAGATCACCATGCAGGAAAGTGACAGCGGCATCATTCGCATTTGCGTTATGCTCAGCAATCGTTAGTGCTTCTTTACTGATGTCTGTTGCTGTAACGCTTGCTTCTGGCCATTCTTTTTTGAATGAAACTGCAATAGCGCCGCTGCCGGTTCCAATATCCGCAACGCTGATTGTTTTACTATTGAAGATTTTACGCGCTTTAGCGAGTGCACCATAAACGAGTTCTTCCGTTTCAGGTCGAGGGATTAAAACATTTTCATTCACTTTAAATGTGTAACCGTAAAAACCTTCTTCTCCAATAACATATTGAACGGGTTTTCCTTCGAGCAGTTCGGCGGTTTTATCCCAAAATGCGGAATGCTGGTCGACTGTAAGTTGTTGTTGTACATCGGCAAATAAAGTAGCTCTGGATTTTTGCGTAACGAATTCCATTAGAAGTTGTGCAGCATGCGGTTCGAGTCCAGTTTCCTCCAATAAAGAAGAAGCCCGCTGGAGAGCTTCATAAATTTTTTCAGTCATTGCGATCCAAACTTTCCAGACGAAATGCTTGTTCTTCCATGATCAATGCGTCGATTACTTCATCCAGTTTGCCTTCAATAATCTGATCGAGTTTCTGAATCGTCAGACCGATGCGATGATCGGTCACTCGGTTTTGCGGGAAGTTGTACGTGCGGATTCGCTCTGAACGATCCCCTGTACCCACTGCAGATTTTCTCTTTTCATCGTACTCATCTTGTATTTCGCGTGTGAATTTATCGGAAACACGAGCTCGTAATACTTTCATTGCTTTTTCTTTATTTTTAATTTGTGATTTTTCATCTTGAATGGATACTGTAATTCCTGTTGGTAAATGCGTAAGTCGAACCGCGGACATTGTTGTATTGACAGACTGGCCTCCAGGACCGGATGATGCGAATGTATCGGTTCTGATGTCTTTTTCATGGATGACGATTTCGACTTCTTCCGCTTCTGGAAGACACGCGACGGTTGCGGTCGATGTATGTGTCCGCCCGCCCGATTCAGTTTCCGGTACCCGCTGTACGCGGTGTGCCCCGTTTTCATATTTCAACTTCGAATAGGCACCATTGCCGTTAATGAGGAAAATAATTTCTTTAAAGCCGCCAAGTTCTGTCGGGGATGAATCCAAAACGTCCACTTTCCAGTGATTCATCTCCGCGTAGCGGCTGTACATACGGAATAAGCTACCCGCAAAAAGTGCTGCTTCGTCGCCTCCGGCTGCCCCTCGGATTTCCATAATAACGTTTTTCTTGTCATTCGGATCTGTCGGAACGAGCAATAGCTTTAACTTTTCTTCATAAGACTCGATTTGATCATCAAGCTCGGAAATCTCCATTTTGACAAGTTCTTTCATGTCGTCGTCAAGATGCTCATTCAACATTTCTTTGGCACTTTTATGTTCTGCTACTGCATGTTTATACGAGCGATACGTCTCGACCTTTTCCTGTAGACCGGATTGTTCAATCGAATACTCACGGAGCTTGGTCATGTCGCTCACTACGTCTGGATCACTAAGCATTTCATTCAGCTGGTCGTATCTATCTTCTACTGCTTGAAGCCTATCAAACATTATGGACACCTCATTTTCAGGACTGATTTGTACGTTCATTGTACGGGAATTCTTGGTTTAAATACAGTTATTTCACTGGAACTATAGGTTCGTTGAAGGTTTGGATGAAGTTCTAATTGTAGACCATTCTTTTAAAAGTTGTGGCAATGCACAAGACATCAATTACGCCTCGGCGTAATTGCGTCCAGATTTTGAATCGAGCTTGCTCGATTGACTCCTTTCAAAATCTGTGACATCCGCCGGAGGCTTTATCTTTTTTCAGCGGGCGTTCGGACACCCGCTGAACAGGAAAATAAAACCGCATTCATCTCCCACCTATGGAAGTGAGAGATGAATGCTGAATAAAGATAAAAGCCCGCCCGATACTACCGGACGGGCATACTCGCTATTATCCTTTCACAATCACTGCAGCTGTAACACCATTTGGTACTTCGTGGTGTTGGCGACATCTTGGCTCGTACGCTTCCGAAGCTCCCACCAGAATGACAGGATCGTCGTAGCCGGCGGGCGTGCCGTTGATGAGCCGCTGGGTTCTACTGGAAGGCGAACCACATACCGTGCAAACCGCTTGCAGTTTGGTCACGTGTTCGGCCACTGCCATTAGACGCGGCATTGGTCCGAATGGTTCACCGCGGAAATCCTGGTCGAGTCCGGCAACAATGACGCGGAATCCTCGATCAGCCAATCCCATTACCAAGTCAACGATTCCTTCATCGAAAAATTGTGCTTCATCGATAGCAATCACATCGTAGTCATCTGAGATGAACTCTTTGATGTGATTTGAGTCGGCAACGGGGTTTGCGATGACGGTTGTCCCATCATGGCTGACAACCGCTTCTTCGCTATAGCGGTCATCGATTTCCGGTTTGAATACTGCTATTTTCTGTTTGGCGAATTGCGATCTTCTTATGCGCCTTATGAGTTCCTCGGATTTCCCTGAGAACATGCTGCCGCAAATCACTTCAATCCAACCACCTTGCATAGTTACGTACATGTGAATCTCCTTCCGGTTTTGCATCTATGTAGTGCTTACTAAAATGTCTTTGGACTATTTATCATACCCTAAAAGAAGTTCAACTTGACGTCTTTTTTTAACAGTTTAATATGTTTTTCTCAAAAGAAATACCCGCCCGGCGCATGTGCACCTGACGGGTATTGAGCAGATCTTACTCTTGGCCTTCTTCTTCGCGGCCTTCTTCTTTGAGACCATATTTTTTGTTGAAGCGGTCGACACGTCCGTCCGCTTGAGCAAATTTCTGGCGTCCAGTGTAGAATGGGTGGCATTCATTACAAACTTCAATGCGGATGTCTTCTCTTACAGAACCTGTTTCAAATGTGTTACCACATGAACAAGTAACAGTTGCTACTTTATAAGCTGGGTGAATTGCTGCTTTCATCAATCTCTCTCCTTTCGCCCTGAACCATCTGGAACAGAGTTGTATTATAAGACTGATGCCTTACGCGGCCCGTGTTCGTCAACCGCATATGCACGCAGATATTATTTAAGTTACCTCAGATATTATAACAAGTTTTTTTTGTAGATGCAACTATTTTAATTAACGAAAAAATCCCATTGAATTGGCTTCTCTTAATAGATGGATTGAAAAAGAAGTCCTGCTAATACCGCTGCGGCGCTTTGTGGATGCCTCTCGCGATAAGCCAGAAAGGAGACCACTTTCAGTCTTATCGCTTCGGCTACCACGAAGACGCGCCTTCGCTGGATAGTCTAAATTAGATAGCGCATTTCGTTATCGGGGATGAGACCTTTTGCAACTTGTAGTTCCATAAACCGATAGAATGCATTTAAATACAGTCCCAATACAATGGAGATAATTAGAAATCCTACTAATACCGCTTTGCGCTTTGTGGATGCCTCACGCGATAAGCCAGAAAGGAGACCACTTTCAGTCTTATCGCTTCGGCTACCACGAAGACGCGCTTTCGCTAGATAGTCTATTTAAGAAAGCACATTTCATTATCCGGGATTAAATCTGCAACCTATAGTGCCATTTATCGAGAGAATATGATTAATGAGTTTCCCAATACATGTGATTGAATTGGAAATCTCGCTAATACCTTTGCGATTGCAAAGAAAGGCGCCTGCACTGGGTTTTTCTTGGCAATGGGCAAACCATAAAAGCGGGGGTAGCGCCCGAAATTGTATCTTCGGGCGCTTTGAAAATGGATAGAGAAAAATCTATTCTTTCATTATAAAAAGCAAGCGCACTTTTTCTTTGGCCATTATCAGGGAGCGACGGACAAATAACGGTAACAGGATTACCGAAAGAGCGCCAAACTTAGTGACGAAGTCACTAAGTTTGGCGCTTGTTTTGACGGTAATCCTGTAGCGTTAACTTTGTCCAAAGCAAACCTATAATAGGTCAACGGGAGACTGCGCCGCATTTAGTTGTTCAACTTATATAAGTTAAATTCGTTTATAGCAACCCTTTGCCATTACGGTGGGCTTTCATCTCATCATTGAGCTTATCGAAGAATTCTTCGTTTGTTTTTGTGAGACGTAGTTTTTTCAGGAAGCGCTCTGCGAAGTCGTGCGAATCGGAAAATGTTTTCCGAATGGCCCATAACTTTTCAAGCTGGTCAGCAGGAATGAGTAACTCCTCTTTCCGTGTACCTGAGCGACGAATATCAAGTGCTGGAAAGATGCGTCGTTCTGCAAGATGGCGATCCAGATGTAATTCCATATTGCCCGTCCCTTTGAATTCTTCATAAATGACTTCATCCATACGTGAACCTGTATCGATTAAAGCCGTCGCAAGAATCGTTAGACTGCCGCCTTCTTCCAAGTTTCGAGCTGCCCCGAAAAATCGTTTTGGTCGATGAAAAGCAGCCGGATCAATACCGCCGGACAGTGTACGTCCGCTTGACGGAATGACAAGGTTATACGCTCGTGCAAGTCGTGTAATGGAATCCATTAGGATGATAACGTCTCTTTTATGTTCTACGAGTCTCATAGCTCGTTCCAATACTAGTTCCGCAACTTTAACATGATTTTCCGGTAATTCATCGAATGTGGAACTGACGACATCCGCCTTAACGGAACGTTCGATGTCAGTCACTTCTTCTGGTCTTTCATCGATGAGCAGGACAATCAGTTCAGCATCGGGGTGATTCAATGTGATGGAATTTGCAATTTCTTTCAATAACAATGTTTTTCCGGCTTTTGGCGGAGCGGCAATCAATCCACGCTGACCGAAACCGACGGGTGAAATTAAATCCATAATACGTGTCGACAGCTTCAAAGGATCCACTTCAAGCTTAATATGACGATCCGGATAGAGCGGTGTCAGTGCTGGGAAGTGCACCCGTTCACGCGCTACTTCAGGATCTTCACCGTTAACCGCTTCCACTTGCAAGAGCCCGTAGTAGCGTTCCGATTCTTTTGGAGGACGAACTTTCCCACTCACTTTATCTCCGTTTCTCAAATCGAAACGACGGATTTGTGAAGCAGATATATAAATGTCTTCCGAACTCGGTGAATAGTTTATTGGGCGAAGGAAGCCATAGCCTTCTGACTGGATGATTTCAAGGACACCTTCCATGAAAAAGTACCCTTCTTGTTCAGCTCTTGATTTCAATATAGCAAAAATAAGTTCTTTTTTTGTCAATTTGCTGTAATAAGCAATTTTATATTCTTTTGCGAGGGCATATAACTCTTTTAAAGTCATATTTTCCAACGCTGATATTGTTAACACTGTCATATTCGGCACCACTCTTTACGTTAATGGGTTTAATTTTGAGGTTAAATAAGGAAGGGTAATTACAATAATAATTCCAAGGGTTCACTTTGAAAGGACTTGGATATATATAAGCACTCCCTATGTAAGCGAAAATGCCCGGCATGTGGCCGGGCGATGAGCTCCATCAGTCTTGCATGACAAGCAGAGGTTTTTTCTCCATACTGTGACGACCTTCAACGAAACGAATTGTACCTGATTTTGAACGCATGACAAGTGAATGCGTTTCACTATATCCGCCTTTGAATTGTACGCCACGAAGAAGTTCTCCGTCGGTTACACCCGTAGCAGCGAATATCGCGTCATCACCTTTGACAAGGTCATCCATGTAAAGCACTTTGTCGACGTCAATCCCCATTTTGAGGCAACGTTCGCGTTCAGCGTCGTTCGAAGGAACGAGACGACCCTGAATTTCTCCACCGAGGCATTTTAATCCGACTGCAGCGATAACGCCTTCCGGTGCACCACCCAATCCAAATAGAATGTCCACGCCAGTTTCATCGAATGCTGTATTGATGGCAGCTGCAACATCACCGTCATTGATGAGTTTAATGCGAGCGCCCGCAGCACGAATTTCTTCGATAATTGCTGCATGACGTTCTCTGTCCAGAACTGTTGCAACAACGTCACCGATGTCTTTATTTTTAGCTTTGGCTACTGCCATAAGGTTTTCCGTCACGGTAGCGTCAATACTGACTTTCCCAACAGATTCTCTTCCGACAGCGATTTTGTCCATATACATATCTGGTGCATTCAAAAGATTTCCTTTATCCGCAATTGCAATGACTGCTAACGCGTTCCAGCCGCCTGCTGCGACAATATTCGTGCCTTCTAGAGGATCTACTGCAACGTCCACTTCAGGACCCACGCCAGTACCCAGTTTTTCACCAATGTATAACATTGGTGCTTCGTCCATTTCGCCTTCACCAATCACGACAATACCTTGCATCGGAATTGTGTCGAAAACAGTACGCATTGCTGTTGTTGCAGCGTCGTCCGCTTCATTTTTCAAACCGCGTCCCATCCAGCGTGAAGCTGAAACTGCCGCCGCTTCTGTGACTCGAACTAATTCCATCGATAAACTGCGTTCCATTTATGTTCCCCCTGATGGACGGTTTCAACCGTCATTATTGCCATTCTGATTAATTATAGCATATTTATTTTTTAAACTTACTAGCTCATTCTCTAACGACGGCTTCCTCCGAAACCGATGTTTTGCGAATATCGGCACCGATTCCCTGAAGTTTTTCTATAAGTGAACCGTATCCACGCTCGATATGTTGGATTTCCTGAACTTCTGTTACTCCGTCGGCAATTAGTCCTGCAATAACAAGTGCAGCGCCAGCTCGTAGATCGGACGCGCTGACAGTTGCCGCTTGGAGTGGCGTCGGTCCAGCAAGTATAGCTGAACGTCCTTCGACACGAGAATCAGCATTCATCCTGCGAAGTTCGTCAATATGTTTAAATCTGGCAGAATAAACCGTATCCGTAATGACTGAAGGTCCAGCTGCTTGTGTGAGCAACACGGAAAACGGCTGTTGAAGATCCGTCGGAAAACCTGGATAGACAAGTGTTTTTACATCCACTGCCTGTAGATTCCTCGATTTCGGAATGAAAATCTGTTCTTCACCTTCGACAACGTCGACACCCATTTCCCGTAGTTTCGCAGTAAGCGCCTCGACATGGAATGGTATGACATTCTCTATAGTTACGCCATCGCCTGCTGCAGCCGCCAAAATCATGAAAGTTCCCGCTTCAATACGATCCGGAATGATGGTATGTCGCGTTCCGTGGAGTTTTTCCACACCATCAATTCGAATGACATTTGTCCCGGCACCTTTTATTTTAGCACCCATATTGGAAAGTAGTGTAGCTACGTCAACAATTTCAGGCTCTTTCGCTGCATTTTCGATTGTCGTGCGACCTGTTGCAAGAACCGCTGCAAGCATAATATTAATCGTAGCGCCCACACTGCTGACGTCTAGATAAATTTTTGCGCCCCGCAATTCTTCCGCACGTAAATAAATTGCACCATGTTCGTTTGTCACTTTTGCACCAAGCGCTTCAAAACCTTTAATATGCTGATCAATGGGTCGGGGGCCTAAAAAACAACCGCCTGGAAGTCCGATGACTGCGTGTTTGAATCGGCCTAGCATTGCACCCATCAAATAGTAAGAAGCACGAAGTTTTTTTACATTACCGTTTGGAAGTGGCATTGCTATCATTTCTGTCGGATCAATCGTCATTGTCCCTTTATCGAAATTAACTTTTCCGCCGATGTCTTCCAGTAATGCTTGAAGCGTTGCAACATCCGAAATTTCGGGCAACCCTTCGATTGTTACCATAGAATCGGCCAGTATGGAGGCCGGGATAAGTGCAACTGCACTGTTTTTGGCGCCGCTCACTTTTATGGATCCTTGCAATGGTTTGCCGCCTGTTACTTTATAAACGTCCATATTACTCTCCTTTGGTGAGTCACTTATTCTTTCTAGTTTCCCAGTCCGCAAGAAATGCTTCGATCCCTTTATCTGTGAGAGGATGCTTGAAAAGCTGTGTCAACACATTGAAAGGTGTCGTTGCAATATCGGCACCGCTCAGCGCGGCATCTGTAATGTGTTGCGGACTGCGGATTGACGCAGCGATGATTTCTGTTTTTATGTTATGGATTGTGAATATGTCTGCAATCGTAGAGACTAAAGCCATACCATCCTGTCCTATATCGTCAAGTCTGCCAAGGAACGGAGAAACATATGTTGCTCCCGCACGTGCTGCAAGAAGCGCTTGGTTTGCACTGAAGATTAACGTAACGTTCGTTTTGATGCCTTCTTGTGAAAAGACCGAACACGCTTTCAGTCCTTCAGGTGTCATCGGTAATTTCACCGTGATGTTCGGGGCGATTTTTGCTAATTCGCGACCTTCCCTAATCATACCTTCTGCGTCAAGTGCGATAACTTCCGCACTTACTGAACCAGGGACAAGTGCTGAAATTTCTCGCAATCTGTCATGGAATGGTACGTCTTCTTTTGCAACGAGTGAAGGATTCGTCGTAACACCGGACAAAATGCCCCAACTATGTGCTTCTTTTATTTCATCAAAGTTTGCTGTATCTATGAAAAACTTCATGAATGATTTCCCCCTTGGTGTTTGTTTTCTGGTGGTGCGGTAGTGCTTAATGGTAGGCTCTTTTCGTAAACGAAAAAGCCCTGAAAAAGCCTTATGCTTTGAAAATAAGGAGATGCATCATTGCAGATGCTTCTCCTCCTTGTTTTAGTGTTATTTGGTTACGCTTTTTGCGAGCTGCCGAATTCGCGCATTTTGCCGATGACCGTTTTTTTGATGGCATCACGCATTGGCGTTAAGAATTTACGCGGGTCGTATACTTCAGCGTCTGCTGTCAGTTTTTCACGGACCGCTTTTGTACCTTGGATTTGATTTTCCGTATTGACGTTAATTTTTGCCGTTCCAAGTGACACAGCGCGTTGAATGTCATGTAGCGGAATCCCTGTTCCACCGTGGAGCACTAGTGGTAAATCAGATTGCTTCGAAATTTCTTCCATTTCCTCGAAACCAAGGTTTGGTTCGCCTTTATAAGGTCCATGAACGGACCCTAATGCTGGCGCAAGACAATCGATTCCTGTCTTATCGACAAGCTCTTTACATTCTGCAGGATCTGCATAGATGACGCCGTCCGCAATGATATCGTCTTCCTGTCCACCGACTACTCCTAGTTCCGCTTCTACAGAAACGCCGCGTTCATGAGCAAAATCAACTACTCTTTTCGTAATTTCAATATTTTCAGCTAACGATTTTGATGAAGCGTCAATCATGACAGAAGTAAACCCAGCTTCAATTGCTTCTTTACATTTTTCAAAACTCGAACCATGATCGAGATGAATAGCGACTGGAACAGTAACTTGATAATCATGCATAAGGCCTTTTACCATATGTACAACAGTCGTGAAGCCGCCCATATAACGTGCTGCACCTTCAGATACACCAAGAATAACCGGTGATTGTTCTTCCTCCGCTGCTTGTAAAATGGCTTGCGTATATTCAAGGTTGTTCAAATTGAACTGACCTATTGCATATCCTTCTTTTTTTCCTTTAATCATCATTTCTTTCATGGAAACAAGTGACATGTGAATTCCTCCTCAGGTTATAGAAAGCTATTTTCTTTAGCTCTGTTAGAACGAATTATGTGTATGTTTATACCTTATATACCTCTATTATCATAACAAAAACAGACAGTGTTTACCACTGTCTGTTTTGTCAACTTCCAAAAATTGCATTTACCGCATCACGGACTTCGTAAATATCGAAGGGCTTTGTGAAATATTTAACTGCTCCCGTTTTTAGCGCATCTTCCGTCAATTCGATTTCCCCGTATGCGGTCATCATGATAACTGGAATTTCCGGCCAGCCCAATTTTATCCTTTTTAATACTTCCAGCCCATCAATTCCTGGCATTTTCATATCAAGCAGGACACAGTCAGGAACAGCTAGCTCCACTTCACGTAGTGCCTCCATACCATTTGCTGCGAGTACTGTTTCAAAACCTTCTCGGCTAAAAACTTCATCAAGCAGAAGCCGAATCCCTTTTTGATCATCTACGATTAAAAGTTTTTTCAATTATCACTCCTACTTTCTTCCTTGCAAATTATAACTGTTATTAATAACTATTTGACAGATAACTTATAAACCCTTCTTTTAAGTCGAAATAATGTACTTTGCTTTCCATCCATATAATCCTATAATGGGTTGGAGGTGTTCATATTGAAAATGTTGACAACACAAATTAGTGGGCTTCTTCAGCGCATTGCAGGAAACTGTGAAGCGTCAATCGAAGAGACTGCACGTCTTCTTGCGCAAGCGACAATTGGGGAAGGCCGAATAATTATTGCAGGATTTGGTGAAATGACTGCTGTTATTGAAACCGCAATTCATGGCGCTGAACCGCTTGAGAATGCCGTTCCTTACGATAAAGAGATGGACATTGGAAAAGCTGATAGAGTTTGGCTATTAACGCGTTCCGCAACGGATGCAAAAGCGCTTGAGTTGGCACGCTTGCTTGCAGAACGATTCATTCCTTTCGCAGTACTCGCTGCAGAAAAGGCAGGTATTGACAACGAACTCGATGATTTAGCCTATACGTATATATCGACTGGTCTAACCCGAGGCTTGCTACCCGGCGATAATGGTGAGCGAATCGTTCAACCCCAAGCACTAGCCGCCTTGTTTGTTTACGAAGCTGTGAAGCTCGCTTATGACGAAATGATTACGGATGAAGATTGACTAAAAAAAGTGGCACATCGACTGAAATTATGTCAATGTGCCGCTTTTTTTGTTTTGTAGATGAGCAGATTCATTCTCTAACCTAATTCCTTACTCTTTTCCAGCAATTACCGCTTTAACGAATTCACGGAATAACGGTTGTGGGCGTGTTGGGCGTGATGCAAATTCTGGATGGAAAGAGACGCCGATGAAGAACGGGTGGTCCTTCAATTCGATGATTTCAACAAGCCGATCATTTGGGCTGATTCCCGAAATAATCATACCTGCTTCTTCGAATTGCTCGCGGAATTCATTGTTAAATTCATAACGGTGACGGTGACGTTCGTAAATCAACTCTTCGCCGTATGCACCACTTGCTTTTGTACCTTCTTTCAATTTACACGGATAGGCACCTAAACGGAAATAATCTTCCGCAATTCCATTGCTCTCAGCCGGGCTTTCGAAAATTTGGTTTTTGGTCTCTTTATCGAATTCAACGGAATGAGCGTTTTCAATTCCCATTACATTGCGTGCATATTCAACAGCAGCCAATTGCATGCCTAGGCTAATTCCGAAGAAAGGCACATTATGTGTACGCGCATATGTGATTGCTTCAATTTTGCCATCGATTCCGCGATTTCCAAATCCTCCAGGTACAAGAATCCCGTCGACATCTGATAAAATTTCATTTGCATTTTCTGCTGTAACTTCTTCAGAATTAATCCATTTCATTTCAATATCCGTGTCAAAGTCATAACCTGCATGGCGAAGTGCTTCTACTGCAGAGATATACGCATCCTGCATTTCAACATATTTCCCAACAAGTCCAATACGGATTTTTTTCGAAAGGGATTTCACTTTACGAACCAATGCTTCAATCTCTGTCATATCCGGTTCTTTCGTCTCAAGCTCAAGGAAGTCAACTACGATTTTATCCATATTTTGTTCGTGCAAACGCAGAGGAACTTCATAAAGCGATTCAGCATCAAGGGCTTCAATAACTTCTTCCGGTTTGATGCTGGCAAACAATGCAATTTTGTCTTTCATATCTTTCGGTACCGGGTGTTCACTGCGAACCACGATTAAATTCGGTTGGATACCTAGACTTCTTAGTTCTTTAACACTGTGTTGTGTTGGTTTCGACTTCATTTCTCCAGCCGCATGCAAGTAAGGAATGAGTGTGTTATGGATGTACATAACATCACTTTTACCAAGATCTGTCTTCATCTGACGGATGGCTTCTAAATATGGAAGCGATTCGATGTCGCCGACGCTACCGCCAATCTCTGTGATGACGACGTCTGCATTTGTCTCTTTTCCTGCACGTATAAGCAAGCCTTTTATTTCATTTGTAATATGGGGAATAACTTGGACAGTTGCTCCATTATAATCACCACGGCGTTCTTTTTTTAGTACGGATGAATAGACTTTCCCCATCGTAACGTTTGAGAATTTGTTCAATTTAATGTCGATGAAGCGTTCATAATGACCAAGATCCAGATCCGTTTCCGCCCCGTCTTCTGTCACAAAAACCTCACCGTGCTGCAAAGGACTCATCATCCTAGGGTCAACGTTAATGTATGGATCGAATTTCTGAATTGTAACTTGAAGTCCCCGACTTTTCAACAAACGGCCAAGTGATGCTGCGTTAATGCCTTTACCAAGTGACGAGACTACGCCGCCGGTTACAAAAATAAATTTAGTCATGTGCAATTCCTCCATTTTTCTCTTTACTTACTAAAAAAATAAAAAAGCGCCCCATCTGTAGACAATAATCTACAGGAGGAGCGCATATATACTGATTCTTGTCCTTTTAAGGAGCCCAGTAAAATCTTATAGTTTCGGACGCGTGAAGTCAAGTAATTATTCCTCTTCTTCTTCCTCTTCTTCTTCGTCATCAAGTTCTACATCATCAGGAATGATTTCAAGGTCATCATCAGGTTCGAGAAGGTCCACTTCAATTTCAACGACCTCTTCATCTTCTTCATCATCGTCGTCATCATCGTCTTCATCGTCGTCGTCGTCTTCGAGCAGTTCATCGAATTCTTCGTCGAACAACTCATCCTCGTCGTCTTCGTCCTCAATGATATCCTCATCTTCAAGCACAACTTTTTTCTTTTTCTTCTTCTTGCGTACTTTTACGACTGGAGCTGTTTCCACTTCTATCTGATCAACCGGATACCATTCACGTAATCCCCAGCGATTATCATTGATGGCAAGGAATCTTCCGTCAATATTCATGTCCGTGTAGAACTGTTGCAACTTTGTTCTCATTACACGTTCTGTTACACCGTTCAGTTTACGGACTGCGTCCATCAGCTGAAGTAATGTAAGCGGCTCTTTTCTTTCAGCCAAAACTGCATATGCGATGTCTATCATTGATTCTTCAAACAGTTGATCTTTTGTCATTTCACGGATATTCAATAAACACACGTCCTTTCTATAAAGCGAAACTTCAATTAGCGGGATAAAAACAAACATACTTATCATTATAAACAATACCGTACGGAATATGCTACAATCTTTTACTCTTTTTAAAGTATAGGATTTCTTTCACACAAATAAACCCCAAATATACTCCAGTAAGTAAAAATGGGATGGCTCCTAATCCTTTATCATACAGAAAAAAGATAAGAGTGACAAGGATGACTATGATTATTACATGGTGATACATTTTCATCCCTGCACCCCTTCCAGCCATTCTACCCATTATACGTGGAAATAACAGCCAATATCCAATAAAACGAAAAGTATTTAGAATGTATGCAGGTATTAATGCTTAATATGACAAGAAAATCCGTGCTAACCGAAGTTTGCACGGATTTGTGTCTGCTTTAGACCTACAAGTTGTAGGTCGTGTAGTGTTCCTTTGTTGGCCAGCTGCAGCGACCAGACGCTCGGGTCGCTTCAAGCCAACTGATAAAGGCAAAGGGCGCCTTTTTCAGTTGCCCCTCCAGCAGGGCGGGATTGAACTTCATCCCGCCTACCTGGCGCGTCTTAGCGGCGCCTTCCGCTTTTCGTATTGTCTAGCTGCAGCGGCCAGCCTCTCGGGTCGCTTCAGGTTATCTGATAAAGGCAAAGGGCGCCTTTTTCAGATAACCTGAAGCGCCTGTCGAGGCTAAACGGCCGCTTCCGCTTTTCTTACTACATATTCCTTCTATATTGCCCGCCTACTTCGTAGAGGGCGTTTGTGATTTGGCCTAGGCTTGCTACTCTTACTGAGTCCATTAGTTGTTCGAAGATGTTGCCGCCTGAGACTGCTACTTCTTTTAGTTTTTGTAAGGCTGCTTCGGTTTGGTCTTCGTGTTTTGTTTTGAATGCACGTAAGTTGATGATTTGTGTTTCTTTTTCTTGTTGTGTGGCACGTGCGATTTCCATGTTGTCGACGTCTTCTGAAGATGGTGGGTTCGGGTTCAGGTAGGTGTTGACGCCGATGATTGGCAATTCTCCTGAATGTTTTTTCATTTCATAGTGCATGGATTCTTCTTGAATTTTTCCGCGTTGGTATTGTGTTTCCATTGAACCGAGCACGCCGCCGCGGTCGTTGAGGCTTTCGAATTCCTGTAGGACCATTTCTTCGACGAGGTCCGTCAATTCTTCGACGATGAATGCCCCTTGGAGCGGGTTTTCGTTTTTGGATAGACCGTGTTCGCTTGTAATGATCATTTGAATTGCCATTGCACGACGGACTGATTCTTCCGTTGGTGTTGTAATTGCTTCGTCGTAAGCATTCGTGTGTAGCGAGTTACAGTTGTCCTGCAGAGCCATAAGTGCTTGTAACGTAGTACGGATATCGTTAAAATCAATTTCCTGTGCGTGCAAGCTGCGCCCGGATGTTTGGACATGGTACTTCAACTTTTGGCTGCGTTCGTTTGCGCCGTATTTCTCGCGCATTGCCACAGCCCAAATGCGGCGAGCAACTCGGCCGATTACCGTGTATTCCGGATCGAGTCCGTTCGAGAAGAAGAACGACAAGTTCGGAGCAAAATCATCGATATTCATGCCGCGGCTCAAGTAATATTCCACGTACGTGAAGCCGTTTGATAAAGTGAAAGCCAATTGTGAAATGGGATTCGCGCCTGCTTCAGCGATATGGTAACCCGAAATCGATACCGAGTAATAGTTACGCACTTTTTGGTCGATGAAGTACTGTTGGATATCCCCCATCATACGCAGTGCAAATTCAGTCGAAAAGATACATGTGTTTTGTCCTTGGTCCTCTTTCAGAATATCTGCTTGTACCGTACCGCGCACGGCTTGCAGTGTTCCCTCTTTGACCTCTGTAAACTCTTCAACTGTCAAAGCACGACCAAGTTTTTCCTCATTGATGCGCACTTGCTGATCAATAGCCGTATTCATGAACATTGCTAGAATGATAGGAGCTGGACCGTTGATGGTCATCGAAACGGATGTTGCCGGTGCGCACAAGTCAAACCCTTCATATAGCTTTTTCATGTCTTCAAGCGTACAGATACTGACCCCCGATTCCCCGACTTTCCCATAAATATCCGGGCGTTCATCTGGGTCTTCTCCGTACAAAGTCACAGAGTCGAATGCTGTTGATAGACGCTTTGCGTCGTCATCTTTTGATAAATAGTGAAAACGACGGTTCGTCCGTTCAGGCGTTCCTTCTCCTGCGAATTGACGTTTTGGATCTTCCCCTTCACGTTTGAACGGGAATACGCCTGCTGTATAGGGATACGATCCCGGAACGTTCTCTGCATACACCCAACGAAGAATTTCCCCATAATCCTTGAATTTCGGCAATGCGACTTTCGGTATTTTCAATCCAGAAAGGCTCGTTGTCGTCAAAGCGGTTCGCAGTTCTTTATCGCGCACTTTTGTGATGAATTCATCACCCGCATAGGCTTCTTTCAACTTTTCCCAGTTTGCTAGAATACGTTTCGATTCCGCCGTCAATTCTTCCTTAATGCCCTCCGCAAGTGTTTGCAGCGAAGTTACGAGTGCATCATCCGGTGCCTGTTCGTTGACCGTTTGAATGGCTCCTTCAAGCTGGAAGAGTTTGCGAGCCAGTGTTTCCTGCACGATGGACTTTTTATGGTAACCGCGGACTGTATCGGAAATTTCCCGTAAGTATTGCTGACGATCGTTCGGTATGATTACATTTTGTTTTTGTGTTTTTACAAATTGTCCATACGAAGTTTCCCAGTCAAGATCACATTTTTCATTCAGCACATTTACAAGTGCCGCGAAAAGCGAATTCGTCCCTTTATCATTGAACTGGCTAGCGATTGTGCCATAGACCGGCATTGTATCTAAGTTTTTATCCCAGAGAAGATGACTGCGCTGATACTGTTTTTGCACTTGGCGCAGTGCATCTTCAGAGCCTTTACGTTCGAATTTATTGATGACGATGAGGTCCGCGAAGTCAATCATGTCAATCTTTTCAAGTTGTGTCGGCGCGCCGAATTCACTTGTCATAACATACATCGAAGCATCGGATACTTCTGTAATTTCTGCATCGCCTTGACCTATTCCGCTTGTTTCAATCACAATCAGGTCGAATCCGGCTGTTTTGACGATGTCTAATACATCTTTAATGGCACCGGAAAGTTCCGTACGAGAACCGCGTGTCGCAAGACTTCTCATGAATACACGTTTGTTGAAGATGGCATTCATGCGAATTCGGTCCCCTAACAAAGCACCACCCGTTTTCTGTTTCGTCGGGTCGATGGATAGAATCGCTACTTTTTTCTCGGGCAGTTCGTGGAGGAAGCGGCGAATGAGCTCGTCAGTTAACGAACTTTTCCCTGCCCCACCCGTTCCTGTAATTCCGAGAATCGGTGTGTTTTTAGATAGCGTACGTGCTTTTTCAAGAACGGCAGTCGCTTGCGGATCGTTTTTACCGTACATTTCTTCCGCATAAGTAATTAAATTCGCAAGTATTTCCGGCTGACTAGCACTAACTTTTTCAAGGTTTTCCATTTCGTTATCTGTTTCTGTAAGGAAATCACATTGTTCCATCATCCGGTTAATCATCCCTTGTAGGCCCATTTTGCGCCCGTCTTCCGGTGAAAAGATCCATGTGATGCCATAATCATGCAGCTCTTTAATTTCCTTCGGGATAATTACTCCGCCGCCACCTGCGTAAATGTGGATGTGCGGAGCCCCTTTTTCCTGAAGAAGATCATACATGTATTTGAAGTATTCAACGTGCCCACCCTGGTACGATGACATTGCGATTGCTTGGACGTCTTCCTGAATTGCGGCATTGACCACTTCTTCAACAGAGCGATTGTGACCCAGGTGAATGACCTCAGCTCCGCTTGCTTGTAAAATGCGACGCATAATATTAATGGATGCATCATGTCCATCGAAAAGACTCGACGCTGTAACGAACCGGATATGGTGTTTCGGTTTGTAAATCTCAACTGTTTCCATATATAGAACACCCCTTCTGATATAGGTGCCAGGTACTCAAACAATTCGAGGTTCATGAATTATGTGAGTACATGGCGCCTTATGAACATTCAACCATTTAGATTGTCGTTTTTTAATCTATCCCCCGATTAACCCCTTGAATAGCTGATCCGTTTGAACGCGGATATAATCTTCTATTTTATAGTTTTTTTGCAAAGCCCATCTGCGGAATGCCCACATCTGACCTTGAACGACGATATGATGTGCTGCAATTCCGATTTCTTCTTCCGCAATGCGCAGTTCCCCCGACTTTGCACATGCCTGCAGAAGATTTTCGAACAAGGCGGCCATTTCCATTTCTTTCGTTAAGACGTATTGCAAGGCATCTTTTGGCAACGATTTCGTTTCTTGGTACATGACAACGAATTCATCCGACATATCGTCTATCAAATGGAAATACTGATCAATGGCCACTTTTAGACCTTCCACAGTTCCTTCCTTAATAGGCAGGGCGGATAGGCGATCGTGCACTTCGTTATAAATGCTGTCGCAGACTAGATAGAGCACATCTTCTTTCGTGCGAATGTATTCATAAAGCGTTCCGATGCTGAACCCCGCTGCTTTCGCGATTTCACGGGTCGTTGCTCGATGGAACCCTTTCTCTTTAAATAGTTTCACCGCACCATGGATCATCTGTTCACGCCGTTTTTCAATCAAACTTTCATCTTTGACAGACGATTTCACTTCTCTTTTGTTCATCCTAATACTCCTCCCTAGCTTATTTAGTTAGCATACGGGAGATGACGAGACGCTGAATTTCTTGCGTTCCTTCGTAAATCTGCGTAATTTTCGCATCACGCATGTATCGCTCAACCGGATAATCTTTTGTATAACCATAGCCGCCGAATACTTGAACAGCGTCTGTCGTAACTTTCATCGCTGTATCTCCAGCCATCAATTTCGCCATTGCCGATGCTTTACCGTATGGTAAGTCATTCGACTCTAGCCAAGCTGCTTGGTAAGTCAGCAGTCGTGAAGCTTCTGTCGCTGTCGCCATGTCTGCCAATTTAAATCCGATGCCTTGGTTTGCTGCAATCGGTTTACCGAACTGAACGCGTTCTTTTGCATAGTCAACGGATGCATCAAGTGCACCTTGTGCAATTCCAACTGCTTGTGCAGCGATTCCGTTACGACCGCCATCGAGTGTTTTCATCGCGATTATGAAGCCCTGTCCTTCTTCGCCAAGAAGGTTTTCTTTTGGTACACGGCAATTGTCAAACATTATTTCAGTTGTAGGCGATGAACGAATTCCGAGTTTCCGCTCTTTTTTCCCAACTGAGAAGCCTGGGAAGTCTTTTTCTACGATGAATGCGCTTGTGCCTTTATGTTTTGAATCTGGGTCAGTGACCGCGAAGACGATGTATATGTCTGCAATTCCGCCGTTTGTGATGAAGATTTTAGAGCCATTCAAGACGTAATCGTCCCCGTCTCGTTTTGCAGAAGTGCGCATGCCACCTGCATCAGAACCCGAACTTGGTTCAGTTAAGCCGTATGCGCCCATTTTCGTACCTTCTGCCATTGGTCGAAGGTATTGCTGTTTCTGTTCTTCCGTACCGTATTTGAATACAGGCCAGCCTGCAAGTGATGTATGTGCGGAAAGTGTAACTCCTGTTGAAGCACAGACGCGTGACAATTCTTCTACAGCGATACAATAAGCAAGGAAGTCACTGCCAATGCCGCCGTATTCTTCTGGCCAAGGAATACCCGTCAGGCCGAGTTCAGCCATTTTCTTGAAGATATCCATGTCAAAACGTTCTTCTTCATCGCGTTCAGCTGCAGTTGGTGCAACTTCTTTTTCTGCGAAATCGCGAACCATTTTGCGAATCATTTCGTGTTCCTCGGATAATTTAAAGTTCATTGGGTTTCCCACCTTATTTGGTATTTTGTGTTGGCGTATTTTTATAAGTCACTTCATCAAATGTTTACTAATGACAATGCGTTGAATTTCGCTTGTACCTTCATAGATTTCCGTCACTTTTGCATCACGGAAATAACGTTCGACTGGATAATCTTCAGTATAACCGTAGCCACCAAACACTTGTACCGCTTCAATCGAGCCTTCCACTGCCGCTCGTGATGCGAACAATTTAGCCATCGATGCTTCTTTTCCGCAAGGCAGTCCTTCTGCGCGTAGTTGTGCAGCCCGGTATACGAGCAATTTCGCCGATTCGACTGCGGTGGCCATGTCTGCCAGTTTGAATCCTACGCCCTGTTGAGCGGCAATTGGTTTACCGAATTGGACGCGTTGTTTCGCGTAATCTGTTGCTGCTTCAAGTGCGGCTTCAGCGATTCCAAGTGCTTGCGCTGCGATACCGATGCGACCCACGTCAAGATTCGCCATCGCAATTTTGAATCCTTCGCCTTCTTTGCCCAGTAGGTTTATCGCAGGAACTTTCATTTGATCAAACGACAACTCTACTGTTCGTGATCCGTGAAGCCCCATTTTTTGTTCATCTTTCCCAATTACGAGACCCGGAGTGTCTTTGTCTACAATGAATGCGGATATTCCGTAAGTCCCTTTTGTTGGATCTGTCACTGCGAAGACGATGTAGACATCTGCTTCTCCACCGTTTGTAATGAACATTTTAGACCCGTTTAAGACGTAGTGGTCCTCTTTTTTGACGGCGCGTGTTTTAAGTGATCCCGCATCAGAACCAGAAGAAGCTTCTGTCAGACAGAATGCACCAAGGTATTCGCCGCTCGCTAGTTTGGGAAGGTAACGACTTTTTTGTTCGTCGTTACCGAAATAGATAATCGGATTTGTACCGACTGAAGTATGAACGGAAAGAATAACACCCACAACCGCGCTGACTTTCGATAGTTCATGGATAGCGCTAATATACGAGATGAAATCCATGCCCGCTCCGCCGTATTCTTCAGGAACGGTAATGCCCATTAAACAGAGACCGCCCATTTTCTTCAAGATTTCACGTGGAAATTCCCCAGCTTCCATACGTGGAATGAACGGTTCAATTTCGGTTTTCGCAAAGTTTATTACCATGTCGCGCATCATCTGCTGTTCTTCGGTGAATGATAAATCCATTATAATTTCCCCTTTATATTGAAAGCGTTAGTTATTCGTAAACGTAGAATCCTCGGCCTGATTTCTTCCCTAGCCATCCTGCTTTAACATACTTTCTAAGTAGCGGACATGGGCGATATTTTGAGTCGCCGAATCCTTCGTGCAAGGTTTCCATAATATACAAGCATGTGTCGAGTCCGATGAAATCTGCTAGTTGTAGTGGTCCCATTGGGTGATTCATGCCAAGTTTCATCACTTCGTCAATTGCTTCTTCAGTTGCAACGCCTTCATAGAGCGTGTAAATTGCTTCGTTAATCATCGGCATAAGTATGCGGTTTGCGACAAATCCAGGAAAGTCATTCACTTCAACCGGTGTTTTTGATAATTTCACAGTCATTTCTTCGACTGCTTTGTATACTTCGTCAGCTGTTGCCAGACCCCGTATGATTTCAACAAGTTTCATAACAGGAACCGGATTCATGAAGTGCATGCCAATCACTTGTTCAGGACGTTTTGTCGCCGCCGCAATTTCAGTAATTGGAAGAGATGATGTATTAGATGCGAGGATTGCATGTTGCGGTGCAATTTCATCCAACTTTTCAAAAATCGACTTTTTAATGGCCATGTTTTCAACAGCTGCTTCGATGACAATATCTACGTCTGATGCGTCTTGTAGATCGAGTGATTTTGTGATGCGTCCGAGAACGGCAGATTTTTCATCTTCCGTCATACGTCCTTTTTCAACGTTGCGTGAAAGGTTTTTCGTAATGACCGCAAGTCCTTTAACATAGGATTCTTCTTTGATATCATTCAATTTCACGTCGAAGCCCGCTTGTGCACAAACTTGAGCAATGCCTCCACCCATCTGTCCTGCTCCGATAACCATTATCTTTTTAATAGCCATTTGGTCGATTCCTCCTCCGTATTATTCTGATTTAGCTACTTCAATCATGATCGCGTCGCCTTGGCCTCCGCCTGAACAAATCGCTGCGATACCAATGCCGCCGCCTTGACGTTTCAATTCATGTGCAAGTGTCAGGATAATACGCGCTCCACTCGCTCCGATTGGATGACCTAGCGCAACCGCCCCGCCGTTGACGTTTACTTTTTCAGGATCTAACTCCGCAATTTGCGTGCTTGCTAGCGCAACTGCTGCAAATGCTTCATTTATTTCAAATAACTTTATGTCTTCTAGTTTCTTACCTGTTTTTTCAAGTAATGCATTGATGACAAGTCCAGGTGTTTGCGGGAAGTTTTCCGGTTCAATGGCAACTTCTGCATGGCCGATAATTGTCGCAAGAGGTGTTTTCCCTTCTTTCAGGGCACGCTCTTCATTCATCAGAATCAGTGCACATGCACCGTCGTTAACGCCAGGTGCGTTTCCTGCCGTAATAGTACCGTCTTTGCCAAATACCGGACGCAATTTCGCGAGTGATTCGAGAGATGTCGTACGGCGTGGTGCTTCATCCGTATCAACTAAAACGGGCTCACCTTTACGCTGCGGGACCTCTACGGGAATGATTTCTTTTGCGAACAAGCCCGAATCAATTGCTTTAAGTGCACGTTCATGACTGCGCAGTGACCACGCATCTTGTGCTTCGCGCGTTAATGCGAATTCTTCTGCAGTCGCATTGCCGTATGTGCCCATATGGACGCGCTTAGGTGAGAATGAACAAGAAAGTCCATCGTAAATCAAACCGTCAATCAGTTCTGCATCGCCCATTTTCAGTCCGTATCGTGCTTTTGGTACGTAGTAAGGAGCGCAAGACATCGATTCCATTCCACCTGCAACAATTACTTCTTCGTCCCCCAGACGAATTAACTGATCGCCAAGTGTTACGCTTCGCATGCCCGATGCACAAACTTTGTTAATGGTTTCCGTTTTCACAGACCATGGCAGTCCTGCCTTCGTTGCAGCTTGTCTTGATGGAATTTGTCCTTGCCCCGCTTGTAATACTGTTCCAATAATCACTTCACCGATTTCTTCCGGTTTTACATCCGCGCGGCTCAATGCCCCTTTGATGGCAATACCTCCGAGATCGCTTGCTGTCATCGATTTTAATGCTCCGCCTAACTTTGTAAATGGCGTACGTGCCCCGCTCAAGATAACTGTTCTTCCCATTCCCTTATCGCCCCTTTGTAGTTGGTGTAGCCGCTTTCATTTTTCATTTACATCGAACGACTGAACGCTCGCTCGGTTAATATTCAAATAAAAAGGAGTGTTTCCACTCCTTTTTATTGGTAATTCATAGTTCTTATTCTATTAATTGTACGACAGTATTGTCTGTTCCGCAATGATTTATTGCAAAATTGACTCTACTTCTTCTGCTAGAACAGGACTCCAGTTTTCACCGAAAATGGAACGCTCCAGCAATTCAGCGATGTCGTACGTACCGACCGTTTCTTCGACTTCTTTTGCTTTCGTTCCGTCTGATAGCATTGTCAGGCAGTAAGGGCAGCCAGACGAAATGATTCCCGGACTCACTTCAAGCGCTTGTTCAGTTCGGGCAACGTTAATGCGGTGGCCTGAATCTTCTTCCATCCACATTAGTCCTCCACCCGCTCCACAGCACATGCCGTCTTCGCGATTACGCTTCATCTCAACAAGCTCAACTCCTGGAATCGCTTTGAGAATTTCACGCGGCGGATCATAAACGTCGTTGTATCTACCCAGATAACATGAATCATGGAATGTGATTGTTTCATTGATGGCATGTTCCGGTTTCAATTTCCCTTGAACCACAAGTTCGTATAGCATTTCTGTATGATGGACGACTTCCGCTTTAAATCCGAAGTCCGGGTATTCGTTTTTAAAAATATTGTACGCATGCGGGTCAATCGTAACAATTTTTGTGACGCCCGCTTTTTCGAACTCATCGATGTTGGATGTAGCCAGTTCTTGGAATAAAAACTCATTCCCCAGACGACGCGGCGTATCTCCTGAGTTCTTTTCTTTATTGCCTAGAATAGCGAACTTGATGCCTGCTTCGTTCATGAGATGTACAAAGGATAAGGCGATTTTTTGTGAACGATTGTCGAATGAACCCATCGAGCCTACCCAGAACAGGTACTCGAATTCTTCACCCGCTTTCTTCAATTCTTTAACCGTTGGAATTTGAAGATCTGGACGTGCATCTCTCCAGTTTTCTTTTTCTTTACGGTTCAGCCCCCAAGGATTTCCTTGACGTTCGATGTTTGTCATCGCGCGTTGTGCATCCGGGTCCATTTTCCCTTCTGTCATCACAAGGTAACGGCGAAGGTCGATGATTTTATCAACGTGCTCATTCATAACTGGACATTGGTCTTCACAGTTACGGCAAGTTGTACATGCCCAGATTTCCTCTTCAGTGATAATATCGCCGATTAGGGACGGGTTATAGATATCGTCCATTGTTGCGCCTTCAAGTCCGGCTGCAAATGCAATCTGGTTACCTTTTGTTTTGTTGAATGCGAGCGCTGGCACCCACGGATTCTTCTTCGTGACAAGTGCACCCGTATTGGTTAAGTTATCACGAAGTTTTGTGATCAAGTCCATCGGGGACAGCATTTTACCAGTCCCTGTCGCTGGACACATATTCGTACAGCGTCCACATTCGACGCAAGCGTATAAGTCAATCATTTGCAGCTGTGTAAAGTCAGTAATCTTCCCTACTCCAAGCGGCGGCATTTCTTCTCCATCTTCCACATTTTCCAATGCTTCGAAGTCGATTGGCTTTAATCTGCCCGCATGGTCAAGACGGTGAAAATAAACGTTGGCAGGCCCTGCAATCAAGTGCGCGTGTTTCGATTGCGGCACATAGACAAGGAATGTTAGTAAGATTAATAGATGAATCCACCAAGCAATAAAGAATATGACGGCTGCCCCAGTTTCCGGCATAAAGCTGAAAATCATGGCAATTGCAGATGCAATTGGTTCAGTCCATGACGCTGCATGTCCTTGCCAAATCATGTTCATACCGTTTGCAAGTAACGTCGAAACCATAAGCCCCCCAATGAAAATCAGAACAAGTCCCGATTTCCATCCGCGTTTCAGACGGACAAGTTTCTCGATATAACGGCGATGGAATGCCCACACAACCGCAACGAGAATCGTTAATGCAACGATTTCTTGGAAAAATGTAAAAGCAGGATAAAGTGGACCGAATGGTAAGTGAGATCCCGGCTTTAACCCTTTCCAGATAAGATCGATGGCCCCGAATTGCACGAGTAAAAACCCGTAGAAAAACATGAGGTGGATCGCTCCACTTTTTTTATCTTTTAATAGTTTCTTTTGTCCGAATACGTACACCCAGATTTTACGTAGTCGTTCGGAGACATTATTATCAAATTCTTCTTTCTTCCCCAGTTTGATAAATTGAATCCGTGTTCGAATTAAATGTGTGAACAGTGCAAGCGCATAGGCCACGACTGCGAAAAACAGAATCCAATTGGCAATAAGCAATGGATGCATATATTCTCCCCCCCTTAAATTGTTTGAATATTATAGACAGTGTAGTCGAAAATAGTATTCTTGTCGATGTCTATTTTCTATTTTAATTATGAATGAGCATTCAGTCAACAGATATTTTTAGATTAGATAGAAATTTAGTTTCGGTTTTGGTTTGTTTGCTGATGGGTGGGTGGTTCGGGGTGGAATTCAGGCGGTTGGGGGCCGGGATTGGGCGGTTGCATGTTGGATTCGGGCGGTAGCTCGCGCCGAATATACGATTCCACTTCTTAATCACAGAAAAAACCTGCAAGAAATCTACAGGTTTCAAGTAATTATTTTTAATTGATTCAATAGCGGACCGAAAAACGTTGCGGCCTCCTTTATTTTCGTTTCTGGAATGGCGAGGAGGACGACTGTTGACGGACCCGCTGATTTCAGTGGATCTAAAACAGTTTCAATGCGCGCGTCTTTTATTCCGGTTAACAAACGGACTTCTTCTAAAATGCCGCTTGAGCCGACTGGCCAGATTTGATGGACGATTCCCTTTTTCATCGCCTCGTGAATGAGGGAAACAGATGCAATTTCTTCCGCTTGTTCCCGCACTTCATCCCCGACTAGGGGCTTACCGTATGTAAACCAGGCAACTCTTTCTGTAGCTGGGGCCTCTACTCGCTTCCCAATCATCGTCACTGCCATTGCTGATTGGACCAGCTCCATATTCGTTTCCGAACTGCCGCTAATTGACGGCACTTCAAGCCCTGCTTCAAGAAATAAATCCGTCACACCAGCCACATAATTTTCCCAACTGTCACTGCCGCTAAAATTATGAATTAGAATCGTAATAGGTTCCGCTCGCGTTGCCCATTGCTCGAGCAGCGTCACGCGAGCAGCAAAGTATGCCGTGATTCTGTCTGGCACAGTAACGAGATCACCTGGTTTTTCACCAATACCGCCCGAATTATCGGTCGTCGCGATCATGCCATTTCCGATATCAATGGCATTCCTCACTTAAGAACACCCAAGCGCCCAGTCACGATATGCTGAAGTGACGGCATGACAACCGCCGCCACAACTGCGTTGACGATTGTAGCAAGCAATAGGAACGGAACTGCTCCTATGAAAAATGCTGGTGAAATTAGGAAATAAAATGGTAGCGGCGCAATCAAACCATTTGCCACTATGAAAAATAGCCATTTCGCAATCGGGCGCTCCGCTTTATGCAGACGTGCAAAGATGATAACAATGACGAACATTTCAAGTGCAATGAGCACGTGAAATGGACCTAAAGGAAAACCCGCATACATTGCAGAGGCTGTGTGCCCGAGCATTGCGGCTACCCCCGAGAAGACGGGTGGAAGAAAGGCAGCCGAGATAAGCGCCGGAACCGTATCGAGTGCCAACGAACCGATGCCAGACGGGATTTTTATCATTCCGCCAACGACACAAAGTGCGACAAACAACGCTGTCAATGTCAGCTTTTTCAACTGCATCGTTTAATCCTCCTTTTTCTTGTCAGTTCTGAACACTTTCGCGCTTCTTACATACTCATTATCAGGCACATTTACCCGTGAATTCGCAATGCGTGCAGCGACAAAAAGATAGTCGGAAAGTCTGTTCAAATAGCGTTGGACGACTGCCGGCACATCTTCTTCAGCTTTCAAAAGCGAAACTGTTTGGCGTTCAGCACGTCTCGCGACAGTTCGCGCAATATGAAGCGTTGCGGCAGCAGGTGTTCCACCCGGTAAGATGAACTTTTCCAAAGGCGGCGCTTCTTCCATGAGTGCATCAATACGTTGTTCAAGTACTTCCACCGGTTCTTCGGCTAATTTATAATGACGTTCTTTCATAACGTTTGCTAAGTCGCCTCCGCCATCGAATAATTCATTTTGAATGGCTTCTAAATCTGTCAGCATATCTGCAAAAATTGCAGGATCTAGTTCCGTCATTGCCTTCCCTACGAATGAATTCAATTCATCCATCGTGCCGTATGCTTCAACTCGAAGACTGTCTTTGTCGACGCGTCCTCCAATTAGACTCGTTTGTCCTTTATCCCCAGTACGTGTATAAATCTTCATTTAAAATCTCCCCTTTTCTTTAGTGGTTTTGCAAGGCCGTACCAAATTCGTGTCACGTCATCCGCTTCCGCGAGCAACCGCTGATAAAGCCGGCCTACAGTATCTCTTAACCTTCGCTGGTTTGCATCTATCGGAACAATTCCCCGTCCAATATCGGTTAAAATAAGTACTGTATCCTGTTGTAGCGATACGCTCTTCATTACATATTCAACTGCCACTTCCTCCGGCAATTTCGTTTCAGCTAGCCACTTCTCAATTCCGGCTACAACGATTGTTTGGGTAGCATCCGGATTGACTGGATTACTAGCTTCAGGACAATTCCCTTCGAACCATTGAACATTGTGTTTACCACGTTCCGTCAGCCACTTTTTCACATAGTCCCGCTTGCCGTTATGGGCACCGCCGATAAATACGTGCATACTTTCCCCTCCTCGAATGCATTGTCACTTTCCCATTCAAGCCGGTACCCTGTTCCGTGGGGGACATTCCACGACCAGAACTCTTTTGCCTCAGGTGAAAACTTCGTTAGAATTGCACGGATTGGTCCGCCATGCGTGACAACAACCGATTTGTTCGGCAATTGTTTCAGCGCTGCAACTACACGCGTTTCTACATCCGCCAAACTTTCCCCGTTTAAAGGCGCAATCGCATAGGGATCGTCAATCCAATTCCTATAGTTCATGTTCTTTTCAAGTTCCGCGTACGTTTTCCCTTCAAACACACCAAAATTACATTCTCGCCAACTAGTATCTGCTTGAAAATTAGCTTGTGGGAAATAGAGTGCCGCACTTTGTTTTGCGCGAAGAAGATCGCTACCGTATACGTGTTGCGGCATGTCCGGTAGCATCCATCTCCGTTCGCTCGTTTCCACAATGGGTTCATCCGTCCAGCCAATGTACTTACGCTGTTGATTGCCTAAAGTTGGGAGATGCCGAATCAGATAAAGCACAAGACTGTGAGCCATAAAAGCGCCTCCGCCCCTTCAATGAATGCACCGCACAAGTCACCACTAACACCTCCGAAATGTTTCACTGTCCATCTGCGGTATATGAACAATGCGACTATGAGCACAACCGCGAGGGTAGCGGGAATTACCATGTTCATCAAAAATCCGATTCCTACTAAAATCACAATACTGCCGAGTAACGTCCATCCAATGACCGATTTTGATGACATATTCCCTTTAAAGAAGTGCGCGATCCCTGTATCTTTCGCGGGTCGTACAGTCGTGAAATACAGATTCATAGCAGCTCTCGCTAGAAAAGGGATGGCTATAAATAATGCACCATTTCCTATTTCACGCATTAAGATTTCATTGAACAAAGCGATTTTTAGAATGATTAGTAAAACGAGCGCCATCGTTCCAAATGCACCAAGGCGTGGGTCATCTAGAATTTCCAACCGTTTTTCACGGTCTTTGTATGAAAAGAATGCATCGCCCGCATCCGCCCAGCCATCCAAATGTAAACCGCCCGTCAATAGGATACCCGTCAAAACAACCAACACAGCCGCCAGAAATGTGCCTATTTGCAAATCATTCAATAGGAGTTCTGACACGCCGTACATCGCAAGTCCAATTACCGCTCCGACAAACGGAAGCGCGACATACATTGCCGTCACTTCTTTCCGGCCAAGTGGCAATTCTTTTCGTATGGGAATTGCGGTGAAAAACTGTACGGCAAGCAATAATCCGTTCATTGTGTCCCACCGGATTGTGAAATCACTTTTTTCATCAGCGGCCAGTTGAGATGTGATTTGACATGACTTGCCCACGCATCGTAGACGTCGACTCCCGCGGGCGCTTCCATAACTGGTCGGTCCATATCTTCCTCTTCGATGCCATGATCGACTTTAAAAGGAATAACGCCCGCCACCGGAATGCCCGTGTAGGTTTCGATGAATTCAATTCCATCTTGGAACAACGAGACATCGCCATGGAATTTGTTGATAATAATTGCTTTGACGCGCGCACGGTGTTCGGGTTGCAAGAGTTGTAACGTACCCACAATCGAAGCAATGGCACCACCTCGATCGATATCTGCCACCAAAACAGCCGGCACATCCGCGATTTCCGCTACACGCATATTGACAATTTCTCTGTCATTGAGATTCACTTCAGCAGGACTTCCCGCGCCTTCGATGATAACTGTTTCATACATTTCCGAAAGTTTGGCCAGTGACGTTTGAATTGCTTCGATTCCACGGGTGAAAAATTGTTCTCGATATGCCATTCCAGCTACAGGACCAAATTTCTTCCCAAAAAAGAGGACTTCTAATTTCATGTCCGCTACCGGTTTTAGTAAAATCGGGTTCATGTAAATGGACGGTATCGTTCGGGCGGCCGTTGCTTGTAAATATTGCGCACGACTCATCTCTTGTCCATTTTCCGTTATTGCAGAAAAACCGGACATGTTTTGAGATTTGAATGGTGTCACTTGAACACCTTCGTCGGATAAAATACGGCAAAGCGCTGTACAAATCATTGTTTTTCCGGAATCTGATGCTGTCCCCAGAACAATTAGTCCTCTCATCCCGTCAACTCCCGCCGTTCATTTTTCCATACGACCGGAATACCATAGTCCATTTCTATCGCTCTATCCGCTTTTGCGACAAACTTTTGGTGGATAGATCCCAGCCATTTTCGATAGATTTCTGTTTCAGTGTATTCTGTCGGAAGTTCATCAAAGACTTCATTCGAAACGATTATCAGATGAGCAACTTTCGACAAGAGTGCGTCGATTGTTATGTACAGTTGCTCTTCCTTCTGTTCCATACACCCTTTTTGTTCGATACAAGGTTGTCCTAAATCCCAGCCAACATATAACTCGTTTGCAAGCCACGTCGTCGCGCAGTCCCAAAGAATACAATCCCCTGAATGGATAGATGGCAATACGTCTTCCAACTTAGTGGGCTGTTCAAACGTCTTCCAATTATGAGCAATACGATCGACTATGTGCCGCTCGATTCGCGCCTGCATTTCCAAGTCGGTTGCGGTACCGGATGCAATATAGACAAGGCGTCCTCCGCTTTTGCGCACCTCATCTACAAGTGATTTCTCCGCGTAAGCACTCTTCCCACTTCGCACACCGCCGCTTACAAACGTCAGTTTTCCGCGAACCATTGCGACAACTCCTCCTTTAAGCGATTCATGGAAGCTTCGTTTTTCATGCCAATGCGCAACCAGCTTCCGTCCATTCCTCGAAAGTTTTCGGAATGACGGAGAACAATTCCCCGTAACAGCATGTCTTTGTAAAGTTTCCTTGCATCCTGCCCTACCCCAGGTCTGAATGAAATAAAATTCGTGGTGGAATCTGTAACGGCGCACCCCTTATCCATTAAAAATAAGGTCATCTTCTCCCGCTCGTAATTACTATGCCTAATCGCATGCTCTCGGAATGATGCTTCTCGTAAACAAACCGCTCCAATTTGAGCCGCTAACCCATTAACGTTCCAATGCGGAGCCAGCGCTTTAATTTCCTGAATAACTTTCGGACTCGCCACTACATAGCCGAGTCGAATTCCCGGAATCGCATACATTTTCGTCATTGAGCGCACGACTAAAACATGTGGATAGTGCTTGATTGCTTGAATGGAGGAAAGGGATTCATCGACGAAATCGATAAAGGCCTCGTCTAATACGACGTCACATTCTAGTTCAGCCCCGTGGTCAATAATCTCCTTTAACTCCGCACGCGTCGGCATCATTCCGGTCGGGTTGTTCGGTGTGCAAAGGTATAAGACAGACGCTGATTTCATGGCAAGGAGAATCTCATTCAACGGTAAGTTAAATTCGTTCTCTTCCGAAGCGTGAACCCGAATAATCTCCACTTTTTTTGCTGTGAGTGTCGCCTCGTATTCCGAAAATGTGGGGTGTACGACGATTGCCTTCTTCCCTTGATATCGATTTGCCAGAAGAGCTAGCAGTTCGGCTGCCCCGTTTCCTGCAAATACATAATCCGTCGAAACGCCGTGATAATCTGCTGCCGCGGATAGGAACGGCTCCCCTTCCGGATTCGGATAAGCCGTCAGACTTCCGAGTAAATCCGGCCACATCTGTGTAATGGATTCAGGAGGTCCTGCTGGATTAACATTTTCACTGAAATCGAGTAACTGTGCAGGCGGTTGTATGCCTAGTTTTACGTATACGCTGTGCGGATTTGCACCGTGTTCAGGCAACTGCATAGAATACCACTCCAATCATTGTTAGTACCATCCAAAAAATGAAAGACACGACATGCATCTGTGTAATGGTTTGTTTGATATGTATTGCCGTCAGTGTACTGTTTCCTGGGCCGAGTTCTGGACGCTTTGATAGGACTTTCTGATAGGTACTCGCTCCGCCAAGTGTAACGCCAAGTTGCCATGCTGTTGCCGCTTCTAAAAATCCGCTGTTCGGGCTTGGATGTTTTCTTGCATCCTTACTCCATCCGGAAAACCGTTTCCCGAAAGGTATCTTGCCTTTATTCGGCGCATATAAAATGATTAATAAACCCGTTATGCGTGCCGGGATGAAATTCAATAGATCGTCTGCGCGGGCGGAAAACTTCCCGAATTTCTCGAAACGCTCGTCTTTGTAACCAATCATCGAATCGAGTGTGTTCACCGCTTTGTACATCCAGAGTCCGGGTGCTCCAAGTAAAAAAGCCCAGAATAAAGGGGATGTGACACCATCCGCAATGTTTTCGGACACCGTTTCCACAGCACCGCGTACGATACCGCTTTCTTTCAATTTATCGGTGTCACGACCAACTATCCAAGACAATTTCGTTCGTGCCGCTGGTAAGTCATTCTCATTAAGCGGGAGATAAACGTCTAGCGCTGCTTCCCGTAAACTCTTCTGTGCAAGCCCGATGGCGATGAGTACTGATTCTACAAGAATCCCTATGTAGAGGTTGAATTGATAAGCCATTCCAACCAAAAAAAATACAATGGACAAAACAATTCCGACGGTGAGGAAAAGTGTAAATGCCCCTTTCAATGTACGGAATCGTCCTTTATTCAAAACTGCTGCCATTTTGGAAATGAACGTCCCAATCCAGCGGACGGGATGCGGCCATTTCGGGGGATCCCCAATTACCCTGTCTAGCAGAAAACCAATAGCGATGGCCATAAAGTGTGCAGGAATCACGTCGTCCACCCTTTCGCCTTTTTGTATGCACGGATTGCCGTCACTGTGCAGTCATAGACACCATGGCCAATCAGTTTCCCTAGTTCCGTGATTGGACCTGCATACGGAAGAAATTCGCCTTGCTGAGTCGACGCAACAAGCAGGCTATCTGTTGAAGTTCCCGTCGCAGTTGTGCCTGTGAGTGGATCCAGAATCGATTCCGTTTGAAGTGCTTTCACTTTCGCTTCCGTTGCAGTAATCATCGCTTGGATAAATGCTTCGTCTGGCAATTGACCATTGATGATCACCCAAGTATTAATCGTACCAACGCGGGGTTTTTCGTCACGCGTAAGTGCTTGCGAAACGTCTACAGCATTCCCGACTCCGGCTGTAACCGCAATTAGGATCGTGCCGAAATCGCCTTTGTATTCCTTGACTTCTGCATGCTCCGTTGTGACAGCAGTCATCATACCGACCGTTTCCGCCAGATGAAAACCTTGACTCTCGAGATAAGATGCATTTTCAGCTTTGACATCATCTACATTGTAATCAGCGTCAACATGCCGATTAACAAACGATCGATACCAACCCATTCCAGCATTGTGGACTGCAGAAGAGATTGTTTTCAACGGATGGTGTGTTCTGAGCGCAACATAGTTTGATGATATCGAAAAGTCTTCTCTTACGATGGTAAAAGGTTTCATTTCTTCATTCGTGTCTGGCAACAATGTAATTTGAGGCTTCGGTAGTTCAGGATGAGGCTGTGATTTGACACGCGCGCCATAAACAGACTCGATTTCTCCTTCTTTCACGACATCCTGCGGTGCACCGATTTTAACGATTTCCCCTTTATTCATCAACAGCAGTCGATCGCAGTATAACGACGCCAAGTTGATGTCATGGAATACAGAAATGACTGTCAGGCCTTTATCGATGGCCTGTTTACGAATCGTGTCCAGAAGTTGTTGCTGATGCGCGATATCCAAGTGATTTGTCGGTTCATCGAGCAATAGAATCGGTGCTTCCTGAGCTAGCGCTTGCGCGACGAAAACGCGCTGTTGTTCACCGCCCGATAGCAATTCAATTGCGCTCCCGGCGTAACGCGTGATTTCCATACTGCTTAACGCTTCCGTAACAGCACGCTCGTCTTCATCCGACCACGAAGAAAATAACCCTGACTGATGTGGATAACGCCCCAGTTCTACCGTTTCACGCACAGTGTGGGAAAATGTATGGGCATTCAGTTGTGGCAGAACTGCCACTTTTCTGGCGAATTCTTTTTGTGAGTAACTCGATGCATCTTGTCCTTCAATTTGGACAGAACCCGTTTCCTTCGGGAGAATGCCAGAAATCATTTTTAATAGCGTTGATTTTCCGCTACCGTTTGGACCGAGTATTCCAAGTACCTCCCCTTTACGGACATGGAACGTCACCGATTGCACAATAGGTTCTTTGCCGTAACCGCCGGAAAGATTTTCGACGTTTAACATGTCACATTCCTCCTGCCCTTCGTTGTTTATAAAAGATGAATGCGAAAACCGGCGCACCGATAAAGGCAGTAATTACACCAACCGGAAGTTCCGTCGGCGCAATAATTGTCCGTGCAATCAGATCACAAATGATAAGCAATGTCGCACCATTCATGAATGATAACGGCAGTAGGTGGCGGTGATCCGAACCCCATAATAATCTTGTCATATGCGGAACTACGAGCCCAACAAACCCAATCGTACCTGACACTGCGACTGCAGAACCGGTAAGGATGGATCCTCCGATTAAAATACTGAATTTGCGTCGTTTCACATTGACGCCTAAGTAATGCGCCCGTTCTTCCCCGAATAGCATCGCATTTAATTCGCGGCGGTTCAGCCACAACATGAAGGACCCGATGACAACAAACGGCAATATCATCGTTATGTAATTCCAGCCCCGCATCGATACACTGCCGAGAAGCCAACCAATAATTTGCCGCAACTCTTCTCCAGTAAGCGCAATCATCAATGACAAGACAGAACCGAGGAATGAACCAAAAATAATTCCAGTTAAAATAATTGTTTCCATCCTCATTGCACGGTCCACGAGACGTGCGAATCCGAGCACAAGGAACATTGTCAGTGCAGCACCGACCATACTGAATACAGGAAGCGTATAAGTGCCTAAAAACGGAATGGAAATACCAAAAAAGAGCGTCATCACAGCACCGACCGAGGCGCCGGATGACACTCCGAGGGTATAGGGGTCAGCAAGCGGGTTTTTCAACAACCCCTGGAAAGCCGCTCCAGATATCGCGAGCGATGCGCCTACAAGCCCAGACAGTACCACACGCGGCATGCGAATCTCCCACAATATGTTTGAAGCTGTTGCATCCGCCCCAGCATTCCATAACGTACTAATCGGTATTTTCACAGACCCGATTGACACACCGAGCCATGCCGCCACAATAAGTGCGGCAGCAGAAACGATGTAGGCAACGCTGGATTTACTCACCAAATGCCTCAGGGTAAATGGCTTTCGCTAAATCTTCAAGTCCGTCAGCTAGACGCGGGCCTGTGCGGCTAGTGATATTCTCTTTAACTTGAATAACAGCTTCTTCCTGAATAGCCGTAATAGAATCAAAACCTGGACGTGCATAAACATCTGCGACGGCCGTTTCGATGTAGTCATATAACACAATAATCACATCTGGATTGCGGTTGACGATTTCTTCCGAATCTATCATGAACCAACCTTCTTGATCGGCCGCGATATTTTCCGCGCCAATCATTTCAAGCATTTGATCCATGAATGTATTTTTACCTGGTGTGTAAATTTCCGGAGCTGGTGATGTTTCAACGAAAACTGTCTTTCTATTTTCGACGTTTGCTGTCTTCGCTATCACTTCTTCGACTTTCGCTTTCATGTCCTTAACGATTTTTTCTGCTTCCACTGTTTTTCCAGTCGCTTTACCAATTGTTTCAATCGTCGTATAAGTTTCATCAAAGTTTAATGCATTTTTCACAACAAAAACAGTGATTCCTGCATCACGGATTTGTTGCAGTCCTTCCTCGCCCATTCCAAGTCCTGATTCATGTGCAAAAACGATTTCAGGTTTCATCGAAACGATTTTTTCGACGTTGAATTCCTGGCCGCCGATTTTCTCTTTTTCAAGTACTTCTTCGGGATAATCATCGTAGTCGTTGACGCCGACGATTTCATCAGCAAGACCAAGTCCAAATAATATTTCTGTATTGCTTGGCATCATCGAAACGATTGTTGCCGGTGCTTTTTCAAGTGTGATTTCATTGCCAACCGCGTCCGTTAGTGTCATTGGAAAATCAGCTTTAACCTCTTCCGCATTCGGTGTTTCGTCCACTTTCGGCTTATCTTCTGTCGCAGTCTCTCCGCATGCTGCTAGCAGGAATACTGCAAAGACAGCCGTCAATCCCAATTGCCAAATCTTCTTCATGTTGTTTTCCTCCTGTTTTTTGCCAAATAAAAATCCCCCGCAATTGCTACGGAGGAATAAGCTGAGTAAAAATCTGGACGCACAAAGACGCCGATTTTCACCAATCCTATCCTCGTAGGGTACGTGTGATCCATAAAGGCAGGTCTCCTGGCTCGTGTTCAAGGCTTGTCGCGTCTTCCCGGATTTTTCCAGTGACTCATTGCGACTTGCTCACACTTACAGTGGCGGGACCGCGCCGGCATTGAACCGGCTTCCCTTTTAACCCCATCTTTTAAACGGGGCACCTTTATGTTTGGTATGTATTTTTTGTTCAAAATTCAGTATACTACATTTTTTTGCCTGTCGGTAGCATAACTTGTCGATATTCGGGCAACTCAGGGGGTTTTTGTCCATTACAAAAACCGCCACACCAAAGAGGCAATAACTTCTTTGGTGTGGCGGTCATATTGAAAGTTAAGGAACGTCTGGACGGCGCCCTGCGCTTTTGTGTATTACATTTTCTCCGGTGCAGAAACACCAATCAGTTTCAATGCGTTAGCAATCGTTGTGCGTGTGACTGTGATTAGCGCTAGTCGGGCTTCCGATAATTCACGATTATCCGGATCCAACACTTTTTCTGCATTGTAGAAACTATGGAAAGTCGCGGCTAGTTCCTGGATGAACGTAGCAACACGGTGTGGTGAACGGATTCTTGCCGCGTCACTGATAACTTGTGGGAAGTCCCCAATTTTCTTCAGCAATTCCAATTCTTTTTCAGCTTGCAATAAAGATACATGCTCAACAGAAGCAGACATTCCATTTTCTTCAGCCTGACGTAAAATCGATGATATCCGTGCATGCGCATATTGTGCGTAGTACACAGGGTTTTCATTGGACTGGGAGATGGCAAGGTCGAGGTCGAAATCCATCTGTGAGTCGCCCGAACGCATTGCAAAGAAGTACCGGACCGCATCCAAGCCAACTTCTTCAACCAGTTCACGCAACGTCACTGCTTTCCCTGTACGCTTGCTCATTTTGAATTTTTCGCCATCTTTATACAATTGAACCATTTGTACGACGCCGACTTCGAGTGTGTCGTCACCGTAGCCAAGTGCTTCGATTGCCGCTTTCATCCGCGGAATATAACCGTGGTGATCTGCGCCCCAAATATTGATAAGTTTATCAAATCCACGGAACAATTTGTCTTCATGGTACGCGATATCCGGTGTCAAATATGTGTAAGTACCATCGTTTTTAATGAGTACACGGTCTTTGTCATCACCGAAAGTTGTTGAACGGAACCATGTTGCGCCATCTTCTTCGAAGACATGGCCATTGGCACGTAATTTATCGAGAGCAACGTCGATTTTGCCATTTTCATATAATGACGTTTCTGAGAACCACACATCAAACGACACACGGAAGTTGGCAAGGTCCGTCTTTAGCTTCTCTAATTCATGAGCAAGGCCGTATTGGCGGAAGAATGCATAACGTTCTTCATCTGGCGTGTTGACGTATTTATCGCCAAATTCAGTTGCTAGCATTTTCCCGATATTAATAATATCCGGACCTTGGTAGCCGTCTTCCGGCATTTCTTTATCCAAACCAAGCGCTTGGAAATAACGTGCTTCTACAGATTTCGCCAAGTTGTGCACTTGATTACCCGCGTCGTTAATGTAGTATTCACGCGCTACATCGTAGCCAGCAAAATCGAGAACGTTGGATAGAGAATCGCCAAGGGAAGCTCCGCGTGCATGACCAAGGTGAAGGTCACCTGTTGGATTGGCAGAAACGAATTCGACTTGGACTTTTTGTTTATTGCCGAAATTTGAACGACCATAGTTTTCGCCTTGTTCAAGAACGGTCTTGACGATGCCGCCTAAGTAATCCGTTTTTAATTTGATATTAATAAAGCCGGGTCCTGCAATTTCAATCGATTTGATGGCAGTGTCTTCTGTATTTAACTTTTCAAGAATCGCTTCTGCAATTACACGTGGTGGCTTTTTCGCCAATTTTGTCAGTTGCATCGCAATGTTGGTTGCGTAATCGCCATTGTCTTTGTTATTCGGTGTTTCAAGCATAATGTCCGGTATCGCTGTTTCTTCCGCCAGACCTGCGTCAATTACTGCTTGACGCAATGCATTTTTCACTTCTTGTTGAATTTGTTCTACTGCATTCATAGTGTTCCCTCCGTGTATGTAATAGTAAGTTTGTACGTTCCGAGAAGTGATCCTTCTGCATGCAACTCATAGTTGACGTTGAAGCGACCTCCCGAATTGTCCTCTTCTTCCGTAAATGAAAGCTCTTCCGTTTTGACAACCAAATTGAAAGTCGCTGGACCACTTTCATATGAACCTACACGTTCACCTGTTGCCATGAACGGAAGCCTCATATTGACTGCACCCCGACGCATTATAAGTGCATCTTCAGAATCGAGTTTAACAATTGTCTGAATTTGTTGGTCACTTTGTGTTTCTACATATTTCAAATAGGTTTTTCCTGCTTTTTCAATCAGTAAACCTGTTGCGGTCAATTCATGTTTCTCTTCGTCTTGGTCCGGATGCCGGATTGACGAATAGAGCCGGATCAACACGTTTCGGTCTTTTTTCCGCGATTTCATACGCTCACCGTCCTAGTCATAAAACATCTTCTCATTATATCCTTTTACCAGTCTACATTTCAATCTATCCGAGTAAAGCAAGTTTTTACGTGTGTACCGTTTAATCTGTTTGCATGCGTCGCATACTAGATGGAATGACATGGACGGGACGGGATCGTATGCGACGGACAGTGTATGTAAAAGAGAAAAAAAAACGCACGACGATACGACGGCTGTTGCTATTATCCGTTACGATGCTGATGGCAGCGCTAACCGTCTTCATATCGCTCAGACTGTATGCACAGATTACAGGTGCCCCTTCTTTGAGCGTGCCTAAAGCTTCTGTCTTTCTCGATAAAAACGGTAGGCAAATCGGCGATCGTTTTTCCGCGGAGCGGAGGTACTGGGTCGATCTTGACGAAATGTCCCCTTTTCTGATTGACGCAGTCATTGCAACGGAAGACAAAAACTTTTATAACCACGACGGCTTTGATTATAAACGGATTGCAGGGGCTCTATTAAAAGATGTGAAAGCAGGAAAAAAAGTTGAAGGTGCCAGTACGATTACCCAGCAGTATGCACGCAACTTATACCTAACGTTTGAAAAGACATGGAAACGAAAGATTCATGAAGCGCTGTATGCATACCGAATGGAAGTATTTTATGATAAAGATGTCATTTTGGAAGGATATATGAATACTGTTTACTTCGGCCATGGGATGTACGGAGTTGAAGCAGCAAGTAATTTTTATTTTGGAAAATCCGCAAAAGACTTGACGCTTGAGGAGTCTGCTGTCATTACGGCAATAGCGAAAGGGCCATCGATCTATTCGCCCGTTGATAGTCCTGAAAATTCGAGGAAACGGCAATTGCTTGTTCTTTCATTGATGGAGGCACAAGGATATATTACGGCGCGGCAGGAAGAACGGGCAACAAACGAAGCCATCACGTTAAAAAATCGTGAATGGGCTGATTCGAAGCGCATTGCACCTTACTTTTTGGATGAAGTATGGCGAGAAGCGGAAAAAGTGCTTACCGCGAAAGGACGCTATCCCGCTGAAGGCGGCTGGACAATACGCACAACGTTGGATCCCCTTCATCAGCAAACCGCAGAGGAAATGATTGAAAAATGGATGCCCGACAGCGGATTACAGGTCGGTTTCATGTCAATCGAGGCTGGAACGGGAGCCATCACGTCTCTTGTAGGTGGAATAGATTACACTGAAAGTCCGTTCAATCGGGCGACACAAGCAAAACGCCAACCCGGCTCTGTGATGAAACCTATTTTGTATGCGGCTGCACTGGAAGATGGATTTAGTCCACTGACGTTTTTATCGACTGAAAAGACTATTTTCACGTATGATAACGGCCGCTCGACATATGAGCCAAACAACGTAAACGGTAAATTTGCCGGACATCCCTTATCACTAGCGCAGGCACTCGCTATTTCTGACAACATCTACGCCGTAAAGACACTTGAAGATATTGGCTATAAGAAATTCAGCAAAATGGCAGAACGTCTTGGTGTCAATGGCGATTTTCCAGAATCACCTGCAACGGCACTCGGCACTTCCCTCGTCACTCTTTCCGATATGACGAATGCCTATAATCGGATTGCATCGGGCGGCGTTGAAACTGTACCAACAACGATTCTATCCATAACAGATGCAGATGGAAAAACGGTATATGAGCGTCCCAAAAAGAGTACAAAACACATCATGAGTGAACAGGATGCATTCGTTCTTTCTCACTTGATGACCGGCATGTTCGATCCCGTGTTCAACGATTATTCTACATCCACAGGATTATCAATGCGGCAAAAACAAACACGTCCTTATGCTGCCAAATCCGGAACAACGATTTCCGATCAATACCTGATTGGTTATACGCCTTCGCTGACAGCAGGCATCTGGACGGGATTCGACGTCGGAAAGCAACTGACCGATGCGTCAGATAAAGCGGCATCGAAGAAAATATGGATTGACTTTATGGAGACAGTCCATCGCGGAAAAACGGCAGAACCGTTCATCCCACCAGAAGGTGTAAATGGCGTCATCGTTGACGTTGACACGGGCGGAATTGCAGTTAACGGTTGTGACAAGCAAAGGCTGGTCTATGTGAAAGAGAAGGATATGCCACAAAAGTTATGTACAGATAAAACTCTAAGAGAACAGCGCTCTTCAGGTAAAGCGGACGACAAGAAATTTGAACTGTTCCCGTTTTCGTTTTTTGAGTAGGGATTGAGCGGTCGGGGCGCGGGATTGGGCGGTTCGCTCTCTACTTCGAGCGGTCGACATTGTCATCAAAATCAAAAAAGCTATCCAATCCCAAATCAATTCGGGGTTGGATAGCTTTTTTACCAGTCAAGGCCTCCTGTTAAAAGGTGTATCACGCTTGGGTTTGTTTGATACGGTATTCATCAGGTATTGCACGATTCCGGTTGTCCTAGCTTACAACAGCAAGCTATGATGTTAGTTTACTTCTATTCAAGCTGACATTCAACCTTGGAAGTCAAAGTCTACAAAATTTGTCGTTTTTTGTTCACAATCCAGGTGAGTCTACACTTAGACCGATATGCAATTTTGGTTCGCTTCGATCCCACATTTCCTTATTATGATTTGCAAGGAAGTCTGCAAGGATTTGCTTTGATTTATCATCCATATGGTCGACAATGATATTGCGTTTCATCGATTTGTCCATCCGATTGACGTGATCAGCAAGTACTTTATAGCCCCGACGTTTTTCACGGTTGATGACCATTTCACAAGCTGTGATGCCGGCGTAGTAAGGTCCTTCTTCTCTGAAATCGATTGTCACCCAGACAAGCCAGTAGGGTTTCCCGCCTTCTGAATCTTCCCGGTTCAGCGTAAACTTAATACCCCGCTCCGTGTCGCTCCTTGCGTGCATCGCGCCGATTTCGATCTGTGCGACCCCTTCTTCGACGTCGATAATGACTGGCGACACGTTTTCAAGAGACAACGATCCGATTCCATATCCACCATGGCCGTCAGTAGGATCATCCTTTATGATTGTAAAACCCAATTTCTGCTTCGGTTTTTTTTCATTTGGCATTTCTTCGTCCCCTCCAAATCTGATACTATATATACTATACCCAATAACTACAGGGAGGGGGAAATGAAATGCCAATCGTCACTGTAAAAATGTTGGAAGGTCGCACGGATGAACAAAAACGTGCGCTTTGCGATAAAGTAACACAAGCAGTCACTGAAACAACAGGTGCACCTGCTCAAAGCGTCACAGTTATCATCGAAGAGATGGTAAAAAACCATTACGCTGTTGCTGGTAAACGTTTAAGCGATCAATAATTAGCAGAAAAAAGGCTATGCCCCTTGCGGAATTTCTCCGTGAGGGCATAGCCTTTTTTATTTTCAGATCGCACACTTCTGCATTTCACCGATGAAATCGAATGCAGCAGCCATCTCCATGTCGGAGAAGTTCAGTTTATTTTTCACGATATGGACTTTGGCAATTTGCTCATCTTTTGCGAGATGATCGAAGTAGAGCAGTGTTGAAACTAACTCTAAAAAACGTGAACTTTTTACATTCATGCTATCGATACAAGTTCCAAGATTTTCATGAGCGTTGTCCGCTGTCTCAAGAAAATGCTGCCCTTCCTCTGTTACCTGGTAGCTGTATTGGACGTAAGATCCCTTATCTATGCATTGTTCCGCTAGAAAGCCCATCTCACGCAGTTCCTCTACGCGCAACGTTAATTCCTCTGAATAAGGTCCATACATGTGGAGCTCGTATTTTTCCGCAAACGGGAAATTCATTTTTTTTGCGATATAAATCATTTTTTGTAATTTTTTTCTGCCAGTCACTTCATTCGCGATTGAAATGAACTGCACAATTTTTGCGTGTTCCTGTAACAACTTAACCTCTCCTAACCTTTCAACATATGTAAAATCTGTCCATACAGTGGATTTTGTTCTTTTCCTGCCTCCAGCACATCTTCGGGGAAATAGATTTTATGGTCTGTCCGTCTTTTACCTGAAATCGCATCCACCACATCTGATGAACGTGACAACTCGCTCAACTCGCCATTTGGCATTTGTAAAAAGATCGGCAAACGTTCATTTTCTTCGCCCGGGCCGTAAAAGTCATAGGGCAAGTCAGACGACGAATCTGTCACGAGATAATACGCGGGGTCAATTCCCGCGTCTTTGAATAATTGTTCGAGTACACTGATTTTGCGGTATTCTGTTGCCGGATCAAATTCTGCATACTGAAAGAGTTTGCGGTTGATGAAACGATAGCAAAGATCCGCTAAAATAGAGTCGTCTTCCTTCATCCAAATCTGGAAATAGGTCAATAATATACTTTCATCAAGTGCTATATAGTCTTCCAGAACAATAACTTTATCGAAAAATGAACGAAAATGGGTAGGCTCTTGTTTAAAGACATATCCCAATTCATGCAAATGTTTTGCCCGATGTAAGATTTTCGTTAAAATGACTTCAGCGCTGCGCGATACCGGGTGGAAATAAACCTGCCAATACATCTGATAGCGGCTCATTATATAATCTTCCACGGCATGCATGCCGCTATATTTAATGACGGCCTGTTCTTCAGTTGGCCTCATGACGCGTAAAATCCGTTCCATATCAAAATGCCCGTAGGACACCCCTGTAAAATAGGCGTCACGCTGTAAATAATCCATTCGGTCCGCATCAATCTGGCTTGAAATCAAACTCACCACAAGCTTATCAGGATAGGTTTTACCGATAACGTCAGCCACTTTTTGCGGGAAATCAGGTGCTACCCGGCGAAGTACTGCATTCACTTCCGTATCCCCTAGCAAAATTGCTTGCGTAAATTGTTCATGGTCAAGATTGAACACTTTTTCAAAGGCATGTGAAAATGGACCGTGCCCGAGATCGTGCAGCAGCGCCGCACACATCGTCACTAGTCTTTCATCGCTGTTCCATTCAGGACGACCACTAAAAACATCGTCAATGATGCGCCTGATGATTTCATAGACGCCCAGCGAATGGTGGAACCGGCTATGCTCCGCCCCGTGAAATACGAGATAGGTTGTCCCTAGTTGTTTAATACGGCGAAGGCGCTGAAATTCACTTGTACCGATCACGTCCCAAATCACCTTGTCGCGCACGTGTATATAGCGATGCACAGGATCCTTGAATACCTTTTCTTCTTTCAGTTTTTCATTTTTGTATTCCATCGTGCACCTCCGATAACTCATTCCTCTTAGTATAATCATAAAATTGCTTCTCTGGAAGATGGAAAAAGGTTCATTTAAGTGAAAAAGAGATAGAATGCTTTTTTCATTATGAATAAAGTAACACATTCCTGTACACACTAACCGTAGTTAGAAACTATGAACATATGACAGGAGGCACGGAAATGGTGAAAGTTAGGCAGGATGCTTGGATTGAAGAAAATGATACTTTATTAGCCGACACAGTATTGCGGCATGTCCGCGAAGGTAGTACACAACTCAGCGCTTTCGAAGAAGTTGGGGATGCGCTCAACAGAACAGCAGCGGCTTGTGGGTTCAGATGGAATGCTGTTGTAAGGCGCGACTATGAAAAAGAACTAGCAGACGCGAAAAAAGAACGTAAGCAAGCCATACGTGTCCTGGGCAAAGACTTTAAACGCCGGGGACAACAATTATATAGCCCTTCACAAGGTGCAGCAGAAGAAAGAAAGGTATCTGTTCCATTATCGGACTTATCCCTAGATACGGTTATCGCTTTTCTCGTACGCATGCATCATACGGGCGCGGGTGATAATGAGTCATTTCGATGGAGGCAAACTGCTAAAATCGCGAATGAAAAGGTCGAGCAGCTCCAAAGAGAAATCGAAAACCTTCAACAGGAAAATAAAACACTGCGCGCTGATTATGAGCAATTTGTTCAAATTATGAATCGTGCACGTCGTCTCGTTACACTAGATGACGAAACCGATCGCACGGCACCCGTCTTTAAGATGGAACAAAATGGTAACCTTGTATCTAAAGAACCGCCTATCAATCATTGATAGGCGGTTTTACCTTGTATGGTGTTTTGTTATTCGTGCTCTAGCATTTTTTTATTTCGTTCAAAGACACGGTTCAAATAATAGGTATACAGTTCCATTTCTTCCGGTTTTAAGCCGCCCATGTCAACGTAGTCCGCAAGTTTACGCAGCACAAGCTGTGTACGGATGACTACTTCACTGACAGTCAGTGGCATTTCCAACAGTTCTGATAGCGATGCCATCACTTCCGGTTTGATGGATGGGTAATCGAACTTTGTGGCCTTCCCTTGCAAACCGACCTCGTAAAAAGAACGAATTAACTCGGCACGTTCCGCTCCGCTTCCTTCGATACAAAGATAGACCTGAACCGCGATGCCTTGACGCAATCTGCGCTGCGAGATCCCCGCAAACTTACGGCCCCCAATGCTTAAATCAAACGATCCTGGACAGTACGAGCCAACGATTTCATAAGCTTCAATCCGGTTGCCTGCTTCAGGGAAAAGCATGCGCACGAATGCGAGCATCACTTCATAACCCGCCGGAATATCGATTGAAGAATCCAGCTCTGACAGTACGATTGATATGTTTAACACACCTTCGTCAAGGCACACTGCAAGACCGCCTGAATTGCGGACGATTGCATTATATCCCGCAGTTTCAAGTATCGATATGGCTTCTGCAACATGCGGAAGCCGATGATCTTGAATTCCGAGCACGACGGTGTTGTCGTGAACCCATGTACGAACTGTCGGTTTACTCATTTGCTGGCCAACAAGGTGACAAAGCGTATCGTCCGCAGCGAAGGATTCCAGTGCGGAGCGATTGCGGGATGTCATTGATTCATCCACGAAACGCCATTCGGGAATGTATAAAAAAGAGTCATATGTCATTTCAGATTCTCCTGTTCATAGACTTTGTGCCGCTGTCAACAAAGCAAGCTTGTACACATCATCTGCGGAACAACCGCGCGACAAGTCGTTTACGGGTGCATTCAATCCTTGAAGAATGGGTCCAATTGCTTCGTAACCGCCCAGACGCTCCGTTAGTTTATAACCGATATTACCCGCTTCAAGCGATGGGAATACAAAAACGTTTGCATTGCCTTGAATGATGGATCCAGGTGCTTTTTTCGCAGCAATTTCCGGTACATAGGCCGCGTCGAATTGGAATTCACCGTCTAGTGGTAAATCCGGCGCAAGCGATTGAGCAATTTTCACCGCGTTCGCAACCTTCTCCGTTTCTTCAGTGACCGCGGACCCTTTAGTGGAAAACGAGAGCATTGCAACCCGTGGATCCACACCAAATGATCGCGCTGTTTTTGCACTTTCGACTGCGATTTCAGCCAGTTCCTGCGCTGTCGGTGCAACTGTAATTGCACAATCTGCAAAAACGAGACGTTCGTCGCCTTTCATCATGATGAAAGCCCCGCTTGTTCTTGAAATTCCCGGTTTTGTCTTAATGATTTGCAGTGCTGGTCTTACTGTATCTGCAGTTGAATGTGCAGCCCCGCTTACTAATCCGTCTGCACGCCCTGTGTAAACAAGCATTGTTCCGAAATAATTGACGTCTTTCAGTTGTTCACGCGCTTGTTCTAAAGTAGCTTTACCTTTACGACGCTCTACGAATTTTCCAGCGAGTTCTTCAAAATAAGCAGCACTCGCGGGATCAATAATGTCTATTTCCGAAATATCAATTCCCTCTTCAGTTGCGGCTTCTTTCACCTCAGCTTCATTACCAAGTAGGACGGGTTTCACAAGACCCTCCCCTTGAAGGCGCGATGCAGCTTCCAAAACGCGGATATCCGTTCCTTCAGGCAGGATTATCGTCTTTCGTTTACCACTTAAACTCTCTTTAATACCGCCAAATAAATCAGCCAATGGATATCCACCTTTCACACAATCTAATGCTTCAAGCATACACCAATGGGACAGGCTGTAAAAGCGTTTTACTTCATGTCAAATTCGTGACACTGGCGCAAGTCAAGAGGCCTAACACGTCGGTTTATGCTACACTCATATAAGAAGTTAATTCATAATGAGGGAGTCTGATTTGATATGATCGAAGCAGCACAAACACTCGATGGCTGGTACGTATTGCACAATTTACGTTCAATGGACTGGGCGTCATGGAAATTGGTTCCACAAGACGAACGCCAAGCAGCAGTCGAAGAACTTCTTGTCTACCTTGAGAAGCTTCAAAAAGCGGATGACGATAAAACCGGCGCACACGCTTTCTATACAGTAATCGGTCAAAAAGCGGATTTCATGCTAATTACATTGCGTCCAACAATGGTTGAACTGCAAGAGCTTGAAACGGAATTCGATAAACTCGCAATCGCGGATTTCACGATTCCAGCTTACTCGTACCTGTCAGTTGTTGAACTGTCGAACTACCTTGCAGGCGAATCTACGGAAGATCCTTATCAAAACCCACATGTACGTGGGCGTTTATATCCCGAACTTCAACGCAGCCAATACATTTGCTTCTACCCAATGGACAAGAAGCGCGACGGCGACGTTAACTGGTATATGCTAGATATGGATAAACGCAAAGAACTAATGCGCGCACACGGTTTAATTGGCCGAAGCTACGCTGGTAAAGTGAAACAAATCATTTCGGGTTCTGTCGGTTTTGACGACTACGAATGGGGCGTTACATTGTTCGCAGAGGACGTTCTCCAATTTAAAAAACTTATTTATGAAATGCGTTTTGATGAAGTAAGCGCACGCTATGCTGATTTCGGTTCATTCTTTGTTGGAACCATTTTGGAAGGCGACAAAAGAGAAGCGTTTTTCAATATCTAAGCAATTCTATAAATACTGTCTACCTGTTTTTACAGGTAGACGGTATTTTTTTTCGGAGTTATAAGTGATGCCCATAGCGCATATGATTCATCAAGGAGGTTGTGCCGTGGCTGTAATAAAATACACGGACGCTGAATTAGATTTGCTCACACGTTTGATCCGCTCTGAAGCGGAAGGAGACGGTCAATTAGGGGTGCTTTTAGTCGGCAATGTTGGGGTCAATCGCGTACGCGCTGGGATGTCTAGACTTCAATGATATTCGGAGTTTGCAGGACATAGTTTTCCAGAGTCCCGGCGGCTTCGAAGCGACAACAAAAAGTTATTTCTATCAGCGTGCCTGTGAGTCAGATCGAAAACTAGCAAGACGCACCATCAACGGTGAACGTTTCACTCCTAGCGAACGGTCATTATGGTTTTTCATGCCGGCAGGTGATTTCCCTGCGCAATGGTATAACCAGTGGAACACCGGCAGATTCAAGTCGCATTATTTCTTTAGCCCGACTGTAGAAGACTGCCCGAATTTATAATCTCTAATGGAGAAAGGATGAAATAATGGTCCAATATTATTGGAACCCCGCTTATCAGAATCAGCATGTCGCACCTCCACAAGGAACAGTTCCAGCTAGGCCAATGAGTCCGCCAGCAGGACCACCTCAACGTGAGCAGTCATACATTGAAAACATTTTACGATTGAATAGAGGTGAACCTGGAACTTTCCACTTTTCATTCGAACGTGCAACTGGAGAGGGTACAAATACGAAAGCAGTACGTGGGACTGTAGAGGCAGCCGGCCGAGATCATGTCATCTTAAGCGATTCGACAACAGGACATCGTTTTCTATTTCCGATGATTTATTTCGATTATGCCGAATTTGATAATGAAGTCAGGTACTTCCCACAGCAACCCTAAATTCAAAAAACTTCTGAATCCCATTACTTGGGCTTTCAGAAGTTTTTTTTAGTTTGAGAATTTAATGGCCGCTATAATCAGCATGACCCATCCTACGATGAATGCAACGCCACCGATTGGTGTGATGGCACCAAGTATGCCAATCCCAGTCAAACTCAGCACGTACAAGCTGCCGGAAAAGATAATGATTCCCGCAAGAATTAAATACCCGGCCCAACTTAACTGCGTAGACGATCCAAAAAGCGATGAGCTCATAAGGATACCAACAGCAATGAGTGCAAGTGCGTGGAACATTTGATACTGCACTGCTGTATTCCAGATAGCCAAATAGTGTTCAGTTAATTTTTCTTTTAAAGCATGTGCTCCAAAGGCTCCAAAGGCCACGGCAATTGCTGCGTTGACAGCCCCTGCAATAATGAAAAATGGCAAATCGTTCCCTACTCTCTTGTTATGAATTCAGTACTTCATTTCTTTCGCCAATCAAAAATCAAATAGCGAGCCGCCGTTAGCATCCTCTTCTTCAAGGGGTTTGCCCTCCAACGAATTTATCGATGGGACAGTGTTGCCGGTCGAAAGCATTTTTGGGAAAACTTTACTTTCCCGGTTACTCTCTCCGCCAAGCGCAACTTCGCAAAGCGATCTGATAGCAGAAAACGCTTCCCGCATTGTGTTTTCATCATTTGCTTGCCTTGCCGCACTGAGTTGTCGCTCCATTTCCGATATGATTCGATCGTAAGAAATCATGGTTTGGCATCCCCTTTCTTCTGTTCAAATTGCAAACATTCCATGCCCGAAGACCTCCTGACGACGACCGATGGCATTTCCCGCGTTTTAAATCCATATGCTTTGCAGCCACGTGGGCTCCGCTGATCCCATGTTATGAAGAAATGTTGGCATTGAAAACAATTTACTGCCACAACGGTCCACCTCTTTTCATCTCCAACTTTATCATGCAAACTGTGCAATTTAAAGCACTCCGCCTGTTCGGCACCAATCAATCGGGGTTTCATCCCACGCCATTAAAGCCTCATTTGCTTGTGAATATGGACGGCTACCTAGAAATCCACGGCTCGCACTCAGTGGACTGGGGTGAACCGATTCAATAATCGCATGTCGCGTTGCATCGATGAGTTTCTTTTTCCCTTGGGCAGCTCGTCCCCATAATAGAAAGACGACCGACTTTTCCCGTTCAGACAAATACCGAATCACTTCATTCGTAAACGTCTCCCACCCTTGCTTTTGATGTGAATGAGCCTGGCCTTGGCGCACAGTCAGCACCGTATTTAGCAACAGTACGCCTTGGTCTGCCCATCCTGTCAATGTGCCGTTTTCCGGAATTGAACAACCCATGTCAGTCGCCAGTTCCTTGAACATATTGCGCAGACTTGGCGGTATCTTGACACCCGGTTTCACAGAAAAGCTTAGACCATGTGCTTGTCCAGGTCCATGATAGGGGTCCTGTCCTAAAATCACGACCTTCACTTCATTGTATGGCGTCCTTTTGAATGCAGTCCATAAATCATCCATCTGTGGAAATACTGTCGCTTCAGCATATTCCTTTTTCAGAAATTCACGTAGCGTACTGTAGTAAGGTTTTTCAAATTCCTCTTTTAAGACTTCATCCCATTCGTTACCTATATGCTGATTTTTCACAGTTACTCACTCCTTGAAATCAATCGTTACGTGATAACCTGCGAATGAAAACATTTCTGTTAGTGTCTTCTCGGCATTTTGCTGCGCCGTGGCTAAAACACCCTGTGCTGTCGTTTCTTTCATGATTAGTTTTTTTGCTTCATCGGCAAGTTCGTACGCTTCTTCGATATTCGCCTTTTCCCGGAATACGCCTTCGTAGGAGTACACTTCGACTTTATCGAAAAAGATTTCTGCTCCCCCAAGGAAAGTGGCAGGCGGTATAGTAAGTTTAGCAGTTTTATTCTTTTCATCGATTACCACATCTTTTTTCGTTACTCCGGACATGTCAACGCCCGCTTTCACTGATCCCGGAACGACGACCAACAACTGTCGTTTTGTGCCCGGCACGTTTAGACCGATGCTTTGCCCGAACAACGTATTATCTTGCCGCTCTATAATGACTTTTGTGAATGCTTCTGCCGTTGCAAGTTCGTTCAAGTCCTGGATTTGTTCAAGGAAAGCACCTTTTTGCTCCGTAAATGTGCTCCCTGTTTTCAGAATGAAGTATGTCGCAAATGGCAAAGCAACCATGAGTAGTAAAAGGAGAATTGCAATTGCTAAAAAAGGCTTTTTCCATAATGAAAAGAGGACTTTCCCAACACGCCAGAATCCCGACGAGCGTCCTTCCACTTCTTCCACTGTCACTGCAGTTTCTTCCTCTGAAGCTTTCAATTCTTTCAGTAGGCGCTCAATTTCACCGATTTTCTTTTCATCCGCCACGTCATCCCTCTTTTCCTCTTTTTTCGATACTATTCTTATACGTTTAGATTATAGGAAAGTTGCATTTCAAACAAGAACTATAGCCCAGGTCGCCTGGCGGACCGACTGTATTGCGATGTCAATATTTTAGAAGTTTTCCATTCTACAAAAATTCTTAATTCTCCAAACAAACTAAAAAGGTGGTACGATTGACCGAAGGAGGTGCGACATGGCTGATATGCACTTACGTGAGAAGATGAAAAATGTTTCTGAAGCTGCAAAGAATAGTGATTTGGTTCCTGAGCGCTCTAAAAAGGCGGGAATCATTGTTTTCATCATTTTAGTAAGTTTTGGAATTATCGTCATGCTAGCTCTTGCCATAAGCCTCATTTTAAACAAACATGTCGTCTCGGCTGCCGTGATTTCAAGCATTGCAGCCTTTCTCGCTTATTCCATCTATAAAATGATAAAAGCCGATAATATCGGACAATTGTAATTTCAATTTTAATTCGATAAGATTAACTTAGAATTTATTTAAAAAGGAGATAGACCCAATATGACTTTGAAAAAGACGTTAACAATTGCAGGTTCTGATACTTCCGGCGGTGCAGGTATTGCGGCGGACTTGAAAACATTTCAAGAACACGGCACTTACGGCATGACAGCAATTACAGTCATCGTGACGATGGATCCGGATAATAATTGGTCACACGGTGTTTACTCATTGCCAATCGACGTCTTAAAAACGCAAATAAAAACTGCGCTTTCGACAGGAATCGATGCCATTAAGACTGGCATGCTCAGCACAGAAGAAATCATCAAAATTGCGGGTAATGCGATTTCAGAATCAGGTCTCTCACATGTAGTCATCGATCCAGTTATGGTTTGTAAAGGCGAAGATGAGGTATTGAATCCTGGGACAGTTGACGCCATGGTTGAATTCCTTCTTCCAAAAGCGGAAATTGTCACACCGAACTTGTTTGAAGCTGGACAGCTTGCAGGTACAAAAACGCCGAAAACCATTGAAGATATGAAAGTGGTAGCTGTAAAAATCCATGCACTGGGCGCTCGCAATGTTGTCATCAAAGGCGGCAAACAGCTTGAACACGATAAAGCGGTCGATTTATTCTATGACGGCAAAACGTTCACACTTCTTAAAGCAGAGAAAACAGAGACATCTTATAATCACGGCGCCGGTTGCACGTTTGCAGCTGCAATCACAGCTAACCTTGCAAATGGCCTAGATGTAAAAGAATCTGTATTCGAAGCGAAAAAGTTCGTCACAGCGGCAATCGCTAACGGCTGGAAACTGAACGAGTACGTTGGACCTGTCATGCACGGAGCGAAAAACCGTTTCGGCGCAACTGAAATTACGACAGTTGAAATTTAATATGTTTTAAACGCCAGGAGACATGTGAAACGTCTCTTGGCGTTTTTTTGGTTGTTGGAGGCTTTCTGAAGTTGGTTGTAGGCTTTCCCGAATTTGTTGGAGACTTTATGTTGTTGGTTGGGCGCTCTGCGGGTTGTTGGACGCTTCACGTTGTTGATTGGACACTTCCACAATTTAATTGGACACTCCCCCTTCCATTTTCCAGGTCTAAGCCCAACTATCGCATTCACGCCCCATTTTCTATATACTGAAGAGAAGCATTGTTATAGATTTAAGGAGGCATATGCATGGAGAAAGTGAAAGCGGACCATTTACAGGAACTCATAACTTCATTTGCAAATAAAGATGTGTACATTCATCTTGAAACGACGAACGGCTCATACGCTGCCCATACCAATGAGGCATTTTTCAATGCGGGCGCATTTATTCGTAATATTATTGTCAAATTCGAACTTGGTAAAGTGGCTGGCGATTCGCCTCATCGCATCGGTTTGAAACTGCCATCCGGCTGGATTTACGCACAAGGCATCACACATTATAAGCTCGATGAACATGGACGCCTGCTCATGGCAGGACTAGATGCAGAAGGAAAACTTGCAGTTGCGCTTGAAATTAGCGAGACACCATTCACATACTGAGGAGGATACGATTTTGATAAAAAAAGAACGCCACGTACTTGTCATATTCCCACACCCAGACGACGAGGCATTCGGCGTATCAGGCACCATTTCTTCCTATCGGGATATGGGCGTACCCGTTACGTACGCGTGCTTGACACTTGGTGAAATGGGTCGTAACTTAGGAAATCCGCCGTTCGCAAACCGTGAAACGTTGCCTCAGATCCGCAAAGAAGAACTTAAATTAGCGTGTGAAGCGATGGGACTCGACGATTTAAGAATGATGGGATTCCGCGATAAAACCGTTGAATTTGAAGATGATGAAAAGATGGTGAAGCTCGTTACAGATTTAATCGAAGAACTGAACCCTTCACTTGTCATTACTTTCTATCCTGGCTTCGCAGTTCATCCCGACCATGATGCAACGGGTCGCGCAGTTGTCCGCGCCGTCCGAAGAATGCCGGAAACGGAACGCCCTACAATTTATGCACTTGCTTTTTCAAATAATTCAGTTGAAGTGCTTGGCGAACCTGATGTTACCCACGATATCACAGCAAATGCTGACAAAAAAATTGCAACATTAAAAGCACATGCATCCCAGACAGTCTGGATGATGAAAGAGATGGAAGAGAAATTAGAAGCGCTAGATCCAGACGCGCTTAAATGGTTGAATTATGAGCGTTTTTATACGTACCGCTGGGACAGGGATTTAGTATAATATCCCCAATACTACAACTGCAGTCTATACAAAGGCTGCAGTTTTTTTCATTGCCAATAGATTGAAAAATGGAACATATGTATATGATATTTACATAAAGAGAATTTCGAGGTAATATGTATAAATATTCATCTTATACAAACGTTATGCAAAAAGGAGATATTATGAAAAAGTTTAATTTATCCACTTGGTTCTTATTCCTCGTTCCATCTATTCTCGGTATCCTTTTATTTATGATTCCGGTAAAATATGGTGAAGACTGGAAAATCCCTGTTGCCATACTCGCGGATCTATTATCAAATAGAATTTCATCCATTATGCCATGGGTTGCTACGATTACACTTATTATCGCTGCACTCGGTTCAATCGCTTATATGTTTATTCCAAAAAGTTCTGTCAAACCGTCCTTTATGACGAACTTATTCAAAGTATCGCTTTTTTGGACATTCGTTCGGATTGTCGGAGCAATTTTAGCAATCGTCACTTTATTTCAAATTGGACCGGAAGCCATTTGGAATGAAAATACAGGTGGACTGCTACTTAGTGAAACCGGTCTTGTCACATTCCTATTTACCATTTTCCTTTTCGCAGGAATGCTCTTGCCACTTCTTCTAAATTTCGGTTTACTCGAATTTTTTGGAACGATGATGGTGAAAGTAATGCGTCCTGTATTTAAAATACCGGGTCGTTCTTCAATCGATGCACTTACATCATGGATTGGAGATGGAACAATTGGTGTGCTGCTAACAAGCAAACAATATGAAGAAGGTTTTTATACAAAGAAAGAAGCGGCCATTATTGGAACAACTTTCTCTGTTGTATCGATTACTTTTTCTATCGTCATCATCGAAGAAGTTGGCCTCGGTTCATACTTCTTACCATTTTATGGGACAGTCGTTCTAGCTGGCCTTGTCCTTGCATTTATCATGCCGCGGATTTATCCTCTTTCCAAAAAGAAAGATGAATATATAGACGGAAGACCGTTTACGGGTGATGAAGAAAAATTGCCAGAAGGATACAACTCATTGACTCATGGACTTGAAAACGCATTAACAAAAGCGAATTCAAATCGTTCTTTCATTAAAATGTTGTCCGAAGGCATAAAAAACGTCCTGGATATGTGGGTTGGTGTCATTCCAGTCGTTATGGCTTTCGGGACAATCGCATTAATTCTTGCGGAGTATACAAGTGTCTTCAAAATTCTAGGTATACCATTCGTACCGATTCTGTCCATCCTGGGTATACCTGAAGCGGCTGAAGCGGCGCAACTTATGGTTGTCGGATTCACGGACATGTTCCTACCTGTAATTCTTGCGAATGGCATGATTACATCTGAGTTAACTTTATTCGTTGTTGCCACTGTTTCAGTGACACAACTCATTTTCATGGCAGAAGTTGGCGGACTTCTTCTAGGGTCAAAAATCCCCATCAACTTTTGGGAACTCGTCGTTATCTTCCTTCTGCGTACGGTGATTTCATTGCCAATTATTGCAGGAGTCGCACATCTTTTATTTTAATGAACAAACGAAAGACCTCGCAGGAATTTGCGAGGTCTTTTTGATTTGATAAGGAATAAATTCCATTACCGGATACTCATTTATTTAATTTAATTTTCAATTTGTCTAGCATATCAACCGTCATTTTATCCAAATCATAGTTCGTTTTGAAGCCCCATTCGTTCACGGCCGCTGTTGCATCAATGGAATCGGGCCAGCTATCGGCAATCGCTTGACGTACCGGGTCTACGTCATAGCTCATTTCGAAGTTGGGTATGTATTTTTTTATGGACGCAGCGAGTTGAGAAGGTTCGAAACTCATCGCGGTTACATTGAACGCGTTGCGATGGATCAATTTCGCTGGATCGGCTTCCATCAAGTCGACAATCGCCTGCAATGCATCGGGCATATACATCATATCCATATACGTGCCTTCTGCAATATAAGAAGTGTACTTCCCTTCTTCAAGCGCTTTGTAATAAATATCCACCGCATAATCCGTTGTGCCGCCACCCGGTTGTGCTACATTCGAGATTAACCCAGGGAATCGAACTCCCCGCGTATCAAGTCCGAATTTATGGAAGTAGTAATCGCATAGCAACTCACCTGCGACTTTGTTGACCCCATACATGGTTGTTGGTCGCTGTAATGTGTCTTGAGGTGTGTCTGTTTTCGGAGTTGACGGTCCGAATGCACCAATCGAACTCGGTGTGAAAAATTGCATACCCAGTTCGCGCGATACTTCTAGTGCATTCATCAAGCCGCCCATATTAAGATTCCATGCAAACAATGGCTCATTTTCAGCTTTCGCTGACAACAATGCAGCCATATGCATCATTGTATCCGCACCGAAATCTGTCGCAAGTGTGTGCATTTTTTTAGCATCTGTCACGTCGAGCACTTCAAAAGGACCCTCTATTGTCGAATCCGTGCAACGAATATCTGTTGCCAAGACGTTTTCGGTACCGTATTCTTTACGCAACTTTGCAATTAACTCTGAACCAATTTGACCTGAAGCACCTGTCACCAAAATTTTCTTCATGATAAACTGTCCCTCACTTTCGAACGATTGTATTTATGGGGAGTACACAACTATTTAACTTTAATTTTATTGTTGATTTCAAAGCCTTTGTCTATTATAAAACGTTCTCCTGGAAAAGACAACGTTGTTTTCCATAGAAGTCTATTTGCTATCAGCTTATCTGTTATAATTAGAGGAAAACTTGAGGTGAATCATGTTACCAAATAATAAGCCGTCTGTCTTTTCAAAATTCTATAGATTAATACTCCTATTGGCTACAGGGATTATGCTCATATTTGTTCTAGTATCATTTGATGCGCCAAAGTGGATTGTTGTCTCCGCGGTCTTGGTTTTGTATATTTCCGTGTCCATTTTTCGGCCAATGTATATCATCTATAAATCCAAATCTCTTCGAGCGATTGGCCGATATGTTTCTGCTAATTATAAGAAACCTATTTTCGGTTATTCCTATGCACTGGCAAATGGAAATAAGCAAGATATTGAGAAATCATTGAAAAGAATTATAAATACCTATACGCAACAGGATATGTCCGATATTTATGGCGCAAACCTAGCAATTTTCCAAAACAACTCCAAAGCTGTGATGGGGCACGCTGAAAAACTCAGCGGACAAGAATATAAAGAGTATTATTTAGGACATGCCTATGTCATGAATGGGAACTTCGACAAAGCTTCCAACTTTGCTTCTGAATTGCAAACGCCTTGGATGATCCACTCTTTAAAAGCCTATGCGGCCTTGAAACGCGGAGACCGTGATGAATACGGGACTGAAATGGATCGCTCCATTGATAGCGCTACCGGAATGCAGCGTTTTGTATTGCATCATACAAAGAAACGCTTCGTTAACGGTGATTTCAAAGTTTAACTTCATTCAGCGGGGGGGCAAACCCCTGCTGAATTAGTAGGAATGAAGTTCAATTCCTCCCTGTTTAAGCCTCCGGCGGATGTCACAGATTTTGAAGGGAGTTAATGAAGGCAACCTAAGATCGCCGCGTCCTGCGGCAAAGGTTGCATGACCTACAAGGAAGGATGCAGTTCAATCCTTCCCCCCTGTAGGCCTCAAGCTCAATTCAAAATCTGGACGCAATCACACCGAGGCGTGATTGATTGAATCAAAAAAGCCCTCATTTTTAGGAGGGCTTTTCGTTTGTATAAGTATGCGCTTGAATGAGCAAGGTTACTCTTTTATTAACAGCGCACCGTTTTCTTTTTCTTCGGTTCACCGCGCTCAAGTATTTTGTTAATATATTCTGTTGCAAGCGGAACCTTACACGCCGTATTTCCAACGTCGACATGTACCTTCCCAACAATTTCTGCAACATTGCTTGCTGCATCACGAAGTTCGGGTATATACGCCCCAACGCAGATGATAAATTGGTTCATATTGTAGCGTACTCGATTTGGTGCAACGTGTATCGAATTACGGATTTCCAGCAAGAGTGAATTTATTTCATCCAGGTCCAGTTCTTCCGCCCCTGCATACGTAACGTAATTTGAATACGTGCTCCAACCCGCGACCGCTGTCATTTCACGGTCAGATTTCATCCATTCACGTGCAAGTTTTAACGCATTTGGACTTTCCGCTGTTACCCAACCGACTGCACTTTCTGCGATTAGATACCAAGTTGCCGCAGCACTCCACCGCCTGAGATCATCTTCAGTCATCAATTTCGGATCCACCGCAAGCGCTGCAAGGTACATTGCATCGGAATTACCTGTGTCGTAAAGACGAAGTGCCAGTTCATGATCTTTTTTAATATGCTTCAAAACCTTTTTCAAATCCCCCACACGCACCCCAAACAATGGTTCAGTTGCACCGTGATTTAAGAACGTATTCTTCGTCTGTTCGTTGCCGAATTCTTTTAGTTGCTGCATCACTTCTTCGAATATCATGCGCTTCGCTCCTTTACCTAGATCATTTCCATAGTTATCTGCCCATCAAACCTCTTACCAAAGAACCCCAGACAGCTCATGTGCGCCACCTGGGATTCAATCTTTATTATGAAATTACATTGAGTTCTTTACCGACTTTTTCATAAATCGCAAGTGCTTCGTCGAGCATTTCTTTTGTATGTGCAGCGGTCGGCATGTTGCGGACGCGGCCTTTTCCTTTAGCGACCGTCGGGAAGACGATCGACTTGGCGTAGACGCCTTCTTCAGCTAGGCGTTTTGAAAATTGCTGTGTCAGCTTTTCTTCACCGATGATACATGGTGTGATGGGTGTTTCGGATACACCAATATTGAAACCTAATTTCTTAAGCCCTGCTTTTAAATAGTTTCCATTTTCCCAAAGTTTATCATGTAGCTCTGTCGATTCTGATATCTTGTCCAACGCGCCCATGATTGCTGCGATATCTCCTGCAGGCAGTGACGTGGAGAATAGGAATGGACGTGAACGGACTTTCAACCAATCAATTAATTCCTGCGTACCTGCAACGTAGCCGCCAACGACGCCGATTGCTTTTGACAGAGTACCCATTTGAAGGTCGATCTCTTTTTCAAGACCGAAATGTTTGACGGTTCCTTTCCCTTTACCGGTAACGCCTGAACCGTGCGCATCGTCGACATACGTGATCAAATCGAATTCCTTCGCGACTTCGACGGCTCCAGGAAGGTTGGCAATATTGCCGTCCATTGAGAATACGCCATCTGTAATATACATTACTTTTTCATATAGACCGGACTCCGTCGCTTCTTTCGCTTTGGCACGGAGGTCGTCCATGTCTTGGTGTTTGACTCGGATGACTTTCGCACCGGAAAGGCGGCAGCCATCAATGATCGAAGCATGATTTAATTCATCCGAAAGAATCGCATCTTTTTTTGTCATAACAGCGGAAATTGCCGCCATATTACAGTTGAAGCCTGATTGGTAAGAAATCGCAGCTTCCGTTCCTTTGAATTCAGCAAGCTTTTTTTCTAACTCAACGTGAATATCAAGCGTCCCATTAATGGTACGGACCGCTCCTGCTCCTACACCGTATTTTTCAGTCGCGGCAATTGCTAGCTTTTTCAAATCTTCGTCTGTTGCAAGTCCTAAATAGTTATTAGAGGATAAGTTAATAAGGTCTTTACCTTTAATCTTAATAATGGGGCCGTTTGGTCCTTCAATAGGATCAATTTCATTGTAAAGTCCTTGATCACGAAGCTCTTTTAAATTTTCCTCTAAAAATGCATGGAGTACTTTTGACAAAGTAATCTTCCTTTCAAACAAATGATACCTTCATTTTACCATACGACTGGCCCTGTCGCAGAATGAAGTGCATCCTAGATCAATCACGCCTCGCTGTGATTGATCTAGGATGCACTTGGGTTGGCGTCGCCTTTCCACTCCCTGAAGGCATAACTTAAGTGAGAGACTTCTATAGCTGAAACTTCACTTTCAGTAAAAAATGATTTTCTGAATGAAATTAAATCAAATCCAGAAGTGTATTTGTTTTTTTCTCGAATACAGGGGTGATAATCGCGGAATCCATTATGACTTTCATGCTGTTCTCAGCTTGTGCATAGGACTGCATATAGCCAGTCGCATCAAGCATTTTTTCTGCGTAGACTTCACGAATTATACCAATCTCCTCTTCTGCCCCTGCATCTTCTTCACACATACGCACAAGGTCAAGTATTTCGTCCCCCGGGCGCTCCAAGTCGTAAACATGCGGCATGGTTGCATCAATCAGACAAACCGATAGCTCAGGAAATAATACGAGATCAACTCCTGATGGATCTAGTCCACACCAGCCATATTGGACGTCAAATCCGCGTTTTTCCGCTTCAGCTCCTAAACTTTTCATAAGCGTCGATTTTCCTGTTCCCGGCAGTCCTTTTATAAGAATACGTCTTTCTATTCGTTTCGTAATGGAGGTAATGAAATCCTTTGCCCCTCCAGATGTCAGCGATCCGATTAGTCTGTGGGAAATAGCGGTTTCCTTATTTAGCTTTATCTTCCCAAACAGTTCTTCTTTCAGCGCTTCTATTTGATGCACATGGACATCCCACATCATTCGTTTGATATTCACTGCTTCCCAATCGTCATGAATTCCTTTTGCATCCTCAAGTGACTGCAACGCTTTTTTTAGAGCAATACCCGATTCTTTCAATAATTTCACAATCGAACCATTCTGTTCGCGTAATTTCACTTCATCATACACATCGTAAAAACTGATCACTTTGTGTTTACCGCCAATATCCGTCGGCTCGAGTGCAACCGGATGAGAAGCTTGAAGAATCAGCACATCCGGTCCTTTTATATAGATTGCATCTGTTTTGTCAGGTTGTACAGGATCCATGAACCGTTCTACATTATAGCCTTGTTTAACGTAATATGCCGCCACTTCATTCAACACAGTTGAAATTGCGTTTGTCGGAGGACATTTTAGAAATAACGTTTGTGAGGCAGCTGTAATCAGATTGTCGTATTTGTGAGTGATTCCCGCACCTGTATAGGCTGTCCCCATATATTGGGTTATCGTTCCATTCATGCGTATCATCCTTTCTGTACATACGATTAACCTATGCACAGACAATAAAAAAAAGCACGGCTTGGCAGCACATGCTTAAATGTTTTTTCAGAATGTTATTTCCTCTTCACTCTTACCTATAATTCTCATCAAAAACTTCCGGCTTTGCGGCATAGTATAATGGGCGACCTGTCCTAAAAATAGCGCGATTAGTACCGTCCCGATTCCAACCGGACCACCAAATAGCCATCCGACGATTGCTACAACGACTTCGAGTGTCGTCCGGATTTTCTTCACGCTTGCCCCTGTTTTCTGAACAAAGACGAGCATAAGACTATCCCGTGGGCCCGCGCCGATATTTGGTGAAATATAAATCCCAATGCCATATCCCATAACAATTACACCCGCTGAGAACATAAGTATTTGCGCACCCAACGATGTGATATCCGGCAGCAGCCAATTGAATAAATCGATAAATAGACCAATTGAAATCATATTCAACCATGTGCCAATCTTCGGCCATTCTTTCAAAACAGCGGCAGTTGCAATGATAATAATGAATCCCGTAATAATTCCCCATGTGCCAATCGTCAAACCGAAGTTTTTGTACAATCCAACATGCAATACATCCCACGGAGCAATTCCAAGTTTTTGACCTTTAATCGTCATTGAAATACCCAGTGACATGATCATCATTCCTATAAAAAAGAATGCCCATCTCCATATTAATATCTTTCTCATATAAGTCCTTCTTTCCATACTAAAAGACATTCACACCTTGCGTGAATGCCGTCCTCTTTGTCTATTCATTATAGCACGCCTCATGTCCTTGAAATTATTAATCCTTCACAATGTCGTGAAAAGATGCATCTGTCACACGAGACAGCTCTTCCGGAATCAGCTTCACCTGCAAGCCGGGTTTGCCTGCACTGACAATCATCCATTCTAGACTTTCTGCCGACTTATCGATGAACGTCGGGTACTTTTTCTTCATCCCAACTGCCGAACAACCTCCACGTACATAGCCCGTTTCCTTCGTCAAGTCTTTCAAAGGAAGCATCTCGAGCTTTTTCACACCTGACGCCCTTGCAGCTTTTTTCAAATCCAATTCTGCAGCTACGGGCACCAAAAAGACCAATAGTTCCCGAGGTCCTACAATTGTAACCAGCGTTTTATAAACTGTCTCGACGGATTGCTTCGTTTTTTCCGCAACGGAAATACCGTCCACCAATCCATCGTTCACTTCATACTCCATCAATTCGTAGGATACATTTTCCCCATCCAAAATGCGTACTGCATTCGTTTTCACTTTTTTATTCTGTTTAGCCATCCGCTCATCTGTCCTTTCTAAAATGAAAAGGCCGCCATTTGAAGGGCGACCTTACGTATTCATCATGCAATTTTATAGAAACTAGGTTGATCATTTTCGAATCCTTTCAGTTTCATTTGAACTTGGAAAGAGTAAGATGAAATCGCCTGTTCATAACGTTTCTGCATGATAAGTACTTCACGATCGAGAGCAGAGGGAAGTTCCATGGATGCCATTTTTACTGACTCAGCTTCTTCACGTACAGTTGCAGACTCAATTTCAGATTGTGCTCGATTGTGTAGCATTATTTGAGCTTCTGTCCGCATGATTTTTGCCGATGCTGTTGCTGCTAGCTGGTAATCGGCCGTCGTCGGTTCAGGTTCTGAAATCGCTTCAGCCCGCACACTTCTCCAAACGTCAATCGTTTCTTCAAGGGTTTTTCCAATCGGCAATGTGATTTGCTTCATTTGCCCTCCGTTAAGTCGTTGAAATTCTTGACGCTCTGTGTGAACGATTCCTGATTCTTTCTTCTCAGTCAATAAAACTTCCAGATTTTCAACTGTCTTCTGGTTCTGACCATTATATTGTACATTGCGACTGTAAGCATTCTCTGCATTTCTGCGCCTCAATGTATCATATCGCTGGATAGGATCACTCGCTGTCACTTGAGTCATAACGGCATTCATATAACTTCACCTCCAATTCAGTGTTATTCTCAAAATTCTAGTAACAATATTATACCCGACTATTACAGATTGATAAACCCAACCAAAGCGCTAAGCTAGTATTACTTATCGAATAGTTTCTTTAGCGCATCCGCCATTGCAGTATTCTCCAACTCTTCTGGCGCGCCCTGTTTCTTCATGTATTTCTGGACATCACGTTTGTCCGCTTTTTTGCCGCCCGAACTTGCCCTGCGTTTTTCAAATGCCGATAACTTCTCACGGTGCCCACATTTACAGACAAAAATCCGTCCATCTCCCTCTCCGCGCATCTCCAATTTCTTTTTACAAACTGGACATCTGGCATTCGTCAGCATGGAGACGTTCTTCCTGTGTCCGCACTCACGGTCTTGACAGACAAGCATCTTACCGCGCTTACCGTTAACTTCTAACAATAGCTTTCCACATTCAGGACAAGCTTTGCCTGTAACATTGTCATGCTTGTATTTTTTATCATCTGTTTTAATTTCAGTGACGGTCTGTTTTGAAAAACCAATCATATCTTTCATGAACTCTTCTTTTTTCATCTGACCATTGGCGATTTTCGTCAGTCCCTGTTCCCATTCCGCCGTCAATGCGGGTGACTTTAAATCTTCCGGAACGAGTTCAAGTAGTTGGCGCCCTTTGGACGTCGTATAAATATCATTGCCCTTTTTCTCCATCACGAATGAGTTGAAAAGCCGTTCGATGACATCAGCCCGTGTTGCAACCGTTCCGAGTCCGCCTGTTTCACCGATTGTTTTAATGAGCTCTTTCGATTCACCTTGCATGAACTGTGAAGGATTCTCCATTGCTGCGAGCAAAGTCCCTTCATTGAACCTCGCAGGCGGTTTCGTTTGACCATTCGTCATAACGATTGCCTGGATTTTCACTTCCTCGCCTTTTGAAAACGGAGGAAGTGTATCTGTATCTGCCTCTTCTTCCTCTGTCGAATAAACTTTTTTCCATCCTTCATCCGTAACTGTACGGCCTTTTGCTTTAAACATTTCTCCACCTACTGCGAGTTCCGCCGTCACTTGGTTATAACGAAACGGACCGAAGAAAACAGCCAGAAAACGCTTGACGATTAAGTCATATAAACGCTGCTCTTTATCAGACAAGTTTTGAAGAATCGGAGTTTCCTCTGTCGGAATAATAGCATGATGATCTGAAACCCGTTTGTCATCAATGACACCCTTCTGCGGTTTTACAGTTCCTGCACGCAGCAATGTGTTAGTCGCCTTACGGTATGGTCCGATATCCACAGCTTTAATGCGCTCTTTCAACGTGCTTTCCATATCCGATGTTAGATGCTTCGAATCGGTACGCGGGTATGTTACCGCTTTGTGACGCTCATATAAATTCTGCAGCGTTGATAGTGTCTCTTTCGCAGACCATGACCAACGGCGGTGCGCTTCTTTTTGCAACTCTGTCAAATCGAAAAGATGCGGTGCCGGCTGTGACTTCGGTGTCGTTTTCACGTCCGTTACTTTTCCTACATTCACTCCATCGATTTTACCAAGCAACCTTTCGACTGTTTCTTTATCAAACGACTGTGTTTGACCTGTTGAATCGCTCCAAGTAAATTTCGAGGTTTCCGTCAATGCCTGCATGCCATAGTAGGATTTCGGCTTGAAGTCTCGAATCTGATTTTCCCGTTCTGCAATCATGGCAAGTGTCGGGGTTTGAACGCGTCCCGTCGACAATTGAGCATTGTATTTCACCGTCAGCGCACGCGTCGCGTTAATACCGACAACCCAATCCGCTTCTGCACGAGCTACTGCCGCCTGATATAGATTTTCATAGGCACGACCGTCTTTCAGGTTATTGAAACCGTCCTTGATGGCTTTATCGGTGACAGATGAAATCCATAACCGTTTGACAGGCTTGCGGACTTTCGCTTGTTCCAAAATCCAGCGTGCCACAAGCTCCCCTTCACGTCCCGCATCTGTCGCGATAATGATACCCTTCACATCGTTGCGATTCAGCTGTGCTTTAACCGCATTGAATTGTTTCATCGTTTGGCGAATCGGTACCAGTTTGAATGGCTGAGGAATAATCGGTAAGTGCTCGAGCTTCCACTCTTTGAATTCATTGCCATAGCCTTCTGGATCTGCATGTGTCACAAGATGGCCAAGTGCCCATGTGACTATATAATTTGTGCCTTCAAGAAATCCGTTCCCTTTTTTATTGCAACCAAGCACTCGTGCAATATCGCGAGCCACGGACGGCTTTTCAGCTAGTACAAGTGATTTAGACATAAGTATTTCCCCTTTCTTCATAGTTCAATTATACGGTAGAACGTGAAGGGATGCATGTCGGGCGAATGAAACCGGATTCTTTAGGGAGAAAATCGCTCCTAAACCAAGTAGGTAATTTTCCATATCTGTCTAAGTTGAACAAATGAATGCAGGAGATCACTGGAAAAGTCCTAAGAGATAAGAGTGAATCAGAAATTCTGCTAATACCGCTTCAGCGCTTTGTGGATGCCTCCCGCGATAAGCCGGAAAGGAGCCCGCTTTCAGTCTTATCGCTCCGGCTACCACGAAGTCGCGCCTTCGCTAGATGGTCTATGTTAGAAAGCACATTTCTTTATCGGGGTTTAAACCTACAACCTATCTAATTCACTACTATTTAGGTTGCAATATAGAATACTGTACATAAACCAATCGAATGCGTTTAACATCAGCCCCAATACAATGGACAGAATTAGAAATCCCTCTAATACCGCTTCGGCGCTTTGTGGATGCCTCCCGCGATAAGCCGGAAAGGAGCCCGCTTTCAGTCTTATCGCTCCGGCTACCACGAAGTCGCGCCTTCGCTGGATGGTCTTGTTAGAGAGTCAATTTCGTTGTTGAGGATTAGACTTGCAATCTATAATGCACCTTTCTTGAATAAAATTAGTATCAAATAGCGATAACATTATAATTTCAGTCTATACATCTCAAAATAAAAACTCCCCTGAAAATGTACACCCTAGCGCAAGCGCGACAAGGGGTCGCCGAAGCCGTGAGACTGGATGCGAAGCGTTAATCCAGGCTCAGGGCCAGAGGCATCCCCAAAGCGCCAAGCGATCTACAATCCACACTCCGAACCACAACACACCCTCAATAATGTACACCCTAGCGCAGGCGCGACAAGGGGTCGCCGAAGCCGTGAGACTGGATGCGAAGCGCTAATCCAGGCTCAGGGCCAGAGGCATCCCCAAAGCGCCAAGCAGTCTACAATCCACACTCCGAATCACAACTACTTCTGAATATTGAGCACCGCAGCGGATTCAACTGGATTCTTTATCTCAACATATATAGTAAAAAAACCGTAGTTTACCATATCATTCATTTCAATCTATTAGATATATACATAACTCATTCGTCCAATACATATGGTAATAGGGATGAATTTAACAATTTGCATGAAAGGGTGATTCCAATAAACGAACAACAAAAGAAAATCGTAGCTATCCATATTTCCAGCTCGGACGGAAAGGGGACATACCCCGCACGCAGAGCAGCCATGATTGCAAAAACTTTGGCTGAAGAAACAGATATCATCTTCCTTTGTGGTGCGGATTCCCCTCCGGTACCTAAGGGATTTAAATCAGTGCCTACCGAAACGCATAACCTTTTGTTACAGGCACTTGCAACTATTAAACCAGACTTACTCCTACGTGATAGCGGCTCAACAATACTAGAAGAAGTTGAAAAGATTGCTGAGCTTGTTCCCTCCATCATCCATTTCGATGATTTCGGTGATGGCGGTAAAAGTGCGGACCTGGTTTTTCAGACTCTGTATGCCGAAACAAATGATAGTGTTCCCGACCATTATGTGCTTGGATGGGAGAGCTTCATTGGCGACGAACAAATGGCTTCATATAAACATATCGGTCTTCGCAAAGGCCAGTCCGGCCCTCTCCCCCATCTCGTCATCACATTCGGCGATGAGGACTTGGGAAACTTGACTTACCGTGCATTGCGACACATTATGCAACTTCAGATTCCACTAAAAGTGACGGTTCTCATCGGTGAACACTATTCCCACGATGCGAGTGCACTACAGATGATGGCTCTTGGGAGACGCAACACAGCTGTTGTAGAGCATCCGTACAATACTGCAGAGATATATGCATCCGCAGATATTATTTTGTGCGCATCTAGCTACATGCCATATGAAGTCGCGGTACTTGGCATCCCTTGCATCGTCCTCGCACAAAACGACTTCGAGCTGGGACTCGCATTTCCAAAAGACCAACACGGGTTCATACATCTTGGCCTCGGCCGTAAAGTGAAACAGTCCAGCCTGTTGAACGCCATCATGGAACCATTGCTGCACGATCCGCTACGAAAAAAAGCGATTGCACGCCAAGCTGCACTCGGAATGGGCGACGGAAAAGACGCTGTCTGTGAAGCAATTCGCTATTATCTTGAATACCCGAAGCGTAATACTAGTGGCGGAGCAGGAAAAAAGACGTTTGATATGCTACACTGAGTAAAAACGAGGTGCCTTACTCTATGAACAAACGTCAAGTGGAATCAGCGATTGCTGAACTCAAAATGGACTATATTAATCTACAAGGTGATATCGAGAAACTCGAATCGACAGGCAATAATAGTTACGTCAAAAAAGCCGAACTTCGTCTTGCGACAATGGAAAATAATCTCGCAGAACTGAATAAGCAACTTGACGAGTTTGAATAACACAGCGCTGGAGTCTAGACACTGTTCCAGGTGAGAAACTTATACTTTCAAAGCTCAAAAAGAAGACTATCCTATGAATAACAAGGGATAGTCTTTTTGATTTATACATATAAAAACTCAATAACTCGTCAGTTTAAACAGCTTCTGTAGACTATAAATACCGCGTTGGAAGAATGTGAATCCATCTTGGTACTCTTCCACGTCAAGCGTGTACAACGCATCTTCATTGTTCCATAGTCTATCGAAATAAGTGTCTATCTCACCAGTTAACTCACTGTCATTCCTTGCAATAACCCGTAGATTTGCTTCCAAGTTATAATCATCAAGCGTGCGTTCCGTTAGATTGGCAGATCCGTTCGAAATATACGTTTCATCTTTCGTTTGGACGACAACCAGTTTCGTATGATACTGCCCAATTACCGTATTGTACCAACGGACATCGATCTTCCCATCCGAATCCTCCACCATTTCCTGCACAACAGGCCTGTTCGGCAACCCGGATTTTTCATTGCCAAAGGAGTTTTCATTCGGATCCAAAATCATTTTCACATCCACCCCACGATTCGCCGCATCGACGAGGGCATTTACTAGGTCCCTTTTTGAGATGAAAAACATACCGAGACGAATTTTGTCTCCTTTTTGTGATTTCGCAATATCAGCAAGAAGTGCATCTAGTATTTTTTTCTCAGTCAAATACTGGACGGCATATTCTCCACCATCTGGCTCAGGCTCTTCGACGCGCGGCAATGTCCCTCCATTCGTATAGTGAAGGATTGCTTCTTCCGCTTCTAAAATATCGTTCATGATAGCCCCCTTTACCTTCAATGCGATATTCCCATGAAACCCACTGGCGTTATGCGGATTCCCCGATGAAACAAGTGCTTCCTTATCCGTTACGACAGTCTTCCGGTGATTCGCTTTAACGTTTAGTAATGTTATATAGGAAGCCAGTGTCATTTTCGGAGCCTTACTAGACATGGCATTTGCAATCCATCCTGTTTTCTCAAAATCCATCCAACGAAATAGCATCCTGTAAAGCCCTGAATAGATTGGCGTTGAATCGCGAAGCGGGTCCAAATCTGTGTAGACGACTTCAATCCCAACGTCTTCCATCATTGCGAACCATTCCATTTCGTAAGAACCGTATCCCGTGTTCAAAGGATCCGTGATAAAAATAATCGGCATATCTGGATTTTTCTCCTTTTTTGCCACCAGTTTCTCAGTCATTGTCTGTGCGATTTTAGGAAACTCTACGTCTTCATCAACATAATGATCAAATAAGAAATAATCGAGTACGATAAATTGCTCAGCCCGGTCAATCATTTGGTAAACTTCATCGAAAATTGCAAGCTCATGCACCATACCATCCCTGTCTTTATTTTGTGCATATGTCAAATCAGTAAACATTTCAACATCGTCCGTCCAGTGGATATCTCCCTCGAAAGAAATACCTTCGGGAAGCGGTTTATATGTATTCCATAAGATTACACCTATGTAAATTAGGACAAACAGTAACAGCACAATTAGGACAACCCGCTTCCGCCTGCTCCATCCCTTTTTCTTTTCTTTCTTTTCCATGGGCATTTCCTCTTTTCAGCTTAATCTATCACTTACAACTAGATTCCCCTTTTTGCTTTTCGACAAACAAAAAGCACAGCCCATTCGGCTGCGCTCTTAGGCAGTGACGTAGTCTTGCACCGCTGTATCTGCAATCATTAATTCTTTCAAATACTTTTTAGCACGGAACAGTCTGGATTTCACTGTACCGATTGAGACCTTCATCACATCTGCAATTTCAATCAATGAATATTGATAGACATAGAAATACTCGATGGTTGTTCTGTAAATGGCATCAAGTTCACCTATTTTTTGTTGAACGATGGATTGAATGTCATTCCGCTCAAGTAATTCCGCTGGAGTCAGACTGTCACTTGGAACCAAATCTAAAATAGGCACATCCAACGTTTCCGGTTGGTTCATCACATGTTTACTTCTTCTAACGTCTTTCCGGTACCGATCTCGGAATGTATTCATGCAAATGGTTGTTAACCATGCTTTCATATGTTCAACGTCGTCCATGCGATTGCTGTACCGTACGACCTTCACCCATACGTCCTGCATGAGGTCTTCTGCCTCTTCTTTGTTACGCGTCAACTTAAGGCATAGATGATATATGTAACGTCCGTATTCTTCATGCACCCCATTAAGATTTAAGTTCATAATATAACGCTCCCGTCTTCTATCTGTTGTTCTCATTATCAACAATTGAGACCTTTCAAACCATCGTATTCTCTTTCAGTACACTTACAAAGATGTAAGCTTGAAAAGCGGAAGCGGCTGAATAGATGCGACAGGCATAAGACGGTCTGGCGAAGTGGCGCACTTTGCCGCACAGCCAGAACGACTTTCAAGGTTCACAGTCTAAGATCGCCGCGTCCTGCGGCAACGACTGCGTAACTCACATCCTGTGAGCCTCTAGCATCTGGCCGCTGAAGCTAGACAAGAAAAGCGAAAGCGGCCGAATAGATACGACGGGCATAAGACAATCTGAAAAAAGAAAATCCCCATAACCATCGCCTGGTTACAAGGATTTTCGTGTTTCATTCATTTTCTTCAGACCGAATCGCAATCGTCATTCGTATAATACGGTTGCGTTCCATTTCCTCAATTTCAAAACGCATATCATCGTATGTAAATCGTTCACCTTCTTCAGGAACATGACCAAGCTCTTGCAGAACAAATCCGCCAAGTGTTTCATGATCGGTCGGTAATTCAACGCCTAACAAATCCATCGCATCAACGATTTCGAGCCTTCCGTGACAAGTTAACATGTGTTCCGTTTTTTCATAGACAAGTACTTCTTCATCATCGTCCGTCTCATCTTCAATATCCTGGCCAATCATTTCTTCGATAATATCTTCATGTGTAATAACGCCAAGTGTTCCTCCGTATTCATCCAGAACAATAGCCATATGCTTCTTCTTCGCAAGCATCATCTTGAACACTTTTTCAACGCTGGCGGACTGCACTACGTAAAATGTATTGCGGTCAATCAACTCACTAAGTGTCTGTTTAGGATTCATCGACCACCCGATTAGCATTTTCGAATAAAAAACGCCTAAAATCGTATCCATGCTTTCTTCATAGACGGGATAACGTGTATAGGAATGCTCGAGAATGATATCACGTACTTCTTCGTAGGTTGCTTCAATCGGCAGCCCGATGATATCCATCCGGTGTGTTTCAAGGACGTCAGATACATCCTTTTCTGCAAAATCGAGTACTTCTTTCAATCGATTTGATTCTTCCATCTTGAATGTTCCTTCTATAGATGCAATGTCAACCATCGATCGTAGATCATCCTTGGTAAGTGTAGCTTTCGTCACCGCACCTTTTGAAATAATGCGGATGAAAATATTTGTGAACATGCCCAGTAGTGATGTCAGCGGAGTCAATATTGTAATAAGAAGTGAAATTGTAGGTGAAACCATATAAGCGACACGCTCACTGAACGTTGCAGCAATCGTTTTCGGCAACACTTCACCGAAGACAATAATAATAACCGTCAGTATCCCTGTCCAAATACCGACACTTAGACCTTTGTTGATTGCTATAGTCGTAACGAGGGTCGGCATCATAATATTCGCGATATTATTTCCGATCAGAATCCCTGTAATCATACGGTCCGGTTTCGAAATCAGTTTCTGCAGCCTGATAGCCTGCTTGTCTCCCTGATTTGCACGAAACTGGACCTTTCTCCTATTTACTGCCGTAAGAGCCGTTTCACTACCTGAGAGGTAAAACGACATGAATAAAAAGAAGCCAAGTGCAATAAACAAAAGCAATTCCTCCCGGAAATAATATCATATTTGTATATTCGTCCAATTAATAACTTTCAAACAGTATACCATACCCTTCAGGTTATCGTTCGTCTTTCAAGCTCAAAATCCTCATTTATCTGCTATACTATTCCTAATCAAAATTACTTGAAATGAGGAATTATATTGAATCATTTAGAGATGATTGACGGGTATTTCAAAGAAAAACGGGATGTACATTTAGGCCTATTAAAAGACTTTCTACGTATTCCAAGTATCAGCGCTTTATCCGACCATAAGGATGATATGCAACAAGCTGCAGAATGGTTGCGCGCTTCTTTCAAAAAAGCAGGTCTTGAAAATCTTTCAATTGATGAAACAGATGGACATCCCGTTGTGTACGGCGATTGGCTCCACGCAGAAGGAAAACCAACCATCCTCGTGTACGGACATTACGACGTGCAACCGGTCGATCCATTGAATTTGTGGACAAGCGGGCCATTCGAACCTGAAGTACGTGATAACAAATTATATGCACGTGGTGCCAGCGATGACAAAGGACAAGTATTCATGCATGTTTTGGCTGTTGAAGCGCTTATTCAGAAAACGGGCGGATTGCCTGTCAATGTGAAATTCATCATTGAAGGTGAAGAAGAAATTGGCAGTCCGAGTCTCGAGAAGTATATTAAGGCTAACCAGGACAAACTTGCAGCCGATGTTATTGTTATTTCCGATACAGGCATGCAAGGGCCCGGACAACCCGCAGTTTGTTATGGACTTCGCGGCCTGAGCGGCGTTCAGATCGATATACAGGGCGCGAAAAGCGATCTTCATTCCGGCTTGTATGGCGGTGGCGTCCAAAATCCAATTCATGTACTTGCAGAAGTTCTTGCGTCATTCCGCGATAAAGAAGGAACCATTGCTATAGAAGGATTTTACGACAATGTACGCCCTCTATTAGACGAGGAACGCGAAGCTTACCAAGCGCTTGGCTTTGACGAAGACGAATTGAAAGAAGAAATCGGTGTGACAGAACTGTTCGGAGAAAAAGGGTATTCGTACCTTGAGCGTACGTGGACACGTCCGACACTTGAAATTAACGGCGTATTTGGCGGATTTTCAGGAGAAGGCATTAAAACAGTATTGCCTTCAGAAGCAGGCGCAAAAATCACGTGCCGCTTAGTACCTGACCAGGATCCCGATGAAATCGTCGAGAAGTTGAAAGCGCATATCGAGAAACACAAACCGGTGGGCGCAACCGTGACAGTGACTGAATTCGATAAAGGAAAACCATTTATCACTCCGTTTGACCACCCCGCTATCCAGGCGGCCGGTCGTTCATACGAAAAAGTATACAATGTACCGACTGCTTATACGCGTGGTGGTGGATCGATTCCAATTGTGGCGGCATTCGATGAAATTCTCGAGTTGCCAGTGGTCTTAATGGGCTTCGGTCTTTCATCAGAAAACTTCCACGCGCCAAACGAACATTTCCACTTGGAGAACTTCGACCAAGGTTTGCGCGTCATCAGCGATTATTACTATGAAATTGCCAGTTTTAACAAAGATGAACTTAAGAAGTAGTCCTATCCCGGATTCCCATTATGGGGATTCGGTTTTTGCTTTCACGACAGGACCATTTTCATAAAAACCAGCGTTAAACACGAAAAAAGCGTCCGTATTACATGATTAAATGCAATGCGGACGCTAATCATTTCTAATTTATACTTCTTTCGCTTCTTCACTATCTCGGCCGTAATAGGTAACTAATTCTACTAGTGGTTTACGGGGAGCGGCCTTTGGTATTTCATCAAAATAACCGAATTGGAGCATGCTAATAATACGTTCTCCTTGTTTAACACCGAGTTCTGCTCTGAATTTCGGATTATCGAGGAATCCGGGAGTTTTCCAACAAGTTCCAATCCCTTTATCCCACGCAAGTAGGTGTGTGTTCATTATGAACATGCTTGCTGCTGCGTAATCTTCCAGGCGTTCTTTCTGGCGCGCATCTTCAGGAACGACAACGAATGCAACAGCACCTGGACCCGTAAATTTCTTCATTTGCTGCGCTAGTGATTCTTCCGAAAGCTCTTTCCATTTAGGTACGCCATATTCTTTCAACACATCAAGGAATTTCACATATTCCTTATCTGCAGCTACAACAAAGCGCCATGGATTGCGATTGCCATGATTTGGCGCCCACGCCGCATCTTCCAACATTTCTGCAATGTTTTCCGGATCAACCGGTTGACCATTAAAGTTCTTTATTGAACGACGCGTAATAATCGCGTCTCTAACTGATAAGGCTTGCTCATTCATAAATCATGTCCCCTTTACTTATACTCCGACTATTATACCTTACCCGTTCCTCTTTTGCGAAAATGGCTGAACAGTAACGTCATTATTGTTTTCTGAATACAATTAAATACTTTTCATGGTATAGTAATAAAAGCATATATTCTAATAAAAAAGGATGGTTTTAATCATGACTAAGAAACCGCTTGCATGGATTGTGGACAGTACTGCCTTCGTTTCCGAGGAACTCAAACAACACCCGGACTTCTTTTCCGTTCCTTTAAATATACATTTCGGTGAAAAACAGTTTGTCGACGGTGTCGATCTAACACCTGAACAACTTTACGGTAAAATTAAAGATGCAAAAGAGTTTCCGAAAACTTCTCAACCATCAGCAGGTGAGTTTTCCGAAAAATTCAAGGAAATCGCGGAACATTATGAACAGGCAATCGCTGTTCACGTGTCGAGTAAAATGAGCGGGACACTTGCTTCTTCGACTGCTGGCGCTGAAATCGCAGGATTTCCTGTAACATTCATCGACTCCCTTTCACTATCCTACGGAATTACCGGGTTAATTGAACGAGGCATGGAAATGTACGATAAAGGTGCAACTGTCTCCGAAATCGAAAAACAACTGAACAAAATGACCGGAACCCTGCACATCTACATATTGATGGGGCAACTGGAACAACTTTACAAAGGCGGCCGAATGAACGGTGCGCAGTTCTTCCTCGGCAGTTTGTTGAAAGTGAAACCAATCGTTACTATTACGGCAAATGGCGAATTGGAACCGGTCGAAAAAGTTCGGTCCGAGAAAAAAGCACTTCAATACCTGGTCGATAAAGTAGCTGCAGAGCATCATCCCGGCAGAAAGACAGTTCACTTAATGCACGGCAATGTCATGAATCAGGCAATCCATTTGAAAAACCTTCTTACGGAGCAAGTACCCGGCCTTGAAGTGAAAATCGGAGATATTAGTTCCGTCCTCGCGGTTCATGCGGGAGAAGGAACGCTTGCCGTTTTATGGTTTGACTGAATTTAATAAAGCAGTCCGTTATTAATCGACGGACTGCTTTTTTATGTCTTGCCCTAGGTATCTGACACTCGTTCTCCTTATGAAAATTGGTCATTGATTTTAAAAAAGATGTAGCGCGCATTGGGTGTGCTGGCATACGAATCTTTGTATGCCCAGTGCCGGTGCCTTGCGTTATAAGTATGTGCATTGACGAGCGGAACCGCACCATCTTTCGCCGTAATAATCGTTGTATGATCAAATCTTCCATCGCCTTGAAAGTCATAGGCAATGACATCCCCTAACCCTAACTGCTCGGCAGATGAAACTTGTGTGGCCGTCAACCCTTTTTTCGAACCCGCCAAATACCATCGCAATGAATGCGCTACAGACCAGCTAAAACTCCATGTGCCGCCACCGATCCACCAACCCCGCTCCCGATTCGGAGATCCATGCATTGGCGCTCCGCCCGCCCGCAAGCATTGCGAAATGTAATTGGTACAATCTACATCGAATGTTGGATATGCTGGATTACGACTATCCCACCACGTATCGGCATAGCGGACGGCTGCTTCCCTGTTATACATCTTCAAATCCCTCCCTACGCCATCCTATGAATACAAAGCGTTTGGAATGCGCTTGGAGTGTCATTCGATGAACCGGAAGAGACGTAAAAACGCTATCTTAGATGGCATTCCGAGTTCAAGCAGTATTATATATTCCTCAACAAAAAAAGTGCCCGATTATTCCGGACACCTTTTGAAAACTATATGGAGCTTAGGGGACCCAAACTCCCGACCTTCACATTGCCAGCGTTCTTATCTAGACTTTCAATATAAATGCTGTGTACTGGTCCAGATGTTCAACAATAAAGACATCCTTACTCTCCCAATACATATGGTTTATGTTCAAGGTGATGGTGGGTTTTTATATATCGAACAGTCTTTGTTTTCGCTCGCATTACGATAGAATCCGTTTCTACTAAATCGCCTCCGAGAAAACGAACTTCTTGCAGAATATCACCGGAAGAAACACCTGTAGCAGCGAAAATAGCATCATCACCAGCTACAAGATCTTCTAATTTTAATATACGTGTCGGTTCTTCTATTCCCATTTGTTGACAACGTTTATATTCTTCCTCGTTTTCTGGTAGAAGTCTCCCTTGCATTTCCCCACCTAGACATTTTAATCCAGCAGCTGCAATGACCCCTTCAGGTGCTCCACCAGTTCCTACAAATAAATCCACACCTGTATTTGGAAGACCTGTAGCAATCGCTGCACTAACGTCATTATCCGAGAAGAGTTTAACCCTAGCTCCTTTTGCACGTACACGATCAATTAAATCCTGATGACGTTCTCTTTCAAGTATCATAACAGTTACATCTTTAACCCGTTTGTTCGTTGCCTCTGCTACAATATCAATGGTTTTTTCAATAGGATCAGCTAAATTTATCTTCCCTGCAGCTAATGGTCCTACGGCTATTTTTTCCATATACATATCGGGTGCGTGAAGTAAATTACCCTTATCCGCAATTGCTAAAACTGTAATCGCATTGGAATATCCCTTTGCTACTATATTTGTCCCTTCCAAAGGGTCAACTGCAATATCAACTTCCGGGCCTTGACCTGTTCCTAGCTCTTCACCGATATATAACATAGGGGCTTCGTCCATTTCCCCTTCACCAATTACCACAGTTCCACGCATATTAATAGAATCAAATATCGCTCTCATGGCGGTAGTCGCTGCATCGTCAGCAGCTATTTTATTTCCTCTACCCATCCAACTTGCTGCTGCTAAAGCAGCCCCTTCAGTTACACGTACTACTTCTAATGCTAATTCACGTTCCATTACATCCACTCCTTATTATTAAACAGACTGAAAAAATCAGATATACTAAATTTCTAATTGAGTATAACAAAAAATAAGCATTTATCTTAGTTATGCGATTTCCCTATTCCGAAAACTTATTTTTCTGAATTAATAATAAAACCATAGGAATAGGTCTAGATCATTTTTCAAGATAATAATGGAGAGTTCCGTTTAAACCATCTAATGACTTCAAGATGCACAGTATGTTCCAGACACCTTCTACATATTCTTCCGTATCACAATAAACGTGATTGGTAATCAACCCACTAATATTAATATTGCACAAAAAAAGAGTGCTCGGATAAACCGAAACACTCTTAACTACTATATGGAGCATAGGGGGCTCGAACCCCTGACCTTCACACTGCCAGCGTGACACTCTCCCAGCTGAGCTAATGCCCCGAATCTTTGGTACAATAAGGATTATAGCAATAATATTCGAAAAAGACAATAGGCAGGGGGCACATCTACATGCAGCATGCAGAAAGAGAAATCACAGGACCTGTTGCGTTGTGTGACGATAAAGGGTTATTGAATCCAGAAGCAATCGGCTTCGCGCGTCACCCGTACATCCAAAGCAATTTAAAAAATCATTTCATGCGGAAGAAAAAGTGGAATTATTGGTGCGTATACGGGGAAGATTTGCTGTTTTCTGTGACAATTAGCCATCTCGATTATGCCGCTGTCTGCTTTGTCTATATCTTAAATTACGAAACGCAACGATTCTATGAGAAACAAATTACAATTCCAATTGGACGCGCTGTCAAGATGCCTGAAAATGTGCTAGACAGTGTTAAATTTGTGAATGATAACCTAACCGTTCAGATTTTACATATCCAAGGTGAAACACATCTCTCCGTAACGATTCCTGACTTCGATAATGAAGTGCTTCATGCGGATTTCCACATCGTCCATCCAGTTGACGATGAATCGTTGAATGTTGTAATCCCAAGAAACAGGGAAATTTTCCAATTCACAGCTAAGCACCATTCATTGCCGACCTCCGGCTTTGTTAAGATTGGTGAAAGACGGTATGACTTCAATCCTGATTACAGTTTCGCGGTTCTCGATTACGGCAGAGGCATATGGCCCCGTAAATCAGAGTGGAACTGGGCAATGGCATCTCAGCGTCTTGGTGGCCGCCGCATTGGGCTTAACTTTGGTGGAAAATGGACGGACGGAACAGGAATGACTGAAAATGCTGTATTTGTTAATGGCTTAATGACAAAAATCCATGAAGATGTTGTGTTTACATATGACTCCAAAAATTACATGGTACCCTGGAAGATCCAGACCAAGTTTTCCGACAGTGTAAACATCACATTTACACCCTTTTTCGAAAGAGTCTCTACGACGAATGTCCGGTTGGTCCGTACCGAAGTCCATCAAGTCATCGGTTATTTCGACGGAAAGATACGCTTACATGACGGTTCCATTCTACAAATACGTAAGATGCTTGGTTCATCCGAAGAACACAACGCAAAATGGTAAATGAATAATCTGATCTCGCACATAATATCTCATTTTACACGCCGGCATTCATGTCGGTTTTTTCAATTGATATACGTATTTTGTTTAGAAATCAACATTATAGGCAAAATACATAAGAAGGCTAACTATATGAAAGGTTGTGTGTATATTGAAAAAACAATATAGAATAGGTACATTTCTTTTAATCGGTGCATTGGTGTTGGGTGCATGTGGTAACCTCGGGAAAAATGCCGATGAACCTAACCGCGAAGACGCGGATATTATTCTTGAACGTGAGAAAGAAGGCGGAACCATCAATACAGGTAATGGTTATGGCTTCTCTTCATTTGATCTTGACATTGACGTAGGTGGAAAAGATGCAATCGAGGCAGACTATAATGTCCAAAAAAGTGCAGAAGCAGAGTATGAAAACAAATTGGAAAACATCAAGTTAAAAGACAGCGCAGCTATGGATGAGCTCCATTTATTCTTTTTAGATATCCGTATTATGAAGGATACGCCTAAACAAGAAGTAATCGACAATATCCTTAAGTGGTATCAACTGGACACATACTCAAAATTCGATCTTGAAGTCGATTTTGACGATGGTACGCTTCTCGATATAGAGGAAAAGAAGTAATTTATTTAAAAGGCTGCAGAGACATTTTAATATGTCCTTGCAGCCTTTTAAATTTTTAATCGCTATACTTTTGACTCCAAAAGCATATTGTAATAAACACCTTGTCGCTCAATTAACTCTTCTTGATTTCCTGATTCAATGAGTTTTCCCTGTTCCATAACATAGACGGTATCGGCTTTTCGAACTGTGTTAAGTCTATGTGCAATAACGAAACTGGTTCTACCTACCATTAGACAATCGAGCGCTTCCTGGATTTCCAGTTCTGTGACGGTATCGATACTGCTCGTCGCTTCATCAAGAAGTAAGAGTACTGGATCTGCAACGAGTGCCCTGGCAATTGACAGCAATTGCTTCTGCCCTTGCGAAATTTCGCTACCATCCGATGTAAGCATAGTCTCGTACCCATCTTCAAGCCGACTAATGAAGCTATGTGCATTGGCCTGTTTCGCAGCGATGATTACCTCTTCGTCAGTAGCGTCCAGTTTTCCGTAGCGGATATTTTCAAATACTGTCGCTTCAAAAAGAAATGGATCTTGTAAGACGAATGCAGTCTGACTGCGCAGCGTTCTTCGCGGCAACTTGCTAATCGGAATGCCGTCGATATAAATCTCTCCTTTATCGACTTCGTAAAACCTAGCTAGCAATTGCATAATTGTTGTCTTTCCTGCCCCTGTTGCGCCGACAAACGCCGCCGTTTCACCTGATTTCACATGGAAAGATACATCGTCAATCGTATAGCCGTCCGTTTCAACTGCGTAACCGAATGACACATTGCGGAATTCGATATCCCCTCGCAGTGTTGTATTTCCAAATTCTGTTGCTTCGTCTTTCTCAACAGGCTCATCCATTATCTTGAATACCCTCTCAGCCCCCGCAATTGCTGAAAGAACAGTGTTGAACTGGTTAGCAAGATCGTTGAGTGGACGTGTAAACTGACGTGCAAATTCCGAGAAGATAACGATTGTTCCAACTGTAACAACCCCATCCCCTCTTAAAGCAAGTAATCCACCAACTCCTGCAACGACCGCAAAACTGGCATTGTTCAGCATGTTCATCACTTTGGGGATAAATCCGGAATAGGTCAACGCCCAGAATCCGGTACGACGAAGCCTGTCACTCTTCTGTGCAAATTCCTCCATCACACGGTCTTCCTGCGAGAACGCTTTGACTATACGCTGACCGGAAATGGTCTCTTCAATCATTCCATTCAATTCACCGACCGCCCGTTGTTGTTCTTTAAACAACAACCCAGTACGACGGGTAATCCATCGTATCGCTATGAACATGATAGGCACAATAATCATTGTCAGTAGTGTCAGAAGTGGACTTAAGTAAAGCATGACAGCAAATGTCCCCGTCAGTGTCAAAATACTTGAAAACACTTGGATGAAAGAGGAATTCAGCGTTTGGCTGACGTTCTCAATATCGTTTGTAATCCGGCTCATCAGTTCGCCGTGTTGCCGTTTATCGAAAAATGTGACCGGTAATTTTTGCAGATGGGCAAACAGGCTTGTTCGCAAACGAAAAACCGTCTGCTGAGCAATACCTACCATCCAATAGTTCTGAAAGTACATGGCAAACGATATACCAATATAAATTGCGATTAGCAATCCTATATTGCCGCCTAGACCTGCAAAATTCATCGGAATAATGTAGTTATCAATAATTTTTCCAATCATCAACGGTCCGAGCAACGCCAAAATCGAACTGACAAAAACAAGTGAGAGCACTGCAATTAGCAGACCTCGCTGTTCATCTACAAGTGTCCAAATCCGGTATAGGACTGACTTCCAATTACCTGCACGCTCTTTCTTCTTTTTTCCTTTACCTTGAATATCTTCTTTGGATAGGATCGGCTCGTAGCCGAACGGTTTACGAATTGCGCGTAACATCGGCAGCCACCTCCTCATCGGATTGAGATTCTGCTATTTTTCGGTACAATGCAGATTGCAGAATCAAGTCGTCATGTGTTCCGTAGCCGACAACTTTCCCTTCATCCAGAAGAAGAATTTTGTCTGCGCCTTGTGCAGTCCGGATTTTTTGTGTTACAACGAGCATTGTTGCCTCTTCCCCTTCAAGCGCATCCCATAACGCAGTTTCCGTTTTCACGTCAAGTGCACTTGTGCTGTCGTCAAGAATCAGGATAGATGGTTTTCGCACAAGCGCACGTGCGATGGACAATCGCTGCTTTTGACCGCCTGATAAGTTGACGCCTTTCTGTCCGACCCGTGTCCCATATTTTAGCGGGAACAAATCAATTGATTCATGGATTTGCGCTTTCTCCGCCGCCTCTTCCAACTCATCGACATGCGCTTCGGTATCTCCCCACGATAAGTTTTCCAAAATGGACCCTGTAAATAAAATCGATTGCTGTGGAACGAGTCCGATTGTATCCCGCAAGTCTTTCAACGGCCATTCATCCACTTCTGTCCCAGACACATATATTTCACCAGAACTCTTTTCGAAAATCCGAGGAATGAGGTTTAGTAAAGTGGATTTCCCAGAGCCGGTTGCCCCCATGATTGCTAGCTTTTCACCGGAGGATACATGGAATGACACATTATCCAAAATTGGTTCCATTTTACCCGGGTACATGAACGACACGTTTTCGAATCGTAAATCGCCTTCATTGCGCAGCAGTCCTGTACTTTCTGAACGATGGATTTCTAGGTCTTCATTTGCAAGTAATACTTCTTCCATCCTTTCGGAAGAGGCTTTCGCACGTGAGAATGCAATGATGATGAAAGAGAACATGGAAAATGCACCAGTCATACGCATCGCATAGTTGACGATCGCGACCAGCTCCCCCACTTGCGCTCCCCCGTCACGAACTTCAATTGCACCAAACCATAGCACAGCCATTAAACTGGCGTTCATAACGAACAGTAGAATTGGCAAGATAAGTTCCATCATCCGCATCGCTTTTACAGTATCTTTTCTTAACAGATCGGATACTTTGGAGAAGCGGCTCGCTTCATAAGCCCCGCGTAAAAAAGCTTTTATGAGCCGAACCGCTTGTAAGTTTTCTTGAATTACACGATTTACCCGATCTAGCCTTTTTTGGACGTGAGAAAAGTAACGAACTCCTTTCTTCGCCATGATATATAGGAAGACCAGCAAAAATGGTGCCCCTACCACAAGGAACAAAGCGAGTTTTACATTAACGAAAAAAGCCATGATTAAACTACCTATAACAAGCAACGGCGCACGCAACATGATTCGCAGCCCCATAAACAGGACGTTTTGTGCCATCGTTACATCACTCGTCAGACGTGTGATCAGTCCCGATGTTGGGAACCTGAGAAATGTAGCCATGGTAAACGTCTGGACTTGGCGGAAAAGTGCCTGACGCAAATCAAATCCAAAACTTTGTGCAGCATGTGCAGCGAAAAACGAATTGATAACCCCCGAAAAGAATGCCACAAAAGCCAGCCCCATCATGACGCTTCCCCACGTCCAAATAACAGTCTCATTTCCCGCCAAGATGCCATCGTCGATAATTTTAGCAATGAGAAGCGGCTGTATCAGTTCTACCGACAACTCCAGAAGCATAAGAAATAGTGCAATTACAATTGGCCATTTGTATGGCAATGCATAAGAAAAAACAGTTTTCATCTCACTGACCTCCAAAAACTCTTTCGTTTCACGAATTACTTCTTGATAAGCTAATTATGCCACAGGTACTAGGCTGTGTATAGCCAATACGACTGAATTGTGAGACATCTTAACCTAGGGAATATTGCATCTAAAGTACTTTGAATTAAAATGTTTAAATAATCGAATTGCATTTCATTTCAAATTAACGTATAGTACATTACAACAGTAATGCACTATTGAAAAGGAGGTCACGTGAATGCTCGATATGGGCGGATCAAAACCGATTTACTTACAAATCGCGGAATGGCTTGAGACGGAAATAATCGATGGAACCCTTCCGCCCGATGTAAAAGTCTACTCCCAGTACCAATTGGCAGAACTATTTACGATAAATCCAGCTACAGCTGGTAAAGGACTGACATTATTGCTTGAAGCCGAAGTCGTTTACAAGCGCCGTGGTCTCGGCATGTTTGTTGCACCAGATGCACGCGACAAACTGTTAAAAAAACGCAAAGAAGAGAAACTACGGCAACTCATCATAGACTTACTCAACGAAGCCACGCTTCTCCAAGTCGACGATTCACATTTGCTGTCGCTGATCGAAGAGGAACGTTCGCGGAAAAAGGAGGAAAAATCATGAATGTAATTGATTTCACTGATGTCACAAAGAAGTTTGGTAGGCGCACTGTCCTGAACCAGATGAATTTCAGTATTCGGGAAAACGTTCTGACAGGAATCATCGGACGCAATGGCGTTGGCAAATCTACGTTGATGAAAATAGCCGCCGGACATATCCAAGCTACATCAGGAGATGTCCAAGTGTTTTCAGACAATCCTTTCAACAGTTTGAAAGTGTCTGCAAACTCTATTCTGATTGACGATACAATGAGCTTTTCTGACAAACTGACACTTCAAGATATTTTAATAGAATCTAATCGTTTCTACCCAAACTGGGATGCGCCACTTGCGCAAGGGTTGTTCGATTATTTCAGTTTCCATTCAGAAGCTCGTCATATTGACCTTTCAAAAGGAAAGAAGAGTACCTTCAATGCCATTATCGGCCTGGCTTCACATTGCCCGCTGACGATTTTCGACGAACCCACTACCGGAATGGATACGATTGCTCGGAAAGACTTTTACCGTGCGCTCCTAAAAGATTATATCGCGCATCCCAGAACCATTCTAGTATCTAGTCATCACCTTGAAGAAATTGAAGACTTGCTTGAAGATATCCTTTTAGTTCATAACAAAACAGTTCTCTTTCACAATTCCATCACAGAGTTACAAGAAATGTTTGTCCGTCTGATTGGTAAAAGCGAGAAATTGCTTGAGTACGTTTCGATAAAAGAAACGTTTGGTAGCCAGATGAATGGTTCATATAGTGAATTCCTTTTTAAAAACACCTTCACTTCTGATGAATTGATGCACCTCTCTCAACAAGACATTAAAATAGTGCCCGTCTCAGCAAATGATGCATACGTTGCATTGACTACCGGTACAAAAGGAGGGATTGATGATGTATTTAACGGAACCAAGCCTAAATGACATTGTCAAAAAACAATTTCTTCATAAATTGAATGCCTACACTAGCGTCTTCAGCTCACTACTCATTATACAACTGATTGGACTCTTTATAGGCTTTGAAAACGGGGGTGGAGGCGGATCCAGTGGAGGTACAGTAATAACTGAATATACCTTTTCAACCGGTGATGTACCTGTACTCTTCACACTATTTTGGGCTCTTTTAACGGGTATCCTTGTCACAACACTAGCCTATCGCAACGATGCTTTTTCGTTCGTATCAAACCGGATTAGCCACAACTTATCCAGCATTCTCTTTTTAATGCTCGCATCCGCCATTGCCGGTATTACAGCAGTCCTAGCGGGTTCCGTTATTAAGTTATTCGCATTATTCCAAAGTGATCTCTTGATTAATGAAGCTTCAGGGCTACTCAGTTCTCCAGTCGACTTTTTCATTAGGATTGCGACTTCCATTCTTTATACCTTGCTGTTTGCAAGCCTAGGTTATGTGACGGGTTCGTTCATCCAGCGTAGCAAGCTTGTCATTCCACTATTACTCGTTGCATTTTTCATAGTTCCCATGCTCCGATTAGATGTGGGGGGCATAAATTTAATGGAAAAAGTCGTCTTTTTCTATGGTACTGAAACGTCATTGCTTATTTTTCTTATAAAAATAGTTGTGACGATTAGTGTGCTCTTTGCTATTTCCATCGCACTTACGAATAATACGGAGGTGAGGAAATAATGTTGTCACTCTTGCCTTTGATAGTCATAGGTTTAATTGTCTGGTTCTTTTTGCGGGCGAAGAACAAACCAAAACGTCAAATCAATAAAAAATGGACGTATGTATTTTTGACAACATACGCCGCAATTTTGCTTATTGCGACAATCGCTGTAGAACTAATTGACACAGATTCTTTTACCACTCAACCTAGAGTGGGATCAGAGGAACAATTCGATCATGAAGGGGTTGCTATCTACGAGGGGGATATCAGTTCTATCGATCCTGCTGCGATTCTCGAAAAAAGATCGCATAATATAGCAGATACGCTTGCAATAACTGCAAGCTCCAATATGGATTCCATGATAATTGTTGAACGCAAAAGTGTAAACGATGGGCTTATTGAAGAGACACTCATTAAACCACTACTCTTAATAGGTGACTTTGACTTTTCAGATAAACTGAACTATAAAGTACCCGAATGGACAGCTGATTCCGTCAACTTTCCGCGACCCCTTGTGACGGAAATTAGCTATACCACTTATCAGGAAGCCTATTTACTAAATCAGTTCACAAAGGTACCGCGGCATAGAAGTAATTCCCATAATTCAGTGGAGCGCCCGCTTGCTATTCATCTACTCGTTCCAAAAGACTTAATCATTACAGCTGACGAAGATCTTTATATTAACTTTGTCGATAACTAAAACAAGAACCGGACCCAAAGTAAAATGTACCTTATAAGATAGACACTTTAAAAAAGTCTCTCTTATGGGGTACTTTTATTTATAGTGGAAATAACAACGATTATATGTTGACATAAAGAACCCTACCAACAACGCTTGGCGCTTGGGGATGCCTCCCGCAATAAGCCAGACAGAAGACCACTGTCAGTCTTATTGCTTCGGCTACCCCTGTTAGGCGTCTTCGCTGGAGATTACAAGGAGAACATAAGTCCAACAGCAGAACTTATGTCAAAGATATTATTTAATGATCAAGAACAAAGATTACTGAAGAAACATCCTTATGTAAAAGCTGTTAGTGAAAAGGGAATTACATATACAGATGAATTTAAGGCAATAGCTAGGAAAATGAAGAAGGAAAAAGTTCACGGAAGGTGCTTTCATCCACTCGGATCAAGGGGTTCACTATACCAGTCCCCAATTTCAAAAGCTTGTGAAGAAAATGGGTTTAGGTCATTTCTTCAAGTTTCCTAAATATGTTGAATTTATAATTCTTACTCACTTCAGCTGATTGAAGCGGAGAGCGGCGACTCCAGCGCTAGCGTTGGGAGCACGAGGGAAGGATGCCTTAATTTCTGCAAAGAACGCAGAAATACGGCAAATCGAACCCTTCGCTGTTCGATTGGCTGAGGCCGTGCCCGCGGAAAGCGTCCGCTCGGAACGGAAATCAGCGGTTAGTTAAATTCTTCGGTTCAACTTATATAAGGTTTTTTAAAAATGTCCTTTACAAAGGGTACACTTTAAAGCGGGACCGGTTCTTTTGCTTTCATATTCTTGCTCTACTTCCCGCTATTGATAGCCACGCAACGCCTACCAGCATGATGATTGCTCCTGTGAGTTGCCAATTACCAAGCATTTGGCCGAACCATAGAACGGAAATAATCATTGCCGTAAGTGGTTCGAAGCTCGATAATACGCTCGTTTCCACAGCTGTTATATATTTCATGCTACCTAAGAACAAGACGAACGCTACTGTTCCGACAATGATCACTAGGAAAAGCATCATTGATAATTTCCAATCCAATAGATAATGTAATTCTGTTATGTACGTCACTGGATTCATAATAAGCAGGATACTACCGCCGATGAGCATACCCCAACCAACTACCAACAACACGCCCCATTCAGCCATTAGCCGTGCAGGATAAAGTGTATAAAAAGCAAATGTAAAACCTACTAATATACCCCAAATAATCGCTTCCTTACTCAAAGAAAAACCTGTTAAAGAGCCATTTGTAAGAAGTAAAAACAACCCTACAATGGTGACAGACATGCCAAGTACCTGGGCTCCTGGTGGACTGGCTTTCTGCTTCCAAGATACGAAGGCGATGATGTAAATTGGGGCTAAGAATTGAAATAACGTAGCAATTACCGCATTACTTGTACTAATGGAAGCCAAAAAAGCATATTGAACCGCCATCATCCCAAATATCCCGAAAATAATTATTTGACGCAACCATACTTTTTGCTGCAGCGGAAGCATTATTTTTATACCTTTTAACTTCAGAGGCACAAGTATAAATACCCCTGCGACAAGAAGACGTGTTATAAGCATGAATGGAATTGATAACTGACTGTTTGCTAGAATCCATTCCATCATAGGTCCTGTCGCTCCCCAAAGCATCGCTCCGAAGACAATCATAGTGATGCCTTTCAATCTCCCCATCTTGCCCCTCCTCCAATCTGACTATTTATCTACCATTATCGATATTCACTGTGAATTTAGCATTTTCATGATGTACAGACGCCATATCTTCATTATAATGGTAGTATCCCATACCCGGAAGGAGGCATTTATATGAAACCAGATTATGGACTATTCGTGCCGGAACTACCGGACATAATGAAAAGTCTTGAACAATTTTACATGGTAACCCGGACAAACGCCGAAGGTTCAATTATATATACTAACAAAAACTTTTTAGAAATAAGCAAATGGACACCAAAACGGGTAATTGGCAGATCCCTGTGGCAAATGTTCCCCGAAACAGATCGTGGACAAGAACAAGCTTATGTCATTTGGGATAGCGTAAAAAGTGGAAACACATGGTTTGGCACGGTGGAAAAGGTTACACGCTTCGGCGAACCTTACTTTGTCAATCTGATTGCAATTCCGATTAAGTCAGACAGTGACGATAAAAATAGCTCTTTCACTTTTCTTGAATTGGACATTACTGCCGACATAGAATTACGTGATCAGCTTCAACAAATTGCTTTTATCGACTACGAAACAGGACTGATGAGCCGTTACAAGCTTGAGACGGTTGTAAATAATCATATTGAAGAGAAAAAACACTTCTCCTTAGTCTTCATAAGCATCGATCACTATTATACATTGAAGGATTTGCAATCATCGGAATCCAAGGCGGAACTAGTCAAATCATTTTCAAACCGACTCAAGCGTTACTTCCAGGATAATCTGATTGCCAGGGTCGGTGTCAATGAATTTATCATTCTGACTTCTTTCGGTGATTGGTATGTACAGGGATTCCTAATATTCCTTGAAAAGAATCCAATTTACATCGACAACTTCGCCTTGCCACTACCTATTAGCGGAGGCATCGTTCGTTATCCTGAAGACCAACAAACGTATAATCATTTGATGAAAGCTGCACTCGCTGCCACTAAAGATGTTGTTGGAAACGGTGGAGGAAAAATATCTTCCTTATCTGCAGCATCGCACAAAGTATTAAATAGAAGGGCAACCATCGATAGAAAAATGCTCACTGCGCTTAACCACAATAATTTACAAGTCGCCTATCAACCGCAGTTGGATATCGCTTCAGGTAAAGTAACGCTATACGAAGCTCTTGTCCGATGGGAAGATGACGAATTAGGTACAATCATGCCTGATGAACTTATTCCAATCGCCGAAGAAAACGGTCTCATCCATGACATCGGAGCTTTCGTTCTCGAAGAAGCCGCAAAGCTTGCAGCATCTTGGTATAGGCAGAGATATAGCGTTGGTATTTCAGTGAACTCTTCTGTGAGGGAGTTTAGCAATGCTAATATGAAGGACAAAATAATTAATATCCTTGAGACAACTCAATGTCCCGCCAACTACATCGAACTTGAGATTACAGAGAAATTTGCTTTTCAGGCAGAAGAGGAAAATTCCATCAACCTTCAAATGAAAGCGCTACAAGACGCGGGAATCGAATTCGCACTCGACGACTTTGGTACAGGCTACGCATCATTCCGCTATATGCAACATTTACCGATTACAAAGGTAAAAATCGATAAGCTCTTTATCCACTCTTTAACACGACAGCCGAAAACGCAGCAACTCGTTGAAGGAATGATCCGATTCAGCAAATCAATGGGCCTCTATGTTGTTGCGGAAGGTGTTGAAACGAAAGAACAATTCGATCTTCTTAAAAAAATGGGTGTAGATGCTGTTCAAGGCTACTATATTGGTATACCCGTTACATCTGACAACATCACTTTCGGGGAATAATAATAATAATAATAATAATAATAATGAAACGGAGTGTCTCTTAGCAAAAGAGCACTCCATTTTTATGCTACCTTGCTTCTTTTCCTACCAATACCTGACCGGAAAATGAGCTGTATAATTACCTCTGCAAAAACGAGCCCCATTGCGATTGCACCGGACACCATGAAAGCCCCTGAAGCATAAGAAATTGCAGTTAGGTAATCCTTTTCAACAATATGACGCATCGCATTATAGGCCATCCCACCCGGTACGAGCGGAATGATTCCCGCGACACTGAATATGATCATCGGCGTTCGAAAACGTTTGGCAAAAATCGTCGCTACTAACGCAACCATGAATGCGCCTAGGAAGGAAGCCAGCATTGGATCACCCGATAGCCCATTAAATACGCTATAAACCAGCCAGCCCGTCATCCCTACAAAACCACAATAAAATAGCATTCTACGAGGGGCATTGAAAATAATTCCAAATCCTGTCGCGGCGAGAAAACTAAGAACCGCTTGAATAATCCACGTCAAGACCTCACTCCTTTTTCATTCAAAAAGATAAGACGAGTGCTACACCAGCACCGATTGCAAACGCAGTCAGAAAGGCTTCTGCCCCTTTTGATAATCCGGACATGAAATGCCCCGCCATCATGTCGCGCACAGCGTTCGTAATTAATAGTCCTGGAACGAGCGGCATGACGGATCCAATAATTATCTTATCGAGCTCGGTTCCTAATCCAATCTGCACTGCAACAAAGCCGGTTAGCCCTATGAAGAGTGATGCAACAAATTCAGCGAAAAACTTTACTCTAGTCAGCTCGTGAATTTTAGTCACAATGGCGTAGCCAACACCCCCCGCGAAGATAGCGATAGGTATGTCCTTCCAAAGACCTTCATACATAATTAGGAAGGAGCCGCTTGCAATGGCAGCTGCGATGATTTGTAGCCATAATGGGAACATAACATTCGCTTTGTCGATTTCTTGAAGTTTCGTGTATGCTTCCTCTAGTGTGTAGTGATCAGTTGATAGTTTGCGCGAAACATCATTAACGAGCGCTACCTTTTCAAGATCAGTCGTGCGGTCCTTTATCCGAACCAGTCTCGTATGGTGTGGGCTACCCGGCGAAAAGATAATACCTGTTGGAATCACAAAACTATGAGTAGCTGATAATTGCTGTGTTTCAGCCATACGTGCCATCGTATCTTCCACCCGATAGGTCTCGGCTCCAGCTTCCATCATTAAACGTCCCGCGAGCAAACAACAATCAATTGCCATCTCTTTATCCACTATCGGCATAATCCACACCCCCTCTGTACTTGTAGACAATCGTTCAATTCCAATCTATTTAAATAATCTTATCGTTGCTGGCGGAAAATAACAATGAACAATTAGGTTATCAGCCTCTCAGCTAAATTTGTCCATGAGAAAAGACCCGGCACATAACCGGATCTTTCTGACTCGATTTGCATTTAGTTAATTTGTATATTGCTGATTGGCGCGTACGTATCAAGTGAATAATTGTTAATTTCTTTCATTGAAATCGTATACAGAACATCCTTATTGTAGAGCATACGCTGGACTTCGTATTCCCATTCCTCATATTGTTCTCCAGGGGTACTCTTTTTCAGCAAATCTCCTTTTAAGACGATACCGTTTTCCGGTGTAATTTCATAAACAAGTGCGCCTGAACTTTGGAACTCAATGCTGTCTTTCCCCTTTTCATCATAAATTGAGATGGGAAAGCCATATAATTTTCGTTCTTTATGTTGAAACAGCGCTTTGTGATTATATTGGAGTTGTGAATGGGTCCCTCGACCACCGATGATTTCAGTGTCCTTTTCAATTGGATTATTGAAATCGGATACGTCAAATAAAGAAATTTTCATACCCATCGTCATAATGAAGGGTTCTCCGCCTTGCGGATTCTTTTCAGCAACCGTTTCATAGCCAAAACCGATTAGATGGTTATCGTCAAGTGGATGCAGGTAATTGCTGAATCCCGGTATTTTCAATTCTCCGAGCACTTTCGGAGCAGCTGGATCGGCCACATCGATAACGAATAACGGATCCGTTTCGCGGAAGGTAACCATATAAGCCTTATCCCCCATGAAGCGCGCAGAGTAGATTCTTTCCCCTTTCGCAAGGCCTTCGACCGATCCCGTTTGTTTTAGGTTTTCATCTAAAATGAATAAATGATTTTGAGACGGCTTCTTTTCATCCCACATATTTCCTTCTGTTGTGACAACACGGAAATAACCATTATGCTCATCCATTGAAAACTGGTTTAATAAATGACCTTTCAACGTGGCGGAGCTGTGGAACGCAACATCTGTTTTATTCAAATTAAATTTGAATAGTTCACTGTTTGCACTGCCTGGATTCCAAATCATTTTATTGGAAGTAGAGGCGTTCGTTTCGTAAATTGTCGCTGTAAGGTATAAGTTATCTTTGGACATATAAAGCTGCTCGCTACCGCCGAGATAACCTTTTGTCGTAACCTTGCTTTCTGCAGGTGATGATAGATCGATAGCCGTAATGACGGAGTAGGATGGTTCCATCGCTCCAGGAAGAATTGCGATGTCCGTATAGTTTAGATGTGTTGTCTCTTTGTCTTCCGTCGAGTCGTATAATTGCGGACGGAGTAAGTCTCCTTCGACATTTTTCACACCCCAAAAATTCGGCCAAACATTTGTCACGAAGTACAGCATATTACCTGTCTTCCGCGCACCATTTAGATGACCTTCTGTGCCAATTTCTCGGATTAGTTTGGGATTCTCTGGATTGGAAATGCTATACATTCGCACGGTTGTCATTCCGTTCACGGGTCTACTCATTTCAGACTTCGCATCGCCTTCCTCATAATGATGCGGTACATATTTATCACCTAAAACGATTAGTGTGTCGTCATGTAGAAACAATTGGTAAGGGTAATACTCGTCTTCCATTTTAATTTCTGCTACTTTTTTAACTTTCTTCGGGTTGCGAATATCGGTAATTGCAACTTTATTATTGCCAATTCCTACGGTGTAGATATAGTTGCCATCCGTCTTCACGGAGTCGGCTTCATCGACCCCTTCAACTTGGTTGTTCGTTGTTGAATGGTCTTCTCCTCCCCCTCCAGCACTAGATTCAGCTGTATCAGCCTTAGAATTTGTTGACTCTTCCGTAGCCATTACATCTGTCGACTGCATAGATTTCGCTCGTTCGAAATACGCTATCAGCTCTTTTTCAGAGGCGACGGACTCGATTGTTTCATGCACTGTGAACTTAATTTCATCGATTGGAAGTGATGTAAGGTATTTCCCGTTTACTGCATTTTTATTGACATGGAGGGCATACGAGCCTGGCGTAAGGCCTTGTACGTGGAGCGTCTTGTCTGCATTGGTAAGCGCGATACCCGTGTCTATTCGCTTTCCATTTTGATCAGTAATGTATAAATCATCTGTTCCTAGCGCATCTTTCTTCAAAGCCGTGGAGAAGGTTGCGCTCCATCCTCTTTCAGATAGCGCAATACCTGACGCAGTGACGGTCACTTTATCCATTAATAAAGCTAGAGAAATTGCAGCTACAGTAACGAATGCCGTTATAAAAAGCCAAATAATCTTCTTCTTCAATTTGACCAACCCTTTCTTTGTTCTATTACATAATTAGACTACAATAATTTGATTTCGTTACACTAAACTGAAAATTTTACCATCTATCATTTTCTTCAATTAAATCCAGATTATTTATTAATGAAATAGTAGTAAATTCAAGGTTAATTTACACTCTAGGCGAACGCTTACTCGTCTCTAGTCAAATAGATTTTTTAAAGTTGGTAGAGGGTAATAAGGAATATCCTAAAGCAGTTGCTTTTCGTTCCAGCGCTCGCTTTCCGCGGGCATGGCTTGAGCATCCTCGTCCGCTTCGCTCCCTGCGGGGTCTCAAGGCTCATGCTATTCTCGCAGGAGTCGAGCGCTTCCACTACAATCAACGGTACTCATCCAGGCAAACGAATATTCTATTAAGAAATCTCTTAAACGTTATAGTTTCCAATTAATAATACAGGTACAAGTGGTGATTCCTCATTTTACGATTCGAATAATGACGTATTCGAGATAATTTTGGAATTTTCTTTATTCGACGATTTTTGTAGTTTTTGCGTGTTTCATCACCTATATAGTATGGGTACAATTAGTATAAGTACGTATAGAGCAGAAAGGTTTGATAACCGTTGGAAACCGCTGAAACGATTAAAAAGCCCAAACGTAATCTGAAACCCTATTGGATTGCCCTGGCGTTCATCGTCATGATTGTCATCATGCTTCTGCCTAATTCGGGCGAGGACTTGCCTGTTATGGGGCAGCGTGCACTCGCTATTTTGGCGTTTGCGGTCATCCTTTGGATGACGGAAGCGGTAGCTTATCCAGTGAGTTCAGCAATGATTATCGGACTTCTTGCCGTGTCACTCGGTCTTGCACCCGATATGGCGAATCCCGATGTCTTGCTTGGTACGAAAGCTGCTCTTACATTTGCGCTAGGCGGATTTTCAAACTCCGCGGTTGCGCTTGTTGCCGCTGCCCTATTTTTAGCAGCGGCGATGCAGGCCACAAATCTTCACAAACGACTTGCCCTGTATATCCTTTCAAAAGTAGGCGTAAAAACGGGCGCTATCGTCTTTGGTGCCATCATTGTATCGATTGTTCTGGCGTTCTTCGTGCCAAGTGCCACTGCACGTGCGGGCGCGGTTGTTCCAATTCTTCTCGGGATGGTTGCGGCGTTCGGTTTACCACATAATAGCCGCCTTGGTGCACTTCTTGTCATCACTGCTGTCCAATCAGTCTCAATCTGGAATATCGGCATCAAGACAGGTGCTGCACAAAATATGGTGGCGCTCGGTTTCATCGAAAGTGAAATGGGCGTGTCTATCTCCTGGGGAGCTTGGTTCATGTATGCTGCTCCATGGTCAATTATCATGTCCGTCGTCCTGTATTTCGTTATGATTAAACTAATTAAGCCTGAAACGCAAGTTGTTGAAGGTGGAGCGGAACTGATTCAGGGTCAGCTGAAAGAACTTGGCCCGATGAAATCTTCAGAGAAACGGTTGATTGTCGTCGCTCTCGCCCTTCTGTTCTTCTGGTCAACGGAAGAAGTACTTCACCCATTTGACACGACGACCGTGACGCTTGTGGCGATTGCGATTTTGCTCTCCCCAAAAATTGGCGTCTTTGACTGGAAAACGGTTGAAAAGCTTATTCCGTGGGGAACAATCATCGTATTTGCTGTAGGAATCGCACTTGGTACCGTCCTCTTGGATACCGGAGGCGCTCAATGGCTATCCAATCGAGTATTCGGAGCAATGGGCCTTGAAAATATGCCAATTCTTGCGACGATTGCCTTACTATCACTGTTCAACATACTCATTCACTTGGGCTTCGCCAGCGCGACGAGCTTGTCATCGGCACTTATCCCGATTTTCATCGCGCTTACAACGACAATTTCCTTGGATGCGAACAGTGTCGGATTTGTTTTGATCCAACAATTCGTTATTAGCTTTGGTTTCCTTCTTCCAGTCAGCGCACCGCAAAACATGCTCGCTTATGGTACCGGCTCATTTACAGTAAAGGATTTTTTGAAATCCGGTATTGTCCTTACCGTTGTCGGCTACTTACTTATCCTGCTATTCAGTGCAACGTATTGGAAATGGGTCGGACTTCTATAAGAATCAATCACGCCTCGGAGTTATTGTGTGAAGATTTTGAATTGAATTTGTGCCTGCAGGACGCAGGTATGCAACAGGGAAGGATTGAACTGCATCCTTCCTTATTGCCGCAGGAAGCGGCGAACTTGGGTTGCCTTTTAACTCCTTTCAAAATCTGCGACATCCGCCGGAGGCTTCAACAGGAAGGAATTGAACTTCCTTCCTCTCTGTTGAACGAAACGCCCAAATTGCCCCATTTACGGCAATTTGGGCGTTTTTCGTTTAGTTCATTAATTGACAGGGAATGAATTCTTAAGAAGACCATTCGTGAGGAGGAAATACTTTGACAGAAGATAAGTATGAGAAAATTGATAATAAGATTCCGGGACAGACACAAAACGAGCAACCGGGCGTGGAAGCAGAAATGAATCCAGCCCCGATTTATGACGATAAGAATTATAAAGGCTCAGGGAAATTAAAAGGAAAAACCGCATTAATAACAGGTGGAGACAGCGGTATCGGACGCGCAGTTGCCGTCGCATATGCTAAGGAAGGTGCAAATGTCGCTATCGCTTATTTAAGTGAGCAGGAAGATATCGATGCGAACATGACTGTTAAATTGATTGAAGAATATGGCGGGAAAGCACTAAAAATCCGAATCGACATCAGTGAAGAGGAACATTGTGAGCAATTAATCGATAAAGTAGTTAATGAATTCGGCAGTTTGAATATCCTTGTAAACAATGCTGGAAAACAGTTTCCGCAGGACGATATTTTTTCTATTTCAGCAGATCAACTCCGGGAAACATTTGATACGAACTTCTTCGGATTATTTTATTTGACGAAAGCTGCTTTAAACCATATGACGAATGGCGATTCCATCATTAACACGTCTTCTGTAACGGCGTATAACGGTTCCCCCGGCTTGATAGATTATTCCGCGACGAAAGGAGCAATTACTTCATTTACCCGCTCGCTAGCGTTGAATTTAGCAGAAAAAGGGATTCGCGTTAACGCCGTAGCACCCGGTCCAATTTGGACGCCACTCATCCCAGCAACGTTCGATGCAAAAAAAGTACAACAACATGGAGCGGATACACCAGTGAAACGCCGCGGCCAACCCGCAGAAAACGCACCTGCTTATGTATTTCTGGCATCTACGGATTCCAGTTATATGACAGGTCAAACGCTTCATGTAGACGGAGGCGGTTTTGTAGGATCGTGAACAAGTGAGTGTTTTGAAGATTGTCATGACTAGCTGTTACTGTAAGCGATAATTCGCATTTTTTTGCACATCCAACTTTAAAAACCCAGCTAATCTTCACACGAGAAGTTTAGCTGGGTTTCTTACTATTTTACATAAGTTACTGGCGAGGGGCAGGTTATCCTGTTATGAATAATTGCCTGCCGCATAAAGCTACTGCTGTATTATCTGAATAAGGTTTCCGCATGTATCGTCGAAGACCGCAATTGTGACTTCGCCCGCTTTTGTCGGCTCCATAGTAAACTTCACGCCGCGTTTCAATAACCTATCGTACTCTTTGTGAACATCTTCGACACCAAACATCGTAACAGGTATGCCTTCTTCAAATAGCTTCTTTTGATACGCTTTGGCTGCTGGATGATTATCTGGTTCGAGCAAAAGCTCAGTACCATCTTGCTCTCCTGGAGAAACAAGCGTAATCCACCTAAATTCCCCGCTGGGAACATCGTGCTTTTTTACAAAGCCTAGCGTTTCTGTATAAAACTTTAGTGCCTTGTCTTGATCTTGTACGAATATACTAGTAACAATGATTTTCATATTGTTTTTGCCTCCTTTGATTGTTTTGATTTTACGAGTCCACTTCACTCGTCCATCTCTCATAACAAGACTCTAGCTCTTTTTGCAGTATTGCAATCTTCGTTAAGCTTAATTCATAGTTCACCCAATCTGTTTCGTCTGCCGCTTCTTTTTCCAGTGTTCCAATTGCAAGTTCAATTCTTATAATGGATTCTTCGACGTTTTCAAGATCTTCTTCTTTCACTTTTACTAATTTTAGTTTTTCGACTACAGCAGGTTTAATCACTTCTTCTACCTTATTACTTTGAAACTCCTGCCACTTCTGGCGAGCCCAATTGTATGGCCCTTCAAATGTTGTAATAAGACCTTCTTCCAACCATGCCGTGCGGGAGAATAATTTATTTAGGAAATAACGGTCATGCGAAACCGCAACAATTGTACCGGCAAAATCTTCAAGTGCTTCTTCTAATACCTCACGTGACTCAATATCCAAATGATTGGTCGGCTCGTCAAGCATAAGGAAATTAACATCCTGATACATCAGTTGCGCCAAACGGAGCCGCATCCGTTCTCCACCGCTTAAGTCTCCAATTCGCATGAATACATCTGGACCGTAAAACATGAATTTCGCTAATATATGTCGAGCTTCCCCTTCAGCTACGTTCACTTCCCCCCGAAAGACATCAATAAGACGCGCCTTCGGGTCTTTGATTTCAAAGTGTTGTGACAAGAATCCGATTTTCACGCTATTCCCTACTTTACTCAACCCAGCGTCAATTGGAAGTTCTCCCAAAAGAATTTTTAGTACGGTTGATTTCCCGCATCCATTCCGGCCGACAATCGCTGTTCGATCTTTCCAATATACATGGAAATCGGCACCCATCAAAAGCTCCTGTTGACCAAATGACTTCATGACTCCTTCCATTACAACGACTTCCTTACCGCTTCTTGGCGCGGCTTCAAAAGACAAGGTCATTTTCTTCGGATCGATGAGCGGCTTCCTTACCTTTTCCATCCGTTCTAGCGCTCGTTCCATATTGCGCGCTTGCCGGTGCAATCCAGGATTCGGAGGATTGGCCTCATTTGCCCATTGTCGGAGCCGTTTAATGGATTCTTTCATTTTCCTAATTTTCTTTTGTTGCTCTTCGTAATCCTGGAATTCCCTCATAAGACGCTCTTCTTTTTCGTGGATGAAGGCGGAATAATTCCCGAAATATAGACTGAGCTCTCCTTCTTCAAGATCTGCAATCTTCATCACGACACTATCCAAAAAGTAACGATCATGCGAAATGATGACGACTGTTCCCGTATAATCTTTCAGATATTCTTCTAGCCACTCGACGGCAAATAAATCCAAATGATTCGTCGGTTCATCCAATAGCAGCAAATCCGGCTTCGTCAACAAGAGCTTGCCTAGCATAATCTTCGTCTGTTCACCGCCGCTTAATTGTCCGAAAGACCGTCCGACAAAAGATTTCAATTGTAATCCATTGATGACTTTGTCAATTTCCGAGTCCACCGCATAACCATCACGACGCGCGAATTCCTCCTGTAAATCCCCATATACCCGAAGCAACTTATCCATGTCTTCGTTTCCGACATTGGCTAGCTTTGTCTCTAACTCCGACATTTTCGCCTGCATTTCCTTCAGCTCTTTAAATGCACTATTGAGCACATCAAAGCCGGTCGTTTCTTTTTCAAATATAGGAATTTGCGCTAAATAGCCTATTTTCGTACCCTTTCTAAAAAGAATTGCCCCACTATCTGGTTGTTCCATTTCCGATACCAGCTTAAATAACGTCGTTTTTCCGCTCCCATTTCTACCAACGATACCTAATTTATCCCCTGTTTTTATCTCCAAAGAAAGATTTTCAAAAATTGTATTCCCACCGAGCATTTTGCTTACTTGTTGAATTGTACATATCATCGTTATTCGCTTCCTTCCGTTTTATGTTCACAACTGGAAGCATCTCTAGAAAAGCACGGAGCGCCCTATAGACACCCGAAATCTAGACATCAAAAAAAGACCGCGTGTAAGCGATCTCCCCCTTAAAAAATAATCGTAAGGAATGAAATGCCAAACAGCTGTGTGATTACTGAAATTGTCTAAAAAAGGACAGACTTGTCCCGTTGACTGTAATTTCATGAGTAATCGCACATGAAGTGGCTAAATATTCCAGTAAACATTCACGTGCATACACAGTATCTAACATCATTCCTCACCTCCGCTCACTAATAGTAAGAATAGTTTAACACAGTATCGCTTCATAGTCATCTATCCTACCGTCCAACCTAAAAGGAACTTCTCTACTAGTGATCGACTTAATGGGTTTAATGAATATATTTAAAGAATAAAAAGAGCCCGCATTCTGGTAAAAAGACACCTTCTGCGAGCTCTTAGTATGGGCTAAAGCGTTAAGCCAGTTGCTGTTCCGCAAATTCACGATACAACGCATGTGTTTCTATCAATTCTTTATGAGTCCCACTGCCCGTTACTTGCCCATTCTCGATGAAAATAATTTTATCTGCATCGACAATTGTGGATAATCTGTGGGCGATAACGAATGTTGTGCGCCCTTCCATTAATCGCGACAGTGCATCTTGAACAACACTTTCCGATTGACTGTCCAAGCTTGCTGTCGCCTCGTCCATCATCAATATCTTCGGATCACGTAGAAATGCTCGTGCGATGGCAATCCGCTGTCTTTGTCCTCCCGAAAGTTTCACACCTCGTTCACCAACTTCAGTGTCCAATCCTTTCGGAAATGTTTTGACGAATTCGTCAGCATACGCCATTTCGGCAACTTCCCAAAGCCTTTCATCCGGAATATTTTCGCCAGCTTCTAAACCGTAGCATAAGTTTTCACGAATTGTTCCAGCCATCATGGCACTTTCTTGTGAAACGTAGCCAATCTGACTGCGCCACGATGCCATCGATAACTCATTTATGGGCGTGTCGCCTATTCGAATTTCACCTGCTGTCGGTTCGTAAAAACGTTCAAGCAATCCGAACATCGTCGTTTTCCCTCCACCACTCGGCCCTGCGAATGCAATCATTTCACCAGGTCGCGCCTCAAAGGACACGTTCCCAATTACAGGCTCATCTGCTTCATAGGCAAAGGATACATCCACAACTTGAATTACTTTATCGGTAATATCCATCACTAAGCCATCCTGACCTTCTTCTAATGGCAATTCTAAAATGTCGATAATCCGCTCCGTTGCACCTTTCGCTTTCTGCAATTGCGTGAAGAACATCGCAAATGATGTAATTGGAAAAATAATTTGGAACAGATACAGTAGGAATGCAATAAGTGTACCCGTCGACATTGTACCGCTCGCAACACGCATGCCACCATATCCGATGATCATGACGATGACGACCATGACAACTAGATACATAAAGGGAGCAATCAGAGCAAAAATACGAGCTTCTTTCAAGCCAAATCCGAGTAATTTTCCGATTCCAACTTTTCCACTTGCCTCTTCATTCTTTTCGGCATTGGAAGCTTTCATCAAGCGGATTTCACCGAGCGTCTGCTGAATTTGACCCGTAAATAAAGCTGTTTCATCTTGTAGTCCACGTGAAATTTTAGCCATTTTGCTACCAAGCGGAATCATAATTACTACTGTAATAGGAACAGAAATCAACATAATAAGCGTCATTTTCCAATCCATAATGAGTAGAATTGTCACCGCGCCTATAATCGAAATGACACCCGTAATGAATTGTGGGAAATGCTGCGTAATCAATTCTTTCACGATTCCCGTATCATTGATGACACGGCTCACCGTTTCGCCGCTCGATTCCTTGTCAAAGTGACTGACAGGCAAACGGATCAGCTTTGTCCACATTCGTTCACGCAATTTGGCAACTACTTTTTGTCCTACATAACTAAGTGAATAAATGGATACCCCATCAATTACCGCTTGAACAATGAATGCAACTCCGATAGCAATCATTATCGGAATACTTAGCGAGGCAACTGAAAAGCCATCCACTAAGTTTTTCGTTAGCAAAGGGACGACCAATCCTGCAAGCGTTGTCAACACGCCTGCCGTCAAGCCGATAGTTAAAGCTAGCTTCGGGATCCCTGTTGATACAATTAAAGAGTAAAACGGCTTCAAGCCGCCTTTTTTCTTGTCCATAGTTTTTAACTCCATTCCGTTGAATCTATTATCGATAAATTAGGATAGCCATAAAATAAAGAATTCCATTGCATACGATACGGTGCTTGGATTTGGCTAATTAAAGCGCAATCCTACACCCAACACCCTAGTATAGCATTGGTTAACCCGTCATATTAGTTTAAGCTTTTTCTACAATATTTTCCAACTGGAGGGCACCTTTAAATGAAACCGATTGGTACGCTTTCACTGGGGTGTTCATTATTTAGAGAGCTGTGGTTCGGAGTTCGAAGTGTGGATTGTAGACCGCTTGGCTCTCTGGGGATGTCTCTCCTGCACTGGGGTGTACATTATCGGGAGAATTTTGATTTTGAGTTGTATGGACTGAGATTATAATGTGATTACTATTTGAAACTAATTTCATTGAAGAAAGTCATACAATAGGCTGCAGGTCTAATACCCGATAACGAAATGTGCTTTCTTACATAGACCATCCAGCGCAGGCGCGTCTACGTGGTAGCCGGAGCGATAAGACTGAAAGTGCTCTTCTTTCCGGCTTATCGCGGGAGGCATCCACAAAGCGGCGAAGCGGTATTAGTAGAATTTCTAATTCTAGCCATTGTATCGGGACTTTTATTAATCTCCTTCGCAATGATAGATATCGAAATACGCTTTCTAACATGGACTATTCAGCGCAGAAGCGGTATTAGCAGGAAATCTAATTCATTCCATCTAAATAAAATCCATATAAAAAGGTTAGCAAGGACGGTTATCTCCGCCCCTCGCTAACCTTCTTCTACTTACATACTTAAACTCCGTAACCGATCAATCGCTTTCTCTATCACGTCCACCTTCTGAACAAGAGCCAACCGGACGAAACCGGCGCCTTCTGTGCCGAAGATACTACCAGGAACCATGACGACGCCACATTGTTCAATCACATGAAAAACAAAGGCCTTGTCATCCATCTCATACGGATACTTTGCCCAGACGAACATGCCGCCGCTTGACGGAGTGGCTGACCATCCAATTTCCTCCATACCTTTCATTAAAACCTTATGACGCGCTGAAAACTCTTCCCGCAAACGATCCGTAATTTCTTCGGCATTATCGAGAGCAACGATTGCAGCTTCCTGAATCGGACCGAACGTACCGTAATCCAGATTCGATTTAAGCTGTTTCATAATACCCACCATCTCTGCGTTGCCGGCGATATAAGCAATACGGGCACCCGCTAGGCTGAAGCTTTTAGATAATGAATTAATTTCCATTCCGACCTCCATTGCACCAGGTGTCGATAAAAAGCTGATCGGAGAATCACCCGAGAAATAGTATTCGGAATAGGCTGCATCATGAAGCACGATGACATTATATTTATTTGCGAAAGCTACCACTTTCTCAAAATACGCCAGGCTCGGCATCGCCGGAACAGGATTTCCCGGTAAATTCAAAATGAGCAATTTAGCATTTTGTGCAATTTCTTCTGGAATGGCGTCCAAGTCAGGCAAAAAACCATTTTCCGCTAACAATGGCATCTCATATGGAACTGCACCCGCAAGCTTAATGCCCGCTTCATACGCTACATAAGCCGGATTCGTTGTTAGCACAAAATCTCCTTCATTACAGAAAGCAAAAGGCAGATGGACAAGTCCTTCCTGAGATCCCATCGTTTGGATGATTTCCGTTTCCGGGTTTAATGTAACGCCCGAACGTCGTTGGTAATAATTAGCGACCGCCTCATTAAAGCGTTTTGTACCGCCTAAAGTGTAACCATATGTACTTGCCAACGCACTTTGTTCCGATAAGACTTTTCTGACCTTTTCATCAGGCGGGAGATCAGGGCTACCCAAACTCAAATCAAAAACTTCGGTACCGGTAGCTTTTTTCGCATTAGCAGCCGCTCTTAAATCACCGAAAATTGCCGGCGAAAAGATAGACATTTTTAAGGCAGGCTCTACTTTAAATGAAGACTCGACTTTCATATGACATTTCTCCTTATTTGTGAGTTAGTTATTTCAAGAGTTAGTTTATCATAAACTTTGGCACTATTGTAAATAAGGCTAGAAAAGATGATTATACCTCATCTTTCGTAGCCTTTCATTATAAGGTAATTAGATTAACAATTTCCCAAGAAAAAACCCTGATGCATTTAGCACATCAGGATTTCCCTATTCACTCAAACGGCCATTCCGGTAGCATTTTGCTCAATTTCTTGTCTTCCCTGTATCCAAGTACATATTCCGCCTGCATAATTGTATGAATTTCACGTGTCCCTTCGTAGATAACCGGCGCTTTTGAGTTGCGCAGGAACCTAGCGACTGGATAGTCATCCGAATAGCCATAAGCGCCGTGGATTTGTACTGCGTCGTCCGCCGCTTTATTGGCAAAATCGCATGACTGCCATTTCGCTAGCGACGTCTCGCGTGTATTGCGTAAGCCTTTGTTTTTCATTTCTCCGGCCCGGTAGACGAGAAGACGGCTCATCTGATAGCCCGCTTCCATATTGGCGATCATTTGTTGGACGAGCTGGTGTCTGCCGATTTCCTTACCAAATGTCTCCCTGGCATGGCAATACTTCACGCTTTCCTCGAGACAGCCCATGATTAAACCGACTGCTCCCGCAGCGACTGTGAAGCGCCCATTATCAAGGGAAGCCATGGCAATCTTGAATCCGTCACCTTCTCCCCCTAACAAGTTCGCTGCCGGGATACGCATATCCTCAAAAAACAATTCGCCCGTATTGCCTGCACGGATACCGTACTTCCCTTTGATGGCTTTCGATGAAAAACCTGGCGTCGTTCGTTCAACGATGAATGCGCTGATGCCATGGTGCTCTTTCGTTTTATCCGTGTAGGCGAAAACGAGGAAATGATCCGCTACATCACAAAGGGAAATCCACGTTTTTTGACCATTCAATACATAATCGCCCCCGTCACGAACGGCAGTTGTCGCCATCGCCGCGACGTCAGATCCCGCACTAGGCTCCGTCAATCCGAATGCACCGATTTTCTCACCCTTTGCTTGCGGCACAAGATACTTCTGCTTTTGCTCTTCATTTCCCCATTGCATTAGACTCATCGAGTTTAGACCGATATGGACTGATACCGCGGTCCGAAAAGCCGTATCGCCTCGCTCCAATTCTTCACACAAGATAGCAAGTGAATTGTAATCCATCCCACTGCCGCCATATTGTTCAGGAATACAAACCCCCATGAAACCAAGATTTGCTAGCTTCTTCCAAATTGCCGGGTCGAATCCGCCATCCGCATCCCAATTTTGGATATACGGCATAATCTCTGCATCCACGAATTGGCGCGCAGTTTTTCTCAACATTTTCTGTTCAACCGTAAATCCGAAGTCCACTTCCCCATCCCCCTTTCCAAATCACGCAGTTTCTAATCAAATGTGCGCTTGGTTCGATTCGATACTTTCTTCAATAACGACGCCGCGCTTTTTCATCTCTTTAATATATAATTCACCAGGTATGATGTTTTCTGGAGGATGGACACCTCGTTTAGTAATCGTGCCATTTCCTATCATTTGCGCAACGATGGAAACCGTATTCGCCGTCGCCCGTGCCATTGCAGTCTCGTTCACTGCCATATCTTTTTCAGTTATAAGATCGTATTCGTAGGTCACCGGCATGCCGCTTTTTTCACCACTGACGATAACACGTAGCAACACTGCATCGGATTTCTTCCCCAGGAGAAGCCGCGGTGACAAATGCTCTCGCATAACGTCTCGCACCTTTACTTTATTGCCACCTACAGTCACTTCATTGTCCCTAGATAGTAATCCTAGGTCGACAAGCAGCTGGACCTTCTCAGCATGCCCTTTGTAGCGAATTGTCTTGTATTCTAGCGTATCGACGTTCGGGAACGACTCCGTCAATGTCGACGTACCACCTGACGTATGGAATGCTTCGAGTTCGCCGTATTTATCAAAAATGATGGTTTCGATTTCGGATAATGATGGGACTTCCAACAGTTGGCCATTCCGAATAACATGGGAAGGATCCGTATAGTGATCAAACACGCCTTCCAATGAAAATACGACATTATAATTAAGCGGCGGTTCCGGTTTTACTGGAATTCCTCCGACATATAATTTGATGGAATTGACTTTATCCAGTTTACTTGCCCCGTAGCCGGTAAGAATATTAATCATTCCAGGTGCTACCCCTAAATCCGGAATGATCGTCACACCCTTTGCAACCGCCTTATCAGCGAGGTCGAGCACTGCATCTGTTGCGCCCCCGATGTGCCCGCCAAGATCGATGGAATGGACGCCGATGTCGACAGCAATGCGTGCCACCTTCTCATTGAACGTATAGAAAAGCGCGTTGATGACGACATCTCCTAGGGCCATCACATCACTTAATTGCTCATCGTTTTTTGCATCAAGTAATAGGATATCAAGCTTGTCGGACATCAATTCTTCCGCAAAACCCTCTGCCTGTCTAACGTTCAAGTCAGCTAAATATACTCTTTCGACGTCGTCACTTTTTACGAGATCGCGTGCTGCTTCTTTCCCCATTAAACCTGCACCGAGTATAACAACCTTCATTTCCCCATCCCCTTACGCTAAGAATTATTCCGTGTCAATTTGAGCGCGCTGTAATTTCCCGCTGAAATCTATATAAATACTTTTCCATTCCGTAAAGACATCCAGTGCCGCAACACCGGAATCGCGGTGACCGTTACCCGTCCCTTTTGTCCCACCGAACGGCAGATGGATTTCAGCGCCTGATGTCCCAGCGTTCACATAGACGATTCCCGTGTCCAAATCACGCTGTGCACGGAATACTTTATTGACATCACGCGAGAAAATCGAACTGGAAAGACCAAACTTCACGCTGTTATTTACTTCAATGGCTTCATCGAGACTTGAAACTTCAATCAGTGACACGACAGGACCAAAAATCTCTTCTTGCGCAATTCGACTGTCCCACTTCACGTCTGTAAATAGCGTCGGTTCGTAATAATGGCCTTCTGCAAGTGCCCCTTCAGTCAATACATTTCCACCTACAAGAAGTTTCGCGCCTTCCTCCTGGCCAATACCTACATAACCATGAATCTTATCAAGTGCTTTTGCATTGATGACCGGTCCAATTTTCACAGATTCATCCAATCCATCACCAATGGTTAACACCTTCATCGCTTCCACCAATTTCTGCTCGAGTTCCTTCTTCACATCTTTATGCACGATGACGCGGCTGCATGCTGTACAACGCTGACCCGCCGTACCGAAAGCACTCCAAAGAATCCCCTCAACTGCAAGGTCAATATCAGCATCATCCATTACAATGACTGCATTTTTTCCGCCCATTTCAAGGGATACTTTTTTCAGATGACGACCGCCCATTTCTGCAACATGACGACCTGTTTCCGTTGAACCAGTGAATGAAATTACACGGACATCGGGATGTTCAATCATCGCTGTTCCAACTTCTGAACCTGATCCAAAAACAATATTTGCAACGCCTGCAGGAAGTCCTGCTTCTTCAAAAATAAGCGCCATTTCGTAAGCCATCATCGGTGTTTCCGTAGCTGGCTTCCAAACGAATGTATTACCCGCAACAATTGCGGGGAACGATTTCCATGTCGCAATTGCAACAGGGAAGTTCCAAGGTGTAATAAGTCCAACAACTCCAATTGGTGCACGGACACTCATCGCGAACTTATCCTGAAGCTCAGAAGGCACCGTTTCTCCAAACATGCGGCGACCTTCACCTGCCATGTAAAACGCCATGTCAATACCTTCTTGAACTTCTCCGCGTGCCTCTTCGATTACTTTCCCCATTTCTTTCGTCAACACTTGTGACAAGTGCTCTTTCTTCTCTTTCATAATTCGTCCAATTTCATATAAAAAGTCTGCACGTTTAGGTGCGGGAACGAGTGCCCATTTTTTCTGAGCCTCTTTCGCCGACTTTACCGCAAGACTCACATCTTCCTTAGTCGATAACCTTACTTGCGCCAGTTCTGTACCATTTGCCGGATTTTTGACTGCGGTATAAGCCGCCCCCCCAGCTTCCTGCCAAGAACCCCCGATGTAATTGTTCAGTTGCATTGCAACATTCCCCTTTCCGTTACACGCAGTTAATGAAACCGCTTTCATTATATATAATTCGACGTTTACCATCATATCCCTTTTATTTTCACGAAAATTAAAACCCCGGACATGTTTTCCCGTCCAGGGTTAATCCACTTCTATCCTATTCATCTTAAATGCTTTTCATGCTAAAAACCAAATTATTCCACAGCCTTTTCCTGGCTTCTCTCGTACATATCAAGAACAAATTCACGAATGTTATCTGCATGTTTAGTCATAGAACTAGTCGACACACCAAACAGCTTAGCAATTTCTGCATTCGTTAAAGCTACCTCATCCATAATTCCTAAATCGACCGTAACGAAGTATACTGCAGCAGCGATTACTCCTGCTTTTCTGAAATTAGGCTTTTCCTTCAAGAAGTATGTAACTGCAATATTCTTCAGTAGGTCACGTGCATCTTGAGAACTACTTCTTTGTTCAAGTACAGTATCCAGAATCTCAATGACCTCTTGCTGAACTGGGGTAAAGTCATGTTCTATCAGTTCGTTAATCGTACGGGAATCTCTAGTCAATAGAATTTCATAGATATCCGTCATATGCTCTTTATAGAACTCAAGACTCTTTTCAAATCCGCTAGACTCCGCGAGTTCAACTAGCTGTTTTTCAATTGAACCATTCAGATCCTTAATGAACATTAAAGATGAAATCACATAAATATCATTTTCCAGATCGCGATTGTCAGGCAATACGACGCCAAAAATGAATGAATGGTCTTCCACTTGCATGCCTTGATTCTTTTCCAGTTTGAATGTCCTGTTACCTAGTACTTCTTCGACAACAATATATCCTTCCCGGTCCTCTTTCACTTTACCAAACAGGACAAAAGGATCTTTCCATAATTCCAAAACGGATCGAACCGACTCTCGCACCGGACTATTCATCACTTTAAGGAGATGACGCTTCCAGAGATCACGACGTGCAATAAATAGGAAGTATTCACTAACCGTCTCTTCAATGTCATCCGTTGCCATCAGCTTACCGAGTTTACTATTCCACAGTCTTTTGTGGTTTTCAAACTCTGCCATATCTGCCGGACTTGTTGCCTGTTCATATGCACCAAAGACAATGCGCTCAAGTTCCTCATCAATAAGCACCTCTAGAGAAACATCATTTTTCCCCGAACAACACTTTTTATGTTTTCTTCCGCTGCCACATGGACACGGATCATTTCTTCCAATCATTCGTCTCACACCTTTTTCTAAATCTATAGGACCACAATTAACCAGCCCAGTAGGCATTTTAGGTTACTATCCCTTTCAAGAAAATCCCGCTTATCTCTTAATTGTACCAGAAACACATAAACTCCGCTTAGGTATAGGAATACCCATGCGGAGCACATATTAATCTACAGCTTATTTTTGGTCTTTCAATGCTTCTTTATAGGACGTATCGTTCTTCGGCGGTGTAACCCTTTTTATGAAGAACGTTAGCAGCAATGCAACAAAGGCAACGACAGTTGACACCAAGAAGGCGTAATTGATTCCCTCAAGCATTGCTTTCGATTCAAGTTGTTGTTGCAACAATGCAAGCCCTTCTGCAGTCGCCGGAGCATTTCCGGAAGTCGCAGCTTCTGCAGCCAAATCTGCACCCGTACTTTCCATCCTTTTCGTCATGATGGTCATAAGGATTGCCGTACCAATTGCACCTGAAACTTGTTGTAACGTATTATTCATAGCTGTACCGTGCGGATTCGAAATCATCGGCAACTGATTCAATCCGTTCGTCATGACCGGCATCATCACTAAAGACATGCCTAGCATGCGAATCGTATAGACTACCATAATGTAATAATAACCAGACTCTAAACCGAGTTTACTTAATAAGAATGTCGTAACAATCGTAATCGTGAGGCCGATGATAGCCATAGCACGCGCACCGTATTTATCAAATAACCTACCCGTAATCGGGGACATGATTCCCATTAGAACTGCACCTGGGAGCATCAGTATGCCCGCTTCAAAAGGACCGATACCGCGGACGTTCTGTACGTAAAGCGGTGTAAGAATCATTGCCGAAAACATGGCTACTGACACGACTATCGAAATAGCCGAAGAGAGTGCGAACATCGGATACTTATAAATCTTGAAGTCTAACATCGGTTCATCCATACGGAGTTGACGTACGACGAATGCAATAAGTGACAATGCCCCAATTGTAATCGTTCCGTAAACAATTGGTGATGACCATCCTTTATCCCCTGCCGAACTAAATCCATAAAGCAGGCCTCCAAAACCGATACTCGACAAAACAAGGGAGAATACATCCAACTTAACATCGCGGTTTGGTGTAATATTACGTAACTTGAAGATCGCATAAACAAGCGTACCAATCGCAAAAGGCAATACGATTAAGAAAAGCGTACGCCATGTGTAATGTTCAACAACCCATCCCGATAAGGTTGGCCCGATTGCAGGCGCTGTAAACATGACTAGCCCAAACATACCCATTGCAGCTCCACGGCGTTCAACCGGGAATGCCGTCAGCATGATATTCATCAGTAAAGGCACCATCATTGCCGATCCAGATGCCTGAATCATGCGGGCAACTATCAACAAACCAAATGTCGGCGTAATAGCCGCTATCAATGTACCTATTGTAAATAGAGTCATTGCTGATAAAAATAATTTCCTATTCGTAAATTTTTGTACAAAGTAAGCACTAGCCGGAATCATGATACCGTTCACAAGCATATAACCGGTAGTTAGCCATTGCACTTCAGATGGACTAACACTAAACTCTGTCATTATCGTTGGCAAAGCAACATTTAACAGTGTATTATTCAGAAACGCTACGAATGTACCAATAAACAAAATCGCTATCATACCATAAGGCGGTTTTTCGTGCATTTTTTCAATATCTATTTTACTTCCCCCTACCAATATATAAATCATCTAATTTGCACCCATAGTACAGCATACTCATCATTTTATACTGATAGTCCAAAAAGAGCAACTAACGAAAACGCTTTCATAGAAAAAAACTTTATTTCATTGATGTTATAACCTTTTGGAGTTATCATATAAATATACTGGTAGTATAAAATCACTCTCACCTTAATGAAGAACTCACTATATATCGACCAAAATCATTAGATCCAACAACTATAGAATATAGGTGATTATATGAATAAGCGTAAACGTCAGGTTTTATTGACAGCACAGCGAATTTTTATAAATAAAGGATTTTCCACTTCGTCTGTTCAAGATATTTTAGATGAAGCCGGCATTTCAAAAGGGACTTTCTACAATTACTTTTCGTCCAAGAACGAATGCCTTATGGCGATACTTGAGAATGCGCGCGATGAAGCGTCTGTCAGAAGACATGAATTGCTAATCGATCAGGACCTGTCAAATAAAAACATATTGGTTGAACAGATTATAATACGTATGCATGTCAATCGCGAAAAAAACGTGTTGCCGATTTTTGAGGCAGTTTTTCATTCAGGTGATCAGGAATTAAAAAGATTCCTTAGGGACATGCTCCTCGACGAGCTTTCTTGGTTAAAAAAACGTCTGGTGGATGTGTATGGCAAGGAATCTACTCCTTACGCAACCGACTTTGCGGTGATGCTGTTTGGAATGATGCACCTGATGTCAAACGCATGGTCCACTATTTCAACGGAAGAAATTGATGCAACAAAGCTAATAAATTACTTATTGCGGAGAACCGATTCAATGTTTCCGGCTATAATCAGTACAAAAGATACATTTTTTGAGGAAGATATATTTTCAATAATGAGAAGTGATGAAATTAGTCCAATTGAAGATAAACAGCAATTACTTGAACGACTAAGAGGGTTTTTGGATTTACTTGCTGGTGACGATACATGCCCTGCAGGTAAACAATATGTTCAATTTCTAGTTGATGAACTAAGTTCAGAAAACCCCCGCTTATTCGTCCTTGAATCTATTATTCACTCTTTTCGGGAAGCTTATTCAGGGACTGACCATGAATCAGAAGCTCGAGAGCTCGCTCACAGAGTTTGGAAATATACAGATACCATTAGATAATTAGAATACTGGCCCATTACCTTTTTGAAACTTTTTCCTCGCTACTCTCGTATAGCTAAGTAGAAAAGGACTTCATTTGAGGGAGGAATTAGAAACGATGAACAACCACGAAATCGATTACAAAATACATGGCGACGATATGCAATTTGTAGAGGTTGAGCTTGACCCCAAGGAAACGGTTGTCGCAGAAGCTGGCGCTCTTATGATGATGGAAGACGGTATCGATATGGAGACCATTTTCGGTGACGGTTCGGGTTCTTCAGGCGGAGGGATTATGGGGAAACTGATGGGTGCCGGAAAACGGATGTTGACTGGCGAGAGTCTTTTTATGACGACGTTTACGAATAACGGTTCAGGAAAGAAGCATGTTTCCTTCGCCTCCCCCTACCCCGGAAAAATCATTCCGATGGATCTAAGTCAGCATAACGGCAAAATCATCTGTCAAAAAGATGCGTTTCTTGCTGCTGCAAAAGGGGTATCTGTTGGCATTGAATTCCAGCGTAAACTTGGTACTGGTTTCTTCGGTGGCGAAGGGTTTATTATGCAAAAACTTGAAGGAGATGGCATGACATTCATTCACGCTGGAGGGACGATTATCGAGAAAAGACTTACCCCAGGTGAAGTATTACGTGTGGATACAGGGTGTCTTGTGGCAATGACACATGACGTTGGGTATAACATCGAAATGGTGAAAGGTGTAAAAACGGCGCTTTTCGGCGGCGAAGGTCTCTTTTTCGCAACTCTGCGTGGTCCGGGGACGGTTTGGGTTCAATCGCTACCATTCTCAAGACTTGCAAGTCGTGTTTTTGCAGCTGCACCGCAAGTACCTGGTGGAAAATCGGTCGGTGAAGGCAGTATAACCGGCGGCTTGTTCGATTTGCTCGGCGGAAAAAAATAGTTTAGTTTTCAACCAATAATACTTAGTCATTTAGTCTCCATAGTAATAAGCCGACATTGAAAAAGGGTTGTCTCAAAAGTCTATTTCCGACTGATGAGGCAACCCTTTTTTGTAATCAATCACACAAATAAGTTTACTTAACGCCATTCAATAACAGCCATATTTATATCTTGCTTCTTCTTCGCTTCCTGGTTCACCGGAAAGGCGGTTCGCCCACTCTCGCATCATTTTCATCATTTCTAAGCGATCAGCATCTTTCGGGTGTTGATTAAAATAACCGACGAGCACGCGGTCAAGCTCTTCGTTGACAATCATAACAACAAGATCTGTCCCTTTCGATCCACAACACTTCTTTTATTCCTTGCCGCTACCACAAGAACATAGGTCGTTTCGTCCGATCATTTAATTCTCCCCCTAGTAGATGCATTCTGACTATTTCTTTCTTTAATCATATTAGACAGATGTCTGTTTGTCGGACTGATATGATTAAAGATGGAATTTATTTCAACCTAACTGTTTAGTCGAATTTGTAGCGTCTGACAGATATAATGAAGGCAAGTAGTTTTCAAAAAGGAGGAAAGGGCGATGCTTTTAAAATGAAGTGATTTCAGCCTTTATAAGCATTTCTTGAATAATCTTATGCAACTTTAATCGAAACATGATAATGTAAGACCTTCATGATAAAGTAAAGAATTGAAAGGATTGACCATATGCCTCAACAAGAACATTGGAAATCAAAAATAGGATTTATATTAGCAGCTGCCGGTTCCGCTATCGGCTTAGGTGCCATTTGGAAATTCCCTTATGTAGCCGGAACAGGCGGAGGCGGTGCATTTCTCCTAGTCTTTTTGTTATTCATACTATTATTAGGCTTCCCTCTTTTAGTCGGGGAATTTATTCTCGGACGTAAAAGCCAAAGCGATGCCATTACGACCTATAAAAAGTTTGCACCCCAATCAGGTTGGCATATAACTGGAATCATAGGTGTTGTTACCTGTTTTTTAGTTTTGTCATTTTACAGCGTTATTGGTGGATGGATTATCCTCTACTTATTTAAAGCGCTAACCGGTGAACTTGCAGGACTTTCGCCAGATCAATTTGGACCATTGTTCGACGATATTATTTCGGAGCCTATCTCTACATTGACAGGTCAACTGATATTCATAGTGTTGACAATTGTTGTCGTAGCCAAAGGTGTTCAAAAAGGCATAGAGAAGACAAGTAAATTCATGATGCCCACACTTCTTATTTTATTTGTCATCATCGTTATCCGATCTCTCAGCTTAGACGGTGCTATGGAAGGTGTTAGGTTCCTTCTTGTTCCCGATTTCTCAAAACTGACCTCAGAATCGATTTTATTCGCTTTGGGACAGGCCTTCTTCACGCTCTCTTTAGGTGTATCGGTCATGGTTACATATGCTTCTTACCTTCCTAAAACACAAAATCTGCCGAGCTCTGCGATTTCCATCATTTCAATGAATATCGCCGTTGTTCTGTTAGCAGGCCTTGCTATTTTTCCGGGCGTATTTTCATTTGGAATGCAACCAGATGCTGGACCGACATTGATCTTTTCAGTCTTACCAGCAGTGTTCAATCAAATGCCCTTTGGTATGTTATTTTTCATTGCGTTCTTGATTTTGTTCCTATTCGCAGCTTTAACTTCAGCTTTTTCAATGATAGAAATTATCGTTGCGACGTTAACAAAAAACAATCCTTCTAAACGTAAGAAATTCACTTGGATTATTGGGATGGCTATTTTCATCGTTGGTATTCCATCTTCTTTATCGTACGGAGTAATGAGCGATGTGAAATTTTTCGATAAAACGGTATTTGACTTAGTTGACTTTACAGCGAGCAACATATTGATGCCCCTTGGTGCATTACTGATTTCTATCTTCATTCCATTAAAGATATCTAAAACGGAATTATTTGACGAAATGAAGCAAGGTTCGAAAGTTGGGAAGATCTTTTTCAACATTTGGTTCTACCTTTTAAAATATCTTACTCCTGTCGCAATCATTATTGTTTTCCTAGATGCGCTAGGTGTCTTTAAATTGTTTGCAAACTAGTAAGAGTTATTTGTTGGGTGACGAACTCAACTAGAAGCCGATAAATCAAAAACGGAAGGTCCCCAACCAAGGACCTTCCATTTTTTTACATTTCATCTTCTAACTAGAATTGAATCATCCAATTCAAGAATGGATTTCGCACCTGTAAGTGCAAGCGACACATCAAGTTCATGTAGAAGTTGGGCGACTACACGCTCAACCCCTACTTCCCCCTCATCTGCCAATCCATAAATATACGGTCGGCCAAGCAAGACAGCATCCGCACCAAGTGCCAAGGCTATCAATACATCCGTCCCGCGCCGGACTCCACTGTCCAACAATATAGGAATACGCCCTTTTACCACGTCACTGATATCTTTGAGGGCGTCCAATGAGGCGATGCAATGATCTAGCTGGCGACCTCCATGGTTGGATACGATAATCCCGTCAACCCCATAATCCATTGCAAGCTGCGCATCCGCGGGATGTAAAATACCTTTCAGCAAAATAGGCAGCGTAGTAAAACTCCGGATTTTTCGTAAGTCTTCCCAGTTCAAACTCGGGCGGTCGATAATTTCAATTTGTTTTACATATGCCGCTTCCTTGTCTTCATCCGGGGACTTGTCCAGCAGTTTGCAAAACGCCGGGTCCGTTATGTAATTTCCACTTCCATTCCCTTCACTGAGCGGGGAGTAGTCATTTATATGATCTGCCTCTCGGACGCCAAGCATCGGGGTGTCCACAGTTATGACAATTGCCGAGTAACCATATGCTTCTGCACGTTTGACAAGACTTTCCGTCACGCTTTCTTCAAGCGAACAATAGAGCTGAAACCAGCGTGGGCCATCTCCCATTTCCTTCGCAATTTCTTCCATCGAATATGAAGACGCACTGCTCACAATATAAGGTATGCCCATGCCAGCGGCCGCCCTTGCTGAAGCAAGTTCACCTTCTGGATGGGCAATTTTCTGCACACCGATTGGCGCAAGCAGTAAAGGGGATTGTATTTTCTGCCCAAATAGTGAAATTGAAAAATCGCGTTCCGATACATCACGCAACACACGGGGACGGATTTGCCACTTATTAAAGGCTTCTCTATTTGCCTTCATTGTCGCTTCTTCCCCTGCGCCTCTAGCAATATAGTCGAAAGCCACATTCCTTAACTTCTCCCTGGCCTTCACTTCCAATGCACTTTCATCCTTCAAATCCTATTCCACTCCTTCCAATTTCCACTCACAGTTACCCAGTCGATTATGAAGCCATTCTGACAATAAAAAAACGGAAGGGGCTGATTTCAGATGCCTTCCGTTTGACTATTTTAACAGTCAGCTGTCTTTCTCAAAGTTCAAATCCCACGTAAAACCAAACTTATCCTTCACTTTTCCGTACTTCGATCCCCAGAACATATCTTGCAGTTCCATTAGCACTTTTCCTTCTTCAATTAGTCCGTTGTATATACGATTCGCCTCATCCTCGCTTTCACAGTCGATGAGCAGTGTTAGCCCATGTTTACTGCGTTCAACCGGCTTGTCCGCAGAATCGGCAAGCATGATTTGAAAATCACCTTTTTTCAAATGGCAATGAAGGAGATAATCCGCCGCTTCTGGTGGGTGTGGGAAATTAGCGTCCGAGTATTTCTGTATTTTGACTTGCTCAAGCCCCAATACGTTTGTATATAATTCAGCCGCTTCTTTTCCTTCTCCGTAGAAAGTTAAATAAGGAATGACTGCACCTTTCATATTGTTTTTCCTCCTTTAGTAGAAATATACTTTTAATCAATTCGACACGGTTGTATTCGAATCCTTCATCAAACAATTCGATTTTCCGGATCTCGCCCTTCAAGTACAGCAGTAATCGCCTGGGCGTTCAAGTTCATCATTGCAAGGCGTGTCTTAATGCTGGCGCTGCCGATATGCGGAAGGACCGTTACATTCGGTAGTGTCAGAAGCGGATTATCGTGCGGAACGGGTTCTGTTTCGAACACGTCGAGTCCTGCCGCCCAAATTGTGCCCTCTTTCAGCGCATCGAATAAAGCTACCTCATCAACGATTCCGCCGCGTGAGACATTTATGAGAACTGCTGTACTTTTCATAAGCTTTAGCTCTCTCGCGCTGATTAGCCCCACCGTTTCAGGCGTTAGAGGCGTAAGGATGACAACAAAGTCCGCTTCTGCCAACAGTTCATCCAGCTCCATGAATTCAAAACCGTGCTCCGCTTCCGCTTCAAGTTTTCGGTTGCGATTATTGTAAAGGACGCGCATATCGAACCCCTTCGCCCGTCGTGCAACAGCTTCACCGATCCGTCCCATGCCAATAATGCCAAGTGTCGCACCACCGACATCCATGCCTGTATAGCCCATCGGAGACCAAGACGTCCAATTGCCTTTACGAACAGCATTTTCCGCTTCCATCATACGCCTCGCTGTCGCAAGAAGGAGTCCGAATGTAAGATCCGCCGTCGTTTCCGTTAACACTCCTGGCGTATTCGTTACGATAATACCTTTTTCTTTCGCTGCCTCAATATCAATATTGTTGTAACCGACCGCCATATTTGAAACAATTTTCAACTTCGGCGCTGCTGCAAATACCTCCTGATTGATGGAATCCGCTGTAACACTCCAAAGTGCAACGGCTTCTGCCACTTCTTTCAATAAAATTTCACGCGGAACCTTCTCACTTTCCGATTCCCACATTCGCACATCGAAATTCTCCTGGAGCGGTGCCACCACTCGGTCATCCAGCTTTCTTGTAATAAAGATTCTTGGTTTCATTCGGATCCCCCTATTCCCATAATTGACAATAGTGTAGCATATAAAGAGTGGCATTTGATTAGCAACTAGCTTCAAACAGATTGCTAGCTGCACTTAGAAATGTATTACTTCAAGATTCGGAGTTGAATATCATGTTACCTACTTCCTTACAGTCACGTATTTTTTCATATGGCGCATTGTTTGTTTCCGTAATTGCAATTATTATCGGCGTTTCCTTCTTCTTCACGATGTCGCAAGGTATTGAGCAACAGATTGGAGACCGGGCCTTGAGTATAGCCAGGACAACAGCGGATCGACCCGATGTTCGAGCGGCATTTGAACAGGCTAATCCAACGGACGCATTGCAACCCATTGCAGAAGCGGTGCGACTCAAAACGGAAGCTGAATATGTCGTAATTGGAAACAGCGAAGGCATCCGGTACGCTCATCCTGTTGCTGAAAGAATTGGACAAAAAATGGTCGGTGATGATAATGAACGCGCACTCCTTTTAGGTGAATCCTATATTTCTGAGGCGACCGGAACTCTTGGGGATGCTCTGCGCGGGAAAAGCCCAGTATTTAACGAGGATGGTGTGATCACTGGGATTGTCTCCGTCGGTTTCTTAAGAGAGGATATTTCTTCGATCTTTTTTCAGTATGTAGATAACATATTCTACATCGTACTAATCGCAATTATCCTTGGTATCCTTGGTTCAAGCGTTCTGGCCCGCAATATAAAAAAAGAACTCTTCAATTTAGAACCCGCGGAAATAGCAAATTTGTTCACTGAACGGAATGCACTTATCGAGTCCGTGCGCGAAGGAATTATAATGGTAGACGCCAAAGGTATCATCACAACGGTGAATATGGCCGCTTATGATACGCTTTCCCTGCACAATCAGGCTGAACTTATCGGTCGAACAATTCAGGATGTTCTTCCAAACACTCTCCTTCCAAAGGTTCTTGAAACAGGAGAAAGGCATCTCGATCAACCGATGGAAATCCACGGAAAAAAGGTGATTGTAAACCGCAACCCGATTCTCATCGGTAAACAAATCGTCGGTGCTGTCTCAACTTTCCGATTACAATCGGACATCGACCAACTTACAATGGAATTATCACAAGTGAAACGCTATACAGAAGCACTTCGGGCACAAACGCATGAATACACAAATTTCCTGTATACCATTTCAGGACTTATTCAACTCAATTCATATGACGAGGCGCTAAGCCTGATTCACGATGAGACAGCCGAACACCAATCACTTATCCAGTTCGTAACAAAACGTTTACAAGACCCATTCCTCGGTGGAATCGTCATCGGTTTCTTCAATCGGGCAAAAGAATTGAAAGTTCGCTTCCTTCTTGACGAAGACAGTTTCTTAAAAAGTCTCCCAAAACACTTGGAAAAAAATCATTTCGTTTCGATCATTGGAAACTTGGTTACAAACGCCTTCGAAGCAACGGAATCTTGTCCTGAAGAGAAGCGGATGGTCCGCATCTTCATCTTGGATAACGGGGAAGAAATCTTAATTGAAGTGGAAGATTCAGGACTTGGGATAGCCGATGAAGTGTTGGATGTACTTTTTCAGGAAAAGGTATCTACAAAAGATCGGGAAGACCGCGGATACGGATTGGTGAAAGTAGAAGAAAATGTGAAGAATCTCGGTGGTTCCGTTACGCTTGAAAAAGGTGATTTAGGCGGTGCATTGTTCATCATTTCTATCCCGAAAGGAGGATTTCCGTATGTCGAAACTGATTGAAGTCTTAATTATTGAAGACGATATACGAATTGCAGACATCCACAAACGGTTCATTGAGAAAATAGAAGGCTTCACAATCGTAGGTTCCGCGCATACCGGCGACGAAGCGAAAGATTGGATTACAGCACTATTGCCAGATTTAGTATTACTGGACGTCTATTTGCCCGACACTCTTGGAACAGAGCTAATGGGATTCATCCATGAAAATAGCCCCGAAACGGATATCATTTTTATAACCGCATCGGCAGAAATCGAAATTGTGAAAAAGGCATTCCGCCATGGAGTGATAGACTACATTTTAAAACCTCTCACATTCGATCGTTTTAAAGAGAGCCTGCTTTCTTACAAAGAAAAGAGGAAAACACTTGCAGGTGAAGGGCTTATGCGAGAGGACTCCATCAAATCCCTTTGGAATAAAACAACATCCGTTGCATCGAATACAGAAATCATTCCGCCAAAAGGAATCGATCCCATAACGAAAGAAAAAGTAGTGAATCATATTAAAAGTATGGAAGGCGGTATTACTGCAGAAACACTTGGCTTGGAAATCGGCGTGAGCCGTTCGACCGCTAGACGTTATTTGGAATACCTCGTTACGGAAAAAAGGGCATATACAGAACTTATATACGGTTCTGTCGGGCGCCCGGAAAGAAGATACTTTATCAAAAAACCATGAACAGAATGAACAGTATGACGTTTAACTTCATTATCGAACTTATAAACGTTAACTTTTAGTTATATAAATATTCTGATAGATTGGTGATAGCGAATGAAAGCGCTATCACCAATTTTAATTTAAAGGGGGATTTTTAGAAGATGGGAAAAAAATTAATAACAGTTGCCTTGGCAAGTATATTGGCACTCAGCCTAGCTGCATGTTCTTTGGGAGAATCTGAAGGGAAAGTTGAAAGCGCTACATCTAAGTATCCGGAAAGTAATATAACAATTGTCGCTCCATCCGGTGCAGGCGGTGGATGGGACTTAACTGCCAGAGCAATTTCAAAAACGATGAGCGAAACCAAGCTAATCGATAAGTCCATAGTAGTTGAAAACAAACCAGGCGGCGGTGGTGTTGTTTATATGGCGGAATTCGCAACAAAAGAAGCGAAAAATGATCACGTTCTTCTTGTAAAATCTCCACCAATTTTGATCAATAACAATAAAGCTGAAGGTAACAGTCCTTACGGCTATAAAGATACAACGCCTTTGGCACAGCTGACACGTGACTATGGAGCAATCGTCGTCAAGGCAGACTCAGAGTTTAAAACGTTGAAAGATGTGTTGGAAGCTATCAAAAAAGATCCGAAATCGGTTACACTTGCCGGCGGATCCGCTCCTGGATCGATGGATCATCTTGTCGGTGTTTTACCAGCATTTGAATATGGACTTAATCCAAAAACAGTGAAATATGTATCATACGATGGCGGCGGAGAGGCTGTCGCAGCGTTACTAGGCGGAAATGCAGACGTTATCGCTACTGATGCCTCAACGATTGGCGCGTATATGAAATCCGGTGATGTCCGTGTCCTTGCTGTCAGTTCCTCAGAACGTCTTAGCGGTGAATTAACAGAAGTTCCTACTTTTAAAGAAGAAGGGATTGACGCCGAATTCACAATTTGGCGCGGCATTTTCGGTCCAAAAGAAATGTCTGCAACAGCTACTGATTATTGGTCTAAAAAACTAGCTGAGATGGTGGAAACAGATGAATGGAAAGCGGAACTCGAGAAGAATGGTTGGGAAAGTGAATACCGAAATGCGGACGACTTCACGACTTATTTGGAAGAACAGGACAAAGTTATAGTGGAATTGTTAACAGCACTCGGAATGCAAAAATAACATTATTCGGGCGGCTTCAGTAGCCGCCTTTTCTTTTAAGGAGGTGTCAAAGACTATGAGTAAAACATTCGATCGATACAGCAGCATCGCTTTTTTACTGATTGGCCTTTTATTTGTAATCGAAAGCCAGAGAATTTCGGACAGTGCGTATGGTTCATCAGTTGGACCTAAAATTTTTCCAATGTGGCTTGGCGTTATTCTAATTCTTTTAAGTCTCCGATTGCTATACGAAACATTTAAACACAAAACCGAAAAGACAGCTGAAATGAAGCTTCAATACAAGAAATTCCTTATTATCATTGTAAGCGCGGTTTTGTATGCATTTCTATTGGAAAAGGTCGGATACGTCGTCTCAACGTTCTTGTTTTTACTTATTTCTTTCCAAACAATGGAACGTGGCCGATTACTACCCTCCTTCATCATTGCAGCGGCATTTTCATTTGGAATTTATTATTTGTTCGCGAAACTTCTTGGCGGGTCATTGCCAGGATTTCCTGTATTTTAGCGTGAAAGGAGTTAAACTATGAGCACCTTACAGTTTTTAGCCGATGGGTTCAGTGTAGCTTTTCAATGGCATAATCTATTATTCGCATTCGTCGGGGTCATCATCGGTACGGCAGTCGGCGTGTTACCCGGCATCGGTCCGATGAGCGGAGTCGCCCTCCTCATCCCTGTTACAGCAACGATTACTTCAGGAATGCCGACTGAGGCCGCGGCTGCCAGTTCAATTATTTTACTGGCCGGTGTCTATTACGGAGCAATGTATGGGGGTTCCACGACCTCAATTTTATTGAACACCCCCGGTGAATCTTCGTCTGTCGTCACGACGCTCGACGGTTATCAAATGGCTAGGCAAGGACGTGCCGGTGCAGCTCTGGCAATCTCAGCAATCGGCTCATTTTGCGCCGGAATCATTTCGCTGATCGGCCTTGTACTACTTGCGCAACCGCTTTCCAATGTCGCAATCAAGTTCGGCCCTGCAGAATACTTTTCCTTAATGTTATTGGGTTTGGCTGCGGTAAGCGGACTCGCCGGAAAGTCGATGACGAAAGCATTAATGATGACCGTTTTTGGTCTTATGCTCGGAACAATCGGCATTGACGCAGTTTCAGGAATTGCCCGCTTTACATACAATCAACCGATTCTCTTTTCAGGATTGGAATTCTTAACAATTGCTGTCGGATTGTTTGCGCTCGGTGAAGTATTCAAGACGGTATTGGAGCGTGATGAAGAAGACGGAGCGATTGCAAAAATTAACCGCATCCTTCCGACCAAACAAGATATGAAAGACAGCGCTGTTCCTATTGTACGCGGTTCTCTACTCGGTTTTTTCATTGGAGTACTTCCAGGTGCCGGTGCAACACTCGCATCTTTCTTCTCCTATATAACGGAGAAGAAGTTCAGTAAAAATCCCGAGAGTTTCGGAAAAGGTAACATTGCTGGAGTAGCGGGTCCAGAATCGGCAAATAATGCAGCTTCCGGCGGTGCAATGATTCCTTTACTAACATTAGGAATCCCGGGTTCCGGCACTACAGCTATACTAATGGGTGCACTTATTATGTATAATATTCAGCCAGGTCCTCTTCTCTTTGACGAGCACCCGGATATCGCATGGGGACTCATTGCAAGTATGTTTATCGGCAACTTGATGCTGTTAGTACTGAATATGCCACTCGTTCGTGTGTTTGCAAAAGTCATTCAAACACCTAAGAAATATTTATTACCAATCATCATTGCAATCTCATTTTTCGGGGTATACGCCGTACAGTATACGACATTCGATTTATACTTGTTGCTTGGTTGTGGTATAGCTGGTTATTTACTATCGAAAAATGATTATCCGGTAGCTCCACTAGTTTTAGCGCTTGTTCTGGGACCGATGATTGAAAATAATATGCGGCGGGCACTCACCATTTCAAACGGTGAATTCAGCATCTTCTTTACAAAGCCGCTTTCACTTATTTTCATCATTGTAGCTGTATTATGGCTTGTCATTCCAATGTTATTGAAACTCAAAGGACGGTCAGTTGTTGTGGAAGATGAAGGATAATAAATAACGTAAATTTCAAAAGCGGATTGCCTTGGAGAAAAGGTAATCCGCTTTTATTCTTTAATGGAGTAAGCAACGTTTCAGATGAACTAAACAACGCACGCCACCCGTCATTACCTTCTCACCCACCTATATAACTCATACCGATTTTCTTCCGGTTTTTCACCGTTTGTTCAGTGCGCTCATCCGAATAACGATCGCCGCGACGTTCCCACACTCTTGTGATGGCATCGAGTAATTCTGCATCCGTCATTCCACTGCGAATCAATTCCCTTACATCGAATCCCTCCGAAGCAAACAAACACGTATACAATTTACCGTCCGATGACAGCCTGGAACGTGTACACGTCGAACAAAACGACTCCGAAACAGATGTTATGAAACCCACTTGTGCCCGGTTATCCAAGTATCTATACCTTTTTGCAACTTCACCATAATAATCTTCTTCTGCAGGTTCAATCCCGTGGACTGCGGAAATCATGTCATAAATCTCTTTTTTCGTGACGACCTTTTCGAAGCTCCATCCATTATCATTGCCGACGTCCATGAATTCGATGAATCGCAGCGTGATACCCCGCTCTTTAAAATAAGCAGCCATCGGTAGAATTTCACCTTCATTGACGCCTTTTTGAACAACCATATTGACTTTGATTTCAAAGCCGACCTTTTGAGCATAATCAATATTTGCAAGGATTAGTTCCGGTTTAATCCCACGCCCATTCAGTTTCCCAAAAATATCCGAGTTAAGTGCGTCGAGGCTCATGTTCAACCTACGAAGACCTGCTTCATAAAGGGGCTGGGCGTATTGTTTGAGCAACACACCGTTCGTCGTCAAACCGATATCTTCAATCCCTTCAATCTTCATCAGCTTTTCAACTAATTTCGGCAGATCACGTCGCATAAGCGGTTCACCACCGGTCAAGCGAAGCTTCTTCACGCCAAGTGAAGCAAACAATTTGGCTAACCGCTCGATTTCTTCAAAGGAAAGAAGTTCGTTTTTCGGAAGAAACACATAATCATCACCAAAAACTTCTTTCGGCATACAGTAGGCACATCTGAAATTACATCGATCCGTCACGGATATCCGAAGATCCCGAATCGGTCGTCCGAGTTTATCTAGAATCGCTTCCAAAACTTCATCCCCTTTCCAGGGCTTCCGGTGTATTCACATTTGTAAACATTCGCTTTTCATCGTCGGTCAATACACTTCCATTTATCCACATAACATCGCTATGAGTCAGTAACTTCATAACACTCAGTTGACCGTTTTCCAAAGACTTCTTCACCGCCCGTTTTAATTGCTTATCCCAAATGGATACGAGCGGATGATACCGTCCATCCGAAACAACCCCAGTAACGCCTTTGTCGTGGTGTTCTACCAACTTTAACATGACCTGACTATCTATACACGGCATATCGCACGGCAACACCGCATAGCGGTCCGCTTCCACGGATTCCATCACGGACAGGATCCCTGCAAGCGGACCGAGTCCTGCATACTCAGGTTTATCGATAATAACTTCAACGTCTGCCGGAAAACGCTCCAACAGATTCTGTTGCGTCACGACAATGACCTCGTCACAGATTGTCTCCAGAGCATCCTTTGCTCTTTCATAAAAATACTGCTCTCCCAGTTTGGCGAACGCTTTCGGAGAACCGAAGCGCCTTGATTGTCCACCTGCAAGGACGATACCAACCGTCTTCGTCATCCCCCGCTCACCGGTGGAATGAATGCACATATATCGCCCGATTGGATAACATCTTCTTTTAAGGCATACTCCTCATTCACTGCAACATGTACGGTACTTTTTCCAAAACCTGGATACGCCGTTTCCGCCCAGTCCAGCAGCTCGCGGACAGTCATTGATTCACGATTGATTGTTTCTTCAGGCTTGCCAGTAAGTTCACGCAACCTCGCAAAATAACTCACTTTGATCATATCTACTCAATCCCCTTTTCCGGATATTTCTTCTGACCACCAATCCATTCTTCGCCGTCTTCCCAGATTTCCTTTTTCCAGATGGGTACGACTTCCTTGATGCGTTCAATCGCATATTCATTCGCTTCATAGGCCGCTTTACGATGCGGTGAAGACACCGCAATGACGACAGCAATATCCGAAATATGCATCTCCCCAATCCTATGGGCGATTGCCGCTTTCACGCCAGGCCATTTCGCTTCCATTTCCGCCCCGATTTCCGCCAGTTTTTTTTCCGCCATCGGAACGTACGCCTCGTATGACAAATATAATGTACGGACTCCGTGCGTCCATTCCCGCACATGCCCTGTGAACACAGTGACAGCACCAGCACCGGCATGGAGAACGTAATCGGAGTACTTTTGCGGTTCAATCGGTGTTTCAACAATTTCAAACGGTTTCATCACAATCCTCCTTTTCAATCCAGTTAAGTAACCACGAATCGAGCTGTTCAACATCCAGCGCGGATTCAATATGCGAACTATCTACCGTAATTTCTGGACACCCGATAACAAGCTGAATACCATCCAATTCGCTTAACGACGCCCAATCCAAAGCATCTCTAAGAAGGACTACTTTCTCTCCTTGTTCTTTCTTATACCCTTCGATGAGTAAAATATCCGGTTTGTTGATTGCGGCCAGCATCTTAAGTTCGGCGAATTCAGGCTCTTCATTCAACAGGATTTGAACCGCGCCACCACCTGCAACTACTGAAACATCTGCCCCACTACCAAAAAACTGCATCGTATCTGTCGATGGATTTGGCATAGCAGGCTGTCCACCGTGGCCATGATGCTTTAATACAGCGACTGAAAAGTCTTTGTTTTTCAACAAACAAATCCATCTCGATGTAAGTGTCGTTTTTCCGCTATTTTTATAACCGACAACTTGGAGCGTCTTCATAATTCCCACTCACCAACGCCTTGTTCAGATCCTAGCAACAAAATATCAACTTGAGTTCCCGCTGTGTAACCGCGCGTCCCGCTTGAAAGTACGATTAAGCAATTCCCCCGGGCAATCGATGATACCGCATTGGATTTATTAAAACCTGCGGGTACTGCAACTAAACCTTCCGTCGTCATTTCCCAGAATGCACGAATGAAGCGGGTAAAAGGGTTTGGCTTTGCGAAATCTTCTCCTAATTTCGCTTGCATGCGCGGCATATAAGGCGTGTTGGCACCTTGCATACCAAGAATGGCGGGTCTAGCGAACAATTCAAATCCTGTGAAACAAGCGGACGGATTTCCCGATAGACCGAATAATAGCTTTTCACCAAGAACGGCGACCGTCGTTACACTTCCCGGACGCATCGCAACTTTGTTAAATAAAACCCTCGCTCCCAATCGTTCATAGATTGCGGGTAAATAATCATAATCACCAACAGAAACACCACCTGTCGTAATTAATAAATCAGTTTCAATGAGCGCTTTTTCAACGATTTCAGTGCACGCATCTAGATCATCTTCTTGCATGCCATATGATTTGTAGCTAATTCCCATACGTGTAAGTTGTGCTGCAATCATCGGTCCGTTCGAGTTACGAATTTTCCCCGGTACAAGTTCATCGGAAACTTCCAGCAGCTCCGTGCCTGTCGACAGTATGCCCACGTTGGGACGTTTCGCGACTTTGACTTCTGCATAACCGAACGTTGCCAGAAGTGCTATCGTACCCGGATGGATGAACGCTCCCGCTTCCACAAGACGCTCACCTTTCTTGGAGTCCTCGCCTTTAAAGGAAACATTTTCGTCTCGGCTGAATGGTTTTCGTATTGTGAAACTATCCTGTCCTTCAATCGTTTGTTCCAACATAATAACAGCATCTGCGTTATCCGGAATCGGAGCACCTGTCATGATTCTGTACGCTTCTCCGCGACCGATTCCCCGATCCGCTACATGCCCTGCGCCTATTTCACCAATCACTGTGAACTTGATGCGATTCTCTCCCGATGCACCCGCCGTATCCGAAGCACGGACCGCAAATCCATCATACGGTGATCTATTGAATGAGGGTACATCGTGTTTTGCAATAACCGGTTCGGCTAGTATTCTTCCATATGTATGCTCAAGCGGAATCATCTCTGTTTTTGTTACGTATTTGTTCTCCACGATAAGTGCGATAGCTTCCGATACTTGAATCGGCTTTCTCATTTCCACCATATATTTCCCTCCCCTTCTGCTATACTAATTTTATTATGTATTCTCGAAAGGAATGACTCCCTTGTCAGAGCTCACACATTTCAACGAACAAGGCCGTGCAAAAATGGTCGATGTTTCCGACAAAGTAGAAACGACACGGACAGCTATCGCCAAATCATCCATCATCGTTAATGAAACAATTCATTCACAAATCACAGAAGGCACAAACAAGAAAGGCGATGTTTTCGCAGTCGCTCAAGTCGCAGCAATCATGGCAGCAAAAAGTACTTCTTCCATCATTCCTATGTGTCACCCAATCCCTTTGACCGGTGTTAATATCCAGTTTGAGTGGAACATCGATGAAGTAGCCGCTCATTATGAAGTACTCATCGAAGCTGAAGTAAAGACAAAAGGCGTAACCGGTGTTGAAATGGAAGCACTGACTGCTGCCTCCGCTGCTGCACTCACTATTTACGACATGTGCAAAGCGGCCGGCAAAGAAATGGTCATCGGCCCGACAATGCTTTTGCGTAAAACTGGCGGTAAAAATGGAGATTATGAAAGACAATTGTAATTAGCTCTAAGGCTCACTTCAGGTGAGCTTTTTTATTGTCAGTCGAACTAATTTCATAATTGTTCATTTTGATTGAAGACTCTAATATTAATGAAATCTCGTAATCGATTATTCTTTTACGTGGATTTCCGTTGATTGTAACGGAAGGCGGCGACTCCAGCGGGAAAAGCTAGGAAGAGAAAGAAGTTCACTCTTCCATAGCTGAAAGCCCCGCAGGAACGCAGTGACGAGGAGATTGAAGCCGTGCCCGCGGAAAGCGTCCGCCTGGAGTGTAAATCAACCTTGTTCGGATTTTATACTAAATCTCCTATTTTGAAATTGACTCAGTCATTTAAGTGTTTTGTAAGTTCATGCACTATATGGTGAATCTCAGGCAAAATTAGCTTGTCCATTGCAAGTTCCACTGCTTTCACGGATCCGGGTAGTGCGAAAAACGCCTTTTCTTTCACTACACCTGCTGCCGCCCTGCTTAACAGCGCCTTCGATCCGACATCCTCCGTATAGCTCAAATAACGGAACAACTCGCCGAATCCATCTATTTTCTTGGTAAAATAGGGAGATATAGTTTCGATTGTGACATCACGGAAACCAATGCCCGTGCCGCCTGTTGAAATAATCGCATTTACGTTAGGATTCCTCAACCATTCTTCGACAATAGATTCAATTTCCATTGCATCGTCTTGACAAAGCCATGATTCAAATACATGATGTCCTGCGGATTCAAGCTTTTGACGAATTGTCCAACCACTTCGATCATTCGACACATTACGTGTATCACTCGTCGTCAAGACACAAAAAACTAGTTTTTTCTCTTTTTCAGTTTCACTTAAGTGCGACAAGCCCATTCCTCCGATTTACCCAAAAAGTTGATGGTATAATTTACGACCTATCTTCATGTCCTTCAATCCGTGAATTAACAAGCGCCCATTCTTGAACAATATACAACGATAGCCCTCTGCGTTAAATTCCACAAAAAAAGGAGTCATTTTATAGGGTTTCCCCAGGCGCTTAGCAACTATTTCTCCATCTACTAACGTCAATGAACGACCTGTTTCAGGTATAATCTGGACCGTATCACGACCGCATAATACCGCGTATCCGGTTCCTCCTGCACGATGTAGCGCTGGATACGTCGGCGTATTTCCGCATGTCTCACATACTTCGTTTCGCATACGGGAAATCCCTGCTTCTACATGAGTATTGTTCCACACATCGAAATGGAATAGCTTCTTGCGCATTGCATCTATATTCCCTGTTAACCATTTCAGTGCCTCTGCACTTTGATGTGCAGCTGTAATTTGCACTGCAGGTGCAATAATTCCCGACGTGTCGCAGGTTTCGTTAACTGACGGCAAGACTGGCAATAAGCAGCGGAAACATGCCGATTGACCGGGTACAAATGGGAATACCGTACCTGAACTACCAACACAAGCCCCATAAATCCAAGGAATATTATTTTTCCATGCGATATCATTTATTAGCAGACGTGTTTCAAAGTTATCCGTCGCATCCATGATTAAGTCAGCGTCAGCGATAATTTGTTCCATAATAGGTCCATCTACATGATCAAGCACAGTTACGATGTCAATGTCTTCCCGAATCATTTTCAACCGAATTTCAGCAGCAACCACTTTCGGTATACCGTCCCGCGCATCTTGCTCAGTAAACAGCTGTTGTCTTTGCAAGTTTGAAGGTTCTACATAATCCCGATCTGCAATCGTTAGTTTTCGCACACCACCTCGGACAAGAGTCTCTGAAATAGCTGAACCTAAAGCTCCGCACCCAATAACAATAACGTGGGAAGAACTTAACTTGTCCTGCCCAGGTCTCCCAATTGGCTTGAACAACGTTTGTCTTGAATAGCGGTTTTCCAATGTCTACTCCTCCTTTGAACCACCCTCACATTCACTTCATTTAGAAGTGGGAGATTCCTACGACCACCGACATAACCGTCCACCGCTTAAACGAGTCGTCCAAGCTTCTAAGGGAGGCTACGCCCTTCATACGCGTGAAGGTGGAGTCTTCTTTCGGAAAATCGATAAATTGAAGCGAGTCAAAAGCCAGAACAATTGTATGCAAGCCGCTCATTAAATACGCTAGATAGTGATGTTCATTTTCTAACACGCGTAGAGCCGATAAGTCGAATTTAAACTTTTGAGCCTCAGCAATTTGAAACACGCCTTTCTACTAAAAATTTAATAGTTTTTTACGTAGCGCATATTCAACGAGCTCAGGTCTGCTTTTCAACTGAAGTTTTTCCATTATTCTAGCTTTATGTGCTTCAACAGTCTTAACAGAAATATATAGTTTCTCCGCAATTTCTTTATTTCCAAAACCTTTCGCTGCAAGCGGGAGAACCTCAATTTCACGTTTTGTTAAAATCTTAAAGGGATCATCTTCTACCACTTCCGTGCCATGTTTAACAAACTCACGGACAAGTGAAGTGGCCATAGCAGGATGAATAAACGTATCCCCCGCGTAAACTGTACGTATCGCGGCAAGCAACTCACCATCGGGCGCATTTTTTAGAACAAAGCCCGATGCCCCATTTTTCAACACATGAAATAAATACTCTTCATCATCATGCATTGTCAAAATCAGAATTTTTGTTTCTGGAAAATCTTCGTTAATTTTACCGGTGGCAATTAGTCCGCTCTCTCCAGGAGGCATGCTTAAATCCAGCAACAATACATCTGGTCGGTGCTTTGCGACTAATGCATACGCTTCTAGACCGTCTGCGGCAGTGGCAACGACTTCCATATCACTTTGATAATTCAGGATATGCATAAATCCACTACGAACGACGGCGTGGTCATCTGCAATAATTATTTTCATTTGCTTTCCACCTCTTCCTCAGTTGCGATAAGTGGGATTTCCAAACGAACTGAAGTACCTTTGCCAATATTCGATTGAATAACGAATTGGCCATTCACTAGTTCTGCGCGTTCTTTCATTCCATAAAGGCCAAGACCCGTACCAATTGGGTTGACTTTATTTCTGTCAAACCCTGCTCCTTTATCATACACATTCAATTCGAGATGTCCTGAAGATTCAAACAACCTAACGAAAACTTCGTCTGTTTCTGCATACTTAAGCGCATTAAGAACAGACTCCTGACAAATCCGATAGACAACTGTCTCGATTTCGCCATTATATCTTTTTGCCTCAAGTTCAGCAGTAAAATGTACGATTAGACCATAATTTTTCTCAACCCATTTAAAATGTGTCCTAAAAGCAGCTTCAAGGCCAAGGTCATCTAAAGTAGCTGGTCGTAACTCAACGGACAAGTGGCGAATTTCATCCAGTAAACGCATCAATGAACCTTCCGTTTGTTGAATCTTTTTGAGTACCTCGGTATCGACATTCATGTACTTCAATACACGCAAATCAACAAGGGAACTTAACATTTCCTGAGCTACACTATCATGTAATTCTCTCGACAACCTCTTGCGCTCATCTTCTTGTGCTTTAATTATATTTTTCGTCATGGTTTTCTGGTTAAGTGTTTCTTGCGTCTTGTACTGCTTCGTCAGATTTCTCAACATAAAGACACGGATCCCATTTTCTTCATCAATGGTCTGGTAACTAGCCGTGTACGGAATTATCCCTTTGCCTTGTGTATCCAGGTAAACTTGAAATGAGCTGAAATCATTTTGTGGACTTACCAAATAGCAAGATAGGCATGTCTGAAGTTCCGATTCACTCGTATACCCTTTACAAGACATACAGATTGCTTTTACATCTCCCGCAATCATTTCATCCAGTACTTCCGCACCTATAATAAGTTCGGCTGCATTATTCATGTCAATTATTTTTCCAGCCGAGTCAAAAAAGAAGATGGCCTCAGCTGAATTGTCGTACATTTTCATTAACAAGTCTGTCAACTGAAAACTCCCGAAACGCATCACTGTTTTACCATCTCCTCATTATAGTACGGACCGAATCTCAGACCGACATGATTTATAAATTCTAAAAATTCTTCCGCAGTCATCTTTTTTTTCTCTCGATAAGCTACAAGTAACACACCATTGACGCGATTGTATTTATAAAGAGGTATTGCTCCGAAACTTTTTATGTCTTCTGAAACAATAAGCGGATAGTTAAACAGATCCATTGAATCAAGTTCCACGTCTACATCGTGAACAAAAAGTGGTTTTCCTGATTTAAAAACATGCCCAGCAACACCTTTTCCTGTTTGCAAAGTGATACGTCTATAGCGGCTGCTGTGATTGCCTGTTACGTATTTCCATTTATGGGCGAAACGCATTTCCGCTGTCTCAACTAGTGCAAGAGCGACAAAGTCGAAACCGAAAAATGATTGTAACCGCTCTATTTCTTGCTGGTAATTAAATCTTAATGGTTCATCCATTCCTATTTCTCCCTATATAGAAAAAAGGCAAAACTGCCTTTTTTCGTTCATTAGTTTTCATGGTTCCTTCTATACAGGATATAGCTTCTTCCTACATAATTCAACGGTACAAATTTTCACCCGTCGGTCTTGGAAGAGCCATTTGACTCTTCTTACCCTGCGTACGTGGGCGGCAGTGCCGGTTTGAAAACAGGCAGACCTTTCCCGTAATTCAGGAATAACTCATGGTCAATATAGAAATGCTGCCTTTCCGTTAATGTTCTGAACGGAACCCGCCGTTCGATATTCGTCGTGATTGGCGAGTAGCGCCATGTGGGGAATACCCTCATAAAAGAAAAGGTTAAAGCGCCTGGAGCTAGCTTTTGTTTCTATCTTCAAATAAAAGCCGCTTACTCTGTCCATAGCGGACTAGATTAAGCGACCTTTTTCGAATCGATATATATGCGTTGCGACTTTCTCTGCCTCCATCAAATTATGCGTCACCATAATAATTGGGATATTCAAATCACCTTGTATATCTGTAATGACTTTAAGTGCGTCATGACGCGCCTTATCGTCAAGGGCAGACAGTGGTTCATCCAGAAGAAGGATATCAGGTTCCGTCGCAAGTGCCCGGGCGATTGCGGTTCGTTGTTTCTCGCCGCCAGACATTTCATGAGGGTACGCGTTACGTAGATGATGGATTCCGAATCGTTCAAGAAGCAGTATTGCTTTTTCGGTTTTCCCCGTAGACTTCATGCCGTATTGAACATTCTTCTCTGTCGTCATATGAGGGAATAAAGCATAGTCCTGCATGACATATCCGACGTTGCGTTTTTCAGTTCGGCGAGACTTTTCAGCTGCTGAAAAATAAGTGATATCCCTCATACGAATATAACCCGAATCGGGATGAACGAGACCTGCAATCATATCGAGACAAGTCGTTTTTCCAGAACCCGATGGTCCAAATAAAACACCCACTTCGCCTTTAGCGGTTTTAAGTTCTACATTAATTGTAAAATCGGGCAGTTTTTTGACGAGATGTGCGTCAAGCATTTCGAGAAGTCCTCCCTTTCCTTTTCAAAGTGAAGCGGCGTAAATTGCGGTTCGACCACCAGCTTAGCCAAAGTATTGCGCTAAACCCTAGTGTGATGATGATAATTACCCAAAATGTCGCCGTATTCATGTCCCCAGCTTCAACCGCAAAGTAGATTGCCATTGGGATGGTGTCTGTCAGTCCTGGAATATAACCCGCTATCATAAGTGTTGCCCCAAACTCACCAAGCGCTCGGGCAAACGTTAAAACGACCCCCGCTAGCAAACCTGGCCATGCTAGTGGAAACGTAATCGTTCGAAAAACGCGCCATTTCGAAGCACCTAGTGTATGAGCTGCGGCTTCTAGTTTCCCATCGACTTGTTTAAATGCGGCCGATGCACTTTGATACATGAGTGGAAATGCGACAATAGTTGAAGCAATAACGGCCCCTATCCACGAGAAAACAATTTGTATATTTGCGTATTCATACAACCATTTCCCTAGAAGCTGCTCTTTACCGAAAAGGATTAGAAGTCCGAATCCAACGACAGTCGGCGGTAATACAAGTGGCAATAGGAAGAATGCTTCAATGATGGTCTTTCCAAAGAAGTTTTTCTTGGCAAATGTGTGTGCGAGGAACGTACCCACGAGAAAGACGATGATTGTTGCGATGGCCGCGACTTTGATAGAGAGTATGAGTGGCCCGTAACTGATGTCTTCCATTGGCATTGTCCCCCTTTTAGTTTGTAAATCCGTAGTCAGTCAGGACCTCTTGGACCTTCTGTGTCTTCATGTAGTCGAGAAAGGCATGTGCAGCTTCCGGCTGTTCTGTAGACGCCACAATTGCGCCCGGGTAATCAGCAGAAGAATGCAATTCCGGATTAATTTCCAAGATAACTTCTACTCTATCAGACGACTTGGCGTCACTTGTAAAGACAATGCCCCTCTCGGCGTTTCCTGTTTCGACAAACGTTAGTACTTGGCGTACGTCTTTGCCAAAGACTAAAGTTGGTTCAAGTCCTTCCCATTCTCCCATTTCCACAAGCGCTTCCTTTGCATAGATTCCAGCTGGGACTGTATCCGGGTTACCTATAGCAAAGTGGGTCTCTTCAGTCATTAACGGATTCCCCGCATTCAACAGTGAATGCACACCACCTTTTTGCTGAATGACAACCAACGTATTTTTTGTGATTGTTGCACGCGTGTTTGGTTCAATTTTATCTGCTTTCTCAAGCATATCCATGTCTGTACTGTTCGCAGAAATGTAAACGTCGACAGGCGCACCGCCTTTTATCTGCTGGGCAAGTTTTCCCGAAGATCCAAAAGTAAACGTAACTTTAATATCTTTATTGGTCTCTTCGAATTTGGAGGCAATATCCGTTAACGCAGGTGTCATGCTTGAAGCGGCAGCCACAAGTATTTCCGTTTTCGTACTGGCATCTGAGTTGGAGCACGAACCAAGGATGAGTGTTAGTAGCATTGTAATTAGGAATGTAAGACGTTTCATACTGTCCCAGATCCTTTCATATCTATTTTTATGATTAAGCCAAGAACACCCGTGACTTCAGTCGTGGGAGGTTCATTACTTTAATCAATCACGCTTCTATGATGTTAAATTACAGTGTAGCTCGGACACGACCGAATGAATTGTTGCTATCGAGATGGACATATTCATATGTCACTTTTTACATCAATGCGAAAAGAGCTTTCCATAGTACAAACCTAGGACAGCCCTCATTTTATCTTATAAATTATTATCCTCGGAATAAACAGCAATCAGCAGGACGGCCTCTTTTTTACCTATATTTTTAACAAAATGGGGCACACTAGCATTCCAGCTGAATGAGTCACCCTCTTTTGCAATAACCGAGTCTTCGCCTTGTTCAGCCAGTACAGTGCCCTTGAGGACGACATGACTCTCTTCACCTTCGTGGGCAATCGCTTCACCGGTCGATGCACCTGGCGGTAGTTCAACGTGCATCATCCGCAAACCGCTTTGGGAAGTAAGATGTTCTATCTTTATGTCGTTAAAAGTTGTATACACTCGATCTGTTTTTCTTACCACTTTCATATGTTGCTTTTTTTCAAGTAGTAAATAGGGCAGCGGTACTTCTAAGTAGTTCGCAATTGCTTGCAAAGTGTTAAGGGAGGGCGAGGTATTATCGTTTTCAATATTACTGATAAACCCTTTTGACAGGTCAATTTGTTCGCTCATTTGCGCGATTGTTATTTTCTTCCGCTTACGTATATCTCGTATTTTCGAGCCAATTTCCACGTCCATCCCTCCAAAATTATTGATTTATATTTCTAATAGTAACACAAATTTGTTGACGTTTTCCGTGAAACGGTGTTATGTTATAAAATACAAATATCCATACAAGAATACTTTTGTTGGTGAAGGGAGAAATAGGTTCTGGCAACACGCTTAACTTTGGTAGTGGTAAAAGACGATGAAACGATTGAACGATGTATGCGTGATGTTGCTCGCACGGTTAAATAGTCAATAGATATTCCGGTACAAAACAAATAGCAATAAATCGTTTTACCGTCGGAAGTCAATTGAAAAGCGAAGTTAACTATTTTTTTAAATTCTATGTTCACTTATATGAATATATTATTTTCAAGAGAATATAAAATGGAGGGTTTGATAATATGGAAAATCAGCTAATTTATCAGCTTCGTACCCCTGAGAATATTGAACATGGAAAGAAATATCCAGTCATTTTCTTATTGCACGGTATGGGAAGTAATGAAAAAAATATGATGCCTCTCGTTTCCGGGATAGAAAATGACCTGTTTGTTTTTAGTATAAGGGGTCCTCTCCAACAGCCGCCAGGTAATGCATTTTTCACTATTCAAGGATTCGGGAATCCACATAGAGACGCATTTGACGGTGCTGTAAATAAACTTGAAAACTTCATCGAATACGCGGTAGAAAACTACCCAATCGATGCACGTGAGGTCTTTTTCATGGGCTTCAGTCAAGGTGCAATCTTGTCCATGACTCTTGGATTGAAGCTTGGAAACCGTATAAAAGGAATTATTGCGCTTAGCGGTTATATTCCTGCTTTCGTAAAAGAAGAGTATGACATTCAATCACTTGATGGAGTCTCAGCATTCATCTCTCACGGCGAGCATGATCAAGTTCTACCGTTTGAATGGGGCGTTGATGCCGAAGCATTTTACAGTCAAAATGGAGCCACTTCAACATTCAGCAAATATTCAGAAGGTCATACAGTTTCCAACGAAAACTTCAATGATTTCACGGCATGGTTCAATAATATATCCAATAAATAAAGAAAAGAAAAGAAAAATTAGGGGGAAATAAAGATGAATAAATTAAGTTTAACTACATTTTTGCTAAGAATTGTTTTGGGAATAAGCTTCTTTGTACACGGATTTGTTAAATTCCAAGGTGGAATCGAAAATACTGTTGGTTGGTTTGATAGTATCGGCATTCCAGGATTTTTAGCGTATGTTGTTGCTTCGGTTGAATTGGTAGGTGGTGCTGCACTCATTTTAGGACTTGGAACAAGAATTGTTTCTGCACTGCTCGCTTTAATCATGGTTGGAGCAATACTGAAATCTAAACTCGCCATTGGATTCTTAGGTACTCCGGAAATGGCTGGCTACGAACTCGACCTTGCATTTTTAGTAATTGCGATATTTTTAGCTGTAAACGGAAGCAAGCTTTGGTCAGTGGATGAAGCTGTATTTAATAAAAAAACGGAGAAATAAGTTACTTGATCACATACTGGGCACTACGTGTATAGTTGTTTTTGGTTTGCTTTGAATTAAACAACTTCTATACCATTATCGAAATGTCTTAAGTAAGTAGGGATGCGACTTCGTCGCATCCCTACTTATTTTTTCGGTAATCTTATGGTATTTGTTCATCCGTCGCTCTCCAAAGACACAGTACAAGACAGTGCTGAAGCTTTTTGGGACGAAAGAATAGCTCGCTTCTTACCTGGAGAGTAGCGGTCAAAGATACAATTTTGACCGCTTGAGCCTTCTATTATCGTATCCCTATTTGTATTTTAAGAAAGTGCCACTATCTTATTATGCAAAGCAGAGAATACAATGTGTAACGTGCTAGAGTGCCCGAAATTTCATCTTCGGGCACTTACACTTTTTATAGATAGTTGTCTATTTTTTTCTTCCAAAGCAACTGCATTTTTCACTTGAATATTGTAGGTGCGCGACAGGCGATTAATCACAACAGGATAACCGAAAAAAGTGTGGCTAGAAGTGACGGAGTCAATTCTAGCCACACTTGTCCCCCGGTAAAAATGGTGTGATTAATTCGCCGAAAGCGGGCCGGAAATAATCCACTGAAAATGGCGGTTTTCAAGCCCTACTCGCCGGTGTTTTAAGCTAGTTAATGGTTAATCAATAGACACCTACCTTGTTTAATTACAAATCATCAAACCCATTCAAATCACTGGTTTTAACGTATTGTCGTGAAGTTTGTTCAAAGAAGTCTGTTTTGGTGTCGTCAAAACTATCGACATATGCCCGAATCCACTTCATCGGATTATCGGTGAAGTCAGGATAGATTTCACTGAGACCAAGCATACGTAGCATTTTGTTTGCCCGGTATTTCACATACCCTTCCATTTCTACAAGGTCAATCCCTTCGATGTCTACTAAAACGTAACGACTCCAAATAACTTCCTGCTCGACTGAGTGCTTGAACTGGTCGTAAATCCACGCCGTGAATTCATCTGTATTTTGTACTGGGTTCTCCGCAAGTGCCGCACGAAATATGTCGCTGATGGCTTTACCATGCTGCAGTTCATCACGATTGATGTATGAAATCATTGTCGATGTGCCAACCATTTTTTGATTGCGCGCGAGATTGTAGAAGAATGCGAATCCACTGTAAAAAAACAACCCTTCAAGTAATGTCGTATAGACCATTGCTTTCAATGCCGATTCAATCGTCGGATGCTCTGCGAAATCGTTGTATACTTCGACGATGCGCTCATTGCGCTTCAATAATACTTCGTCTGAGCGGCCCATTTCAAATGAAGCCATCTGTTTATTTAACGTAGTCACTGAGGACAATACGTAAGCGTACGAATGATTGTGTTCACTTTCCTGATCGGCAATTGTCGCCATGATTGATTTGACAGAAGGATCGGTTGTGAAATCCGCCATTTTCAAAGCGATTGTCGTCTGCGGACCGTCAAGTGTCGCAAGTAAGCCAATGATTTTGAGAAATGCATCTTGTTCCGGCTTTGTCAGTGTCGAAAACTGCTTTACGTCTTGCGTCAAATCGACTTCATTCGCCGTCCAGAATAGCGAACGAATTTGTTGCCTTAATGTATAGAAATGGGGATGTGCAAGGTCATTCCAGTTGAGGATACCGCTTGCTTTTCCACCGAAAATAGCTGTTGATTTATTGGGATGCATTGGTTCCAATACCTTTACCCGTTTAAGTTTTTCCAATGTTCCAGGACTCCCTTCGACCATTCAATTACTTTTTCCTCTTGTACACCGCGCGGACTTTGCTCGATTTTGAGGGGGTTAAATGTAGATCCATAAAATCGTGCCAACTTTACTGCCGCATGGCAAAATAGTGCATCGCCGCCGAATTGGGTATCACCCGTTCCAAAGACATAGACATTATCGGGTTTATAACCCACGTCAGCTACAAAGTCTTTTACTTCGTTAGGCGTTGCGCCCTGTTCCCACGTGAATGATCCGAGGAGCATCGCATCAAAATCACTGGGGTTCGGAATGACTCCCCCACCGATTCGATGCATTGTCACTTCGAGATTTTCAGTGGCCAGCGTTTCCTGGATTAATTCGGCGACTTCCTGTGTATTCCCGCTCCACGTAGCGTAAACGATTAAGAATGACACCATTCACACTCTTCGATATCCGTCGCTGTTGAACGCGTATAATACGTTGTTTTCATGCCAGACTTCCAAGCCTGTAAATGAAGTTCGAGAAGAACAGACGCACGGATTGTATTTGGAACATAAATGTTGAAAGAAATTGCTTGGTCAATATGGCGCTGTCTTGCGGCGTTTTGTTTGATTGACCAGCGCTGATCAACGATATACGCGGAGCGGCGGTACACATCGTACGTATTGTGGTTAAGGTCAGGTGCTACAACTGGCAGCTTATAATCTTTCTTTTCCTCATGATAAAACGGTTTGAATACGGGATCGATTGAAGCAGTTGATCCGGCAATGATGGACGTCGAGCTATTTGGCGCAATTGCCATCAAGTAACCATTTCGCATACCATTTGTTGCAACATCAATGCGGAGTTCGCGCCATTCCTTCGTATCGTATTTCTTATTTTCGAAATAGCCTCCTGACTGCCAGTCCGACCCCTCATATAACGGGTAGGATCCCTTTTCTGTAGCCAGTTCCATCGAAGCTTTTATCGTCAAAAAGGCGATTTTCTCATATAGTTTATCTGCGTAATCCACAGCTTCGTTTGATTCCCATTGAATGTTTTGCAGGGCAAGTAAATGATGCCAGCCAAATGTACCGAGACCGATTCCACGGTAACGCGCGTTCGTTCGCTGTGCTTGGACGACTGGTATTTTGTTAAGATCGATGACGTTATCAAGCATGCGTACTTGGATTGTAATGAGTCTTTCCAAAACGCTCGCCGGAACCGCTCGTCCAAGGTTGATGGACGATAAGTTACATACGACGAAATCGCCCGGTTTGGAACGTGTAACAACGATATCTTCTTCGAGCGTGACAGACTCAAATTGAGTTGGGCTCATATTTTGAGTAATCTCTGTGCATAGATTCGACGAATAAATCATGCCTTCATGCTTGTTCGCATTCGCGCGGTTTACTTCATCACGGTAAAACATGTACGGCGTTCCTGTTTCCAATTGACTGCGCATAATTCGTTTCATAAGATCGATGGCCGGTACGATTTCTCGGCTCAGTTCAGGATGATTGACGCACTCTTCGTATTTCTCACGGAATGAGCCTGTACCTCTTTTTTCGTCGTAGAAGTCCTCAAGGGAATACCCCATGATTGTTCGAACTTCATGCGGATCGAACAGATGCCACTCTCCCCGCGCATCGACTTGTTCCATATAGATATCAGGGAGACAGACACCCGTGAAAATATCATGCGCACGCAACCGTTCATCCCCATTATTTAGTTTAAGATCTAGGAACGTGAAGATGTCTTTGTGCCAAACATCGAGATAGACAGCGATAGCACCTTGCCGTTGACCCAATTGATCTACGCTAACGGCTGTGTTGTTCAACTGTTTAATCCATGGAAGTACACCGCTCGAAGCACCTTTAAATCCGCGGATAGAAGAACCGCGACTCCGAACCTTCCCCATATATACACCGATGCCACCGCCATATTTAGACAAGTTAGCAATGTCCGTATTACTGTCGTAGATACCTTGCAAAGAATCATCGACTGAATCGATGAAACAACTCGATAATTGACCATGTGGTTTACCGGCATTCGACAATGTCGGTGTGGCAACTGTCATATACAAATTGCTCATAGCCCAATACGATTCAGCAACTTTTTCGAGCCGGTTCTCCATCTCATCCTGCATCAGTGTCATCGCAATAATAAGCCAACGCTCCTGGGGAAGTTCAACTGATTGTTTATTAAAATCAACAGCCGCATATCGGTCCATAAGCGTTTTTAATCCGATATATGTAAATAATTTATCCCGTTCCGGTTCAATGAGATTACCCAGAATGATGAGATCTTCTTTTGAATATTTCTGCGTTAACGTAGAAGTATATAACCCTTTATCGACAAGCCGGGCAACATGTCCTGCGAAGTCTGTGTAGACCTTTGCCCCCCGTCGCAGTTCCTGACGGTTGTAGACATCACGCAGATGAATTCGTGCAGCTACGAACGTCCAATACGACGATGCCTCGTCCATATTGCTCAGTGATTCTAACGTCATTGCCTTGGCCCATTCTGATGCAGCCCCCTCAGGGTATTTCAGGTACCATCGCTCACTTGCGATAAGCAATGGCCATAATTCCTCTCTTCCAAACTCATTTTGTAACTCATCAAGTAGCCTGTCCATATCGGTTCTCATCACTTTAGTTGTCATCATTATTGTCTCCTTTCATGATTGTATAGACACAAAAAAACGATAGCTCCACCTTTTCGGTAGAGCCATCGCTCATGGGTTTTTTATAGGAAACAGAATGGGACCACACGCTACTAATCTCCGAGTATAGAAGGTAGACGGACGGTATCCCGTTCGCTTCCACCTCTCAACCCCCGAAGAAAGTGTCGCTTGACGATGGAAGGCAGGTCTCCTGGCTCACGCTTCACTCTCCCTGCCCAGCCTTCCCATGTAATTTCTCCACAGTGGCTCTTTCGGCGGTCGTCTGCGCTTACAGTTGCGGGGACAGCTCCGGATTTTCCGGATTCCCTTTTAAACCGATATCGGTACCATTCCATCGTTAAATACTATATGTAGTGTCTCGAACTCTTATTACACCCTAACATGTTGTGTTTTAAAATTCAATAGGCAAAGAACAGTTTGATGATTTCCCGGTCGTTACTTCGTTTGTTCAGTTTTATAATGTGTAACGTTTTTTGGTAATGGAACTGATTAGGACTTTTTAATAATTGAAAAATCAATCTCAGATTCTCTCATCGTTTTCTAACTATCCTCACAGAGCATTCTCGTTCTATGTTGGTAGATTACTAATTAACAAAGACTTTCGAGGAGGAATATGAAATGAAGATTGTTATGGTACCGTCGGGATTTAAAGAATGTTTGGATGCAGAAGAAGTTGCTTCCGCGATGGAGCGGGGTGCAAAGCGTTTTAATCGGGACGTTGATGTCGAGGTTGTGCCGATGATTGATGGCGGAGAAGGTTTTGCAAAAACCATTGTACGCTTGAAAGATGGAGAAATCATATATCGTGAAGTGACCGGTCCAATTGGTGAAAAAATCGTAAGCCATTTCGGAATTTTTGTTGAGAACGGTAAGAGGACAGCTGTAATTGAAATGGCAGCGGTTGCCGGATTGAAGTTAGTACCACGTGATCGAAGGGATCCGTTACAAACAACTACATATGGTGTTGGGGAGCTGATTCTTTCTGCGCTAGACTTTGGGGTTGACCAAATCCTAATTGGATGTGGTGATTCGGGTACTTCCGATGGCGGTGCCGGATTGGCCCAAGCTCTTGGCGTGCAATTTTTAGATGAAAATGATAATCCGGTGAAAATTTGCGGCGCAGTTGATTTAGTAAAAGCTGAGTATATCGATACGACCCACCTTGATAAACGACTGTCCGGTATTACTATAGATGTGGCATGTAACTGGCAGAATCTTTTGTGTGGAGATCAAGGGGTCGCTCGTGTATTCGGCCCCCAAAAAGGTGCATCTCCGGAACAGGTTGAACAATTATCCGTTGCGCTGGACCATTATGCTTCTTTAATCAAAAAAACGATGATGTTGGATGTCAGGTCTTTACCTGGCGGTGGTGCATCAGGTGGGTTAGGAGCGGGTCTCGTCGCTTTTGCCGGCGCCACCCTACATCCGAGGTTTGACATCATCAAGGATTATATAAACATCGAGGAAAAAATTGCACACGCGGATATTGTCTTTACGGCTGAAGGTAGCCTGGATTTTCAGACACCAAACGGAAAAATTCCATCCGAAGTTGCACGGATTGCGAAAATGAATAATATCCCAGTCATTGCAATCACCGGTACGATTGGAAAAGGGGCTGAACTGAATTACGATGCAGGTATCGATGCATATTCAAGCATCATTCCAAAGCCGACATCATTGGAGAACGCCATTCTCAAAGCACCAAAATGGATTGAATACAGTACGGAGGCTGCCTTGAGGCAAGTTGCCATTGGTCTCGCAATCGCCAAAAAAAGGAATTCCCTAAAAGGAGTTTTATATAGATGATTACGAGAGCGGAAAAACATGCACATAAACAACATCAGTTCGCTTGGCTAATCAACCGATTCTCCAAGAAAACACGAACTATTATTTGTGTCCAAGTTCTCTTCTTACTGACAATCGTCTTAATTAAGGATTTGAATTATGATGCAAAGATCTCCTTATTCGCCTTTTTTTCAGCGATGATTTTATGGATCTGCACTAAAATCCCCGCGGGTTTTGTTGCCATCTCCCTGCTTGTTTTCATTGTGTTGATGAAGGCTGGAAGCCAGGAATTACTGTATCATTCACTCGCAGAGGAAGTCGTATGGCTGATGGTTGGCTCGTTCATCATTGGAGAAGCAGTTAAACAATCGGGATTGGCGGACAGATTAACCCGGTCAATCCTAAGAAAATCGAACAATAAAAACTCTGTTCTTTTAGGGGTGACTTCTGTTTTATTTGCATCCGCGTTTTTCATACCGTCGACATCAGGTCGAGCAGCCTTATCCATGCCAATCATAAAGCAACTGGGTCAAAAGTTTTCCAGTAAGGAACAGAGTATGTTGGCGGTGCTTGCGCCTGTCATTATATTGATGAGCACATCCGCCACTTTAATTGGCGCTGGATCGCATCTGATCGGTATCGGCTTGCTTGAAAGCACGTCGAGCCAATCCATTTCCTACATCCAATGGTTCATATGGGGAGTGCCGTTTGCAGTTATAGTCACTTTTTTCACGGCAGTCATTATTAAATGGATGATGTGGCCGAAAAATGTTCCGGGGCATATGGAAAATACATTTACAGAAGAAACAACCATTGCAAAAAAACCGTTGAATGCAAAAGAGAAAAAAACTGTCATTCTTATTACGCTTCTCATTTCCGGTTGGTTGACTGAAAGCATCCACGGCTATGATATTGCGTTTGTCACGATGATCGGTGCTGTTTTAATAATGCTTCCGACATTTGGCGTCATCAGTTGGAAGAACGGGATGAAATCCGTTTCTTGGAATTTGGTTATATTCGTTGCTGCAGCAACTGCGCTTGGCAAAGTGCTTGTTGATACAGGCGCGGTCGCCTGGATTGAAAATGAATTGATTGGTGTTCTTGGGCAAGTAGGGCATGCGAATGAATGGATTATTGTCTTGATTATCGCCATCGTAACGACTACGAGCCATTTATACATCACTTCTCACACGACACGCGCAGTCGTATTTATCCCAGGTTTGTTACTATTCAGTGAAACAATCGGAGTCAATCCGGTTACAGTCGTTTTCCTAAGTTTGATTGGCATGAATTACTGTGTCACATTTCCCGTCAGTTCGAAGGCACTCCTTCTTTTCTTTGAGGAAGGGGATGTCTCCCTTGATGCCAAACAGTTGATTAAAATTAGTGCCGTCCTTATGCCTCTTTATATAGTGGCAATCGTTGTATTCTACTTTACTTTTTGGAAGTGGACGGGGATGGTTTTGTGAGATGAGATCACCAAAGGCAATTCGATAAAATCAAAAAAACACCAGACCCTTTTGGAAATCTGGTGTTTTCATCATGAGGAGCCACTTTAATAAGGATTTTTCTTTCTCCGTTTTTTCGGTCTTTGCTTATGATTCTTGTCTGTCGGCTTATCCTCTTCCGGCTTCTTGATATCAACTTCCGATCCAAATTCAGTCTGCATATTACCTTTTTGGTAAGAAATATCATTGTTTTCAGGAGCCACTTTGTCATCAATGAGAACCTGATTTAGTAAATATTTATGAAATACAAATTCCCCCGCAGCAATAATAATCGCGGATAGTAAAGCCGCCATGCCTAATTGGATGGGCTGTTCGTAAAAATAGATACCCACCAACCAGATCATAACGAGCGCCAAAATAAAATCGGCTATTGTGGCACCTATATTTTTAATACGGGGCAATATAAACATGTCTCCGAGAAATGAAACACCTGTCACTAAAACACTTGTGAGCATAATATCTCCAAATGAAACACCATAAAGCCCCAAAACAATCCATAACACAACTGTAATCATTATAAATTTAATTATCAGTGCTGTAATCGTTTTCACCAGTTACGTACCTCCAATCTGAATTGAATTATTCCAATACTTATAGGCTATTTCTAAGGTAAGCCAGGTTGAGTCACTAAAGATTTTTATCAACATATTTTCCATAGTCAGGTATCGCGATACGGTCAAACTCTTCTACAAGCTTCCGTAAATTTTCCGCCAACAAGTCGCCAGCCATCGGTAACCCGTGTCCCGTTACTGCAACAGCAGGTTTTAAGCCTTCCAGTTTTTCCACTGATTCCCTGGCGGCTTTCCAATCTGTCGTCAGATACCTGGGAGGACCGCTAATTTCCTGCTCTTGCGTTAACACTTTATAAAGATATTCCTGTTTAACCGTAACAAAGGCATCACCTACAATTAAAGCTCTATCCTCTTCTCTAAACAGTGACACATGCCCCAATGAGTGTCCTGGCGTATGAATCCAACGAAAGCCTGGCATGTAAGGAACACTACCGTCTTCAGGTAATGGCAATACATGATTCCCTAAGTTAATTGGCTCAACTGGGAACGTGGGCGACATTTTAGCAACCATACCGCCTTCTACGGTCGGATCCGGCTTGGGATAACTCGTTTTACCCGTCAGGAAAGGAATTTCCAATTCATGGGCGTAAACGGTCACACCCCAGCGTTGGACTAATTCTATAATCGCACCGACGTGATCAAAATGACCATGGGTTAAAATAATTGCCTTGGGTCGACTATCTTTACCAAAACGTTCTTCAATAACAGAGAAGATTTCATTCGCGGAGTGGGGCATGCCTGCATCAACTAACACGAAATCATTCGCGTCAGGAAGCCCAACCAAACTAATATTTACGATTTGAACAGTATGACTGTACAAATCCGGAAGGACCTCTTTTCCAGTTCCACTTTCTACCGATGTTACTGGGATTAGTTTGTAATCGGCCCCATAAGATAGATTATTGTCCACAACTTCGCCTCCTAATTACTCTGAATCGTCCCTATTGTGGTGCAATCCGCACTTTTTATACCAGTAAAAGTAAATTTTCTGGATTACTAATATAAAAGCAATTTCTAGTATTACCCTTTTTTAAAAACCGTATATACTTGCCCTTATTGCAAAGGATAATGTCGTGCGGAGAATGAGATTCGAGGAGGAAAAAGAATGAAATTGGCATCACATGAGTTATTCGAGTTAAGTGAATTGATTTTAGGATGCTTCAACACTGTTACATGTATGAGCGGATTTATTAACCAGGCCCAAGATCCAGAACTAAAAGAACTATTGACTCGTCACTTTCCGCAACATGTAAAAGACTATAATTTGAAAGTGGAGTTTGTGCAAAGCGAGACAACGCCAGATATCAGTAAGTTCAGGCCCGATGATTTAAATCCGACACTCCAGGATTTCACAAAAGCACCCGTCCCGCTTCAACCGGAACAACCGAGAACATCCATTCAAACCCACAACGACCGGGAAATCGCCGCTGCCTATTTACTCAATCAAAAAAGCTCAGCCAAAAATTACGGCGCGGCGACCCTCGAGTGCGCGAATCCTGATTTAAGACATTTTTTAGAGAATGCTTTCATGAATAGTAATCGTCATGCTTATGATATTTGGCAGTACATGGTTAAAAATGGTTACTACCCACTAATGCCGGCGACTGCAGAAGCAATTTCTGAAATCGCGACAATGTACTTGCCAATTCCCGAATGACAGTACCCCGATTATAAAAGCTCTGCCTATCAAAATTAAAAACGCCAGGAATCAATTTGGATTCCTGGCGTTTTTTAACCTAAGCAACTCTTTCTGATACTACGTTTCATATCAATCATCGCTCCGTTCCATTCAAGCACATCCGGCGCTAATTCTCCGTACGCATATATCCGTCTGAGGAGTGCCTGAATTTTTGCCAGCAAAACATCTGAATGAAATGGTTTCTGAATGTAATCATCCGCACCTATATTCATGGCCATAACCACGTCCATCGGATTACATTATGAAAATCTGCCGGACCCTTTACACTAAAAGACCACTGACTCAGTCGTTCTGTTCATGAATTAAAAATTGCTAGATCGTACTCAACAACGTAGATTGTCATATCCATTTCTAATGCACTTCCCTTCTATTTATTCCATTGTGAAGGACCGCATAACAAACAGGCAATTTGGACATTTTCGGGGCAATAAGCAAAATAATTCTGAAAAACCGACCAGAATATGTTATGCTGATTGAAAGAGACATCGCCCCGAACGTTATCGGGAGTGCAAATTGTCTGCTTTTTTTTAACTCCGTTTGATTTTTTCATCTATAATTCGGAAATATTTTTGTTGTAAAAAACCACAGGAGGTAAACATGCTCAAATTTGAAAATGTAAGCAAAGTGTATGACGGCGGATTTCAAGCAGTAAAATCTGTCAATTTCGATATTCCAGCAGGCGAATTACTCGTCCTCATCGGACCAAGTGGTTCAGGGAAATCGACAACTATGAAAATGATTAACCGGATGGAGCCCCACACAAGTGGCAAAATCACTATTAATGGCAAGGATACAAACTCCTACAATGCCTCTGAATTACGCCGAAATATCGGGTATGTCATTCAGCAAATCGGACTTTTCCCCCACTATACAATTGAAAAAAATATCGCAATTGTACCACAGCTAAAAGGTTGGAATGACAAAGAAATTAAAGCCCGTGTCAATGAACTTCTTGAATTGGTCGGTCTAAATCCTGAGGTTTTTGCGGGTCGTTATCCAAAAGAACTATCAGGCGGCCAGCAGCAGCGTATTGGTATTGCAAGAGCGTTAGCAGCAGATCCAGATGTAATCTTAATGGATGAACCGTTCAGCGCACTAGATCCACTTACACGCGAACAGCTTCAAAACGAATTACTTTCATTACACAAAAAACTTAAAAAGACGATTGTCTTCGTAACACATGATATGGATGAAGCGCTGAAAATGGGCGATCGCATTGCCATCATGAAAGACGGAAAACTACTGCAGTTGGACACCCCAGAGAAATTACTTCATGATCCAGCCCACGGCTTTGTAGAAGAGTTCATAGGAAAACATCGGATTATCCAAAATCCCGGACTCATGCCAGTTACTGACATCATGTCAGAATCGGTTTTCACTGCCCTTCCTCAATGGTCTCCAGAGAAGGCACTTTCGTTTATCCGCAAGCGTAAAATTACGAACCTTATTGTGGTCGATGATGACAAGAAATTAATTGGAATCGTGTCGGCTTATGACGTTATAAGAAAATTAGATGATATTAAAAAAATCGAAGAAATCATGGTGACTCGAGAACCATTCCTTTATGATACCGCAACGGCTAAAGATGCCATTGTCATGATGGATGAAGCACCTTACGGCATAATCCCGATTATCGATAAATCACAAAAATTAGTAGGCGTCGTTACACGCGGTTCGCTGTTATCCGCCATGTCCAGTCAGTGGACAGAAATGGGGGATATCGAATGAATGACTTAAATATTTGGCAACAACTCGCTGAACAAACACAGATGCGGTGGAAAGAAGTACTTGAAGCGACATCCGTCCATATTCAACTCGTCTTCTTCTCGATGCTTATTGCCATCGTACTCGGTGTTTTTCTAGGTATTTTGATTACACGCGTTCCGAAGCTCACGACAGTTGTACTTGGCGGTGCAGGCGTCATGCAGACAATTCCAAGTCTTGCTTTGCTTGGTTTCATGATCCCAATTTTCGGAATCGGTGTGAAAACGGCTATTGCTGCGTTATTCCTATATTCATTACTACCGATCATTCGCAATACCTACACAGGTATTAAAGACGTCGATAAAGCTACCACTGAAGCAGCAAAAGGGATGGGTATGACTAGCATGCAAATCCTGTTTAAAGTGGAACTGCCTCTTGCGATTCCTGTCATTATGGCCGGTATACGTACAGCTGCCGTTATTAATGTCGGTACAGCAACACTTGCAGCCTTCATTGGAGCAGGCGGACTCGGTGATTTCATCTTCCTCGGTATCACACGTGGAATTGACGGTCTGATCTTACTTGGGGCAATCCCTGCGGCAATCTTAGCGATTATCCTGGAAACGCTCTTCGGTGGAATTGAACGTTGGACTACGCCGAAAGGATTGAAGTAAGAATGAAAAATAAATTCAAATTAATAATATCCTCAATACTTGTTGCAAGCCTGCTGTCAGGATGTATTTTCATCGAAAAAGATTCCCTGACACTTGGTTCTCGTAACAATACGGAAAGTATCATATTGTCACATGTGATGGGGCAATTGATAGAAAACAAAACAGATATTGACGTCCTTTATAAAGAAAACCTTGGCGGGTCCAGCGTCGTGTGGAAAGCCATGTTGGACGGTCTTATTGACGTTATACCCGACTATACAGGGACAATCGTCCTTACCTATTATCATGAAGAACCCGGGACAGCGGATGAAACGTTAGCTGCCACGAAACGGCTCGTTGATAAGGATGGCATGATTGCTTTCAACACATTCGGCTTCAACAATACGTATACACTCGCAGTGGACGAGCCAGTAGCAGAAGAACTCGACCTAGTGACATTCAGTGACTTTGCTAAAGTTTCGAAGGACTTCACATTAGGCGCGGTATTCGAATTTATCGACCGACCGGATGGACTGCCTGGATTCCAAAAAGCATATGATCTTGACTTTAAAGAAGTTAAAGGGATGGACCATGGTATTATGTACCGTTCCATTAACGCCGGTGAAGTAGACGTTATTAACTCGTATACAACCGACGGACAGTTACAAATGTACGACCTGCGTGTACTGGAAGATGACCAATCTTTCTTCCCACCGTACCATGCGCTCCCGCTTGTAAGGAAAGAAGCACTTAAAGAGTATCCTGAAATTGAAGAAATACTCAAATCGCTTGAAGGCACGATCAACGAAGAGACGATGCAGAAGATGAATGGAAAAGTCGATAATGACGGCATGATGGTTGAAAAAGTCGCAGAAGAATTCCTTATTGAAGCAGGTTTAATTGAAAAGAAATAAACTAGGAACGCACCTCTTATACTAGATAAGGGGTGCGTTTTTTATAGTTATAACAGGCACAAACCGCGTATTCCAACATATATGATTGGTCGACACTCAGTAAGATATCATGGCAATTCGTAATAATTTCTTCTCATAACGGCTCTCCAAATCCTACCGCTCTGTCAACTTCTGCTATGATGAAATCAGCAGCAACCGCCATAATTGAATTGCAATCACACTCTATTTTATACTCAAAAAATCCACTAAGAGGGGAATTAACGTTTATGAATATTGTAAAAGCAACAACAGACGATGCACAAACGATTTTAGACATTCAAAAAGTAGCTTATTTGAGAGAAGCCGAAATGTATAATAACTATCAAATCGCTCCGCTCATAGAAAAAATTGATGAAACAAGGGAAGATTTCAAGAAAAAAACCATATTAAAAGCTGTCGTAGACGGTGAAATAGTTGGTTCTGTTAGGGGAGACGAAAAAGAAGGTACTGTTTATGTACAAAGATTGATGGTTCACCCTGATTATCAAAACAAGGGTATCGCCAAAAAGTTAATGCTTGGGCTTGAAGACTATTTTCCTACTTGTGAACGTTTTGATTTATATACCGGATCACAGAGTTTAAGCAATATTCATCTGTATAAATCACTAGGCTATGAACAATATAAACTAGAAACGATTCGTGAAAATATTGAATTTGTTTTCTTAGCCAAAGTAATTAAGAGGACACTTTAAATGAAGATTACACCAATCGGCATCTGGGGCGGATATCCAAAAGCAAATAGCGCAACATCTTCTTTTTTAATAGAACATGATGGTTTTCATTGCCTCATTGATTGTGGTAGCGGCGTACTTTCCTCATTGCAAAATTATTTACCTTTGGAAAAACTAGATGCAGTTGTCATCAGCCATTATCATGCGGATCATATTGCCGATGTCGGAAGCCTGCAATTCAGCAGAATCATTAATTTCTATCTTGGCCATCAAGCGTCCCCATTACCGATTTACGGACACATATTGGATCAAGAGAATTTCGAGAAACTTTCATACAAAGGTCAGACAGTAGGCATTGGTATTTCGGAAGATGATATTGTTCAAATCGGTCCATTTGAAGTGTCTTTTTGTCGTACCATACACCCCGTCCATTGCCTGGCGATGAAATTCAGTGTGGGCGATTGTTCCATCGTACTCACCGCAGATACAGAATGGCGCGATGAACTTATTGAATTCTCACGCGGGACGGATTTGTTAATTAGCGAGGCCAATTTATATGAAGAACACCTTGGTAAGGCGCCAGGACATATGACAGGCAGTGAAGCAGGAAGGCTCGCGAAACTGGCGGAAGCAAAGCAACTCGTGCTGACCCACTTGCCATTACACGGGAATATCAATGAGATCCTTGAAGCGGCTGTTGCTGTATATGATGGGTCTACTGAACTCGCTGAAGTTGGCCAAGTGTACGAAATGTAAACAAAGTGTACATATTGTTTACAAGGTGTACAAATTGTAAACAAGGGAGATTCGTTTTTCTCCATAGGAAAAGGGCTGTTCAATAACAGCCCCTTTTTACTTCAATCGTCATCGCGGTCTTTTTCAAACTCCAGCACTTCACCTGAAATTGCATCGATGTCGAAATCATAGTCATATTTACCATCTCTAATTTCGATTTCATAGATGACACGATCATCATCTTCATCCATATCAATTTCTGTTACTGTCCCTTTTGCTTGTTTCATCGCAATTTCGATAGCAGCTTTTTCTGTTATGAATTTACTATCAGAACCGCTGACATTATTGTCATAATCATCGTCATCAAAGTCGTCATTATCATAATCATCTTTTTCTGTACGCAAAACTTTACCTGTTTTTGCATCGATATCAAGATCATATTCAATACCGTTCGATCTTACCTCGACTTCGTAGATAGCCCTTGACTTTTCACGATCCAATTCAACTTCCGTCACTTTACCGCCAACTGATTTCACCGCAATCGTTTCAGCTTCCTCAACCGACAATAAATCTTTCGGCACGACCTTCAAACTTTCTCCCGTGTTTCCAGCCATTGCAACTCCACCTACGACTAATACTAATGCACCGGCCAAAGCCGGAATAGCTAACCATTTCTTCATCTTGTATCTCCTCCTTTTGTTATTACCTTCATATTACTCGACGAAGATGAGAAGACATTGTGAGGATTATTAGAATATGATGAGAGTCAATCATCCCATGTGACGGACATTATTTTTCCGGAAATGGCATGAACTTGGAAAGTGCCATCCCGACCGTCAGTTGCTTCGATTTCGATTAGATAAAAGCCACCTTCGTCCGACTTTTCATACGATACATCATCTATTTCACCTTTAAGTTGTTCACGCACAATTGCAATCGCCTGCTCATTTGTAATAAGTGCATTTTCTCCTGTCGTTTTCTTTACAACTTCTGAGATTGTTTTACCAGTGATTGCGTCGATTGTCACTTTTGTAAACTTCGGGTCCTTCGACAGCTTCACGTCGTAAACCGGAGCTTCAGAGCTTGTATTCAATGAAATCCGTTCAACTTCCCCGTCATAATCCCCTGCAATAATTTCCTCCACCTCAGTCTCAGAAATTACTTGCGGAATCTCTTCCTTCATTTCAGAATTCTGAAGGAGTGAAATAACACTTCCCGTCGTTGCGTCGATTTCAGCTGTATAAGACGCTCCGCTTCGGTTCATTTCCGCTTTATATACACCGCCGTCAATGGCAATCTGTTCGACAGTTCCACCATACATGCTCTCAAGATGAATTCGGATATCATCAGACGCTATCGGTTCTTTCTTGGTAATTAAACTTCCTATATATAATCCGCCCGCCATTAGAATGACTAAGGTTAACAAGATGGGAATGAACCAAGGCTTTTTCAAAAAGTGCATACTAGTTGCCTCCTCTCGTTTATCATACGACGAGAACATTAAAAATCGGTGAGAATCCGTTTTTTGGGAATGATGATTCGAAAGGTCGTTCCCATACCAACTATGCTCTCGACTTTCAGTTCTGCACCAAGACCATCTGCAAGTTCTTTGGCGATTGCCAGTCCGAGTCCGGTTCCACCAGTTTTTCGGTTTCGGTCTTCATGAACCCGATAGAAACGATCGAAAAGATGCGGGAGAGCTTCCTCAGAAATGCCATTTCCATAATCAATGACAGTAATGGAAATAGCTGTTTCAGTTTCAGTAATCGTTATTTTGATTTCTCGTTCACTGTATTTCCGTGCGTTATCCAGAAGAATGAATAAGAGCTGCCTGAGCTTTTCATCATCTGTCACTGCAACCGAAGAACCGTTCCCTTCCATGATAAAATCCCTCGCATATGCTTGGCGCATTGGCTGCAAGGTCTTGTTGACTAACGCATGAATATCAGTTTCCGCAAAGTTAAATTCGGATTGTTCATGGCTTCTTGCCAGTTGAAGCATCTGCTCAATCATGTCCTTCATCCGAATAGATTCGCTGAGGATTGCCCCAACTGCCTCTTCTGCTACCGAACGGTTTTCAAACCCGCGGCGTGATAGGAGTCGTGCATAGCTTTCTATAACGGTGAGTGGCGTTTTTAATTCATGCGAAGCGTTGGAAACGAATTGCTCCTGCTTTTTGTAGTTGCCCTCAAGCTGCTCCATCATGTCATTAAACTCGCGACCCATCTGTGCCATTTCGTCTTTTCCTTCAGCCGATACCTCAATTTTTTCATATGTCCCTGTTTGCCGGCTTTGCGACATTGTTTTAATAAGGTTATCAATGGGTTGTATCACAATACGCCCAAGCGCAGCGCTCGAAAGCGTAATCGGAATCATTGCGATAAAGGTTACTCCGAGGAGAATCAACTTGAGCAGACTTAAATTATATTTTACATCGCTAAGCAGTTGAATCATTTGCAGTTCAACCACTTTTCCGTCTGTCCAAATGACTGGCTCACGCATTGTAAGTATCGGTGTATTATCAAATTCACCGATTGAGTAGCGTTCGCCGGGCTTTATTTCAGGTTGGTAACTCTTAATCCCTTCCGCCGATGAGGACTCCACTTTCACCTTACCCGCTGGATCCAAAATACGGACCGCACCATTCGGCGGCCTGTAGGTATGGAGCACCGTAGCCGGATCGTTTTGTCCGGTCATCAGGCTGAGAGAACCAATAAGATCTACAGATTGGGCCTTCAGCTGACTATATTCCGTGTCAAACGCCATTTTTTCATACACAAAATAAACACCTATGTTTGTCAACGTTAAGATGACGAGCATTAGCAATGTGGATAAAAGGTGGATTTTCGTTTTAAGCTTCATTGACCTGCTCCTTTAAAACATAACCAACACCCCGTACCGTTTGGATAAGTGTGCTTTTTTCTCCTATTTCAATTTTCTTTCGGACATATCGGATATAGACATCAACGACATTTGTTTCACCGTAATAATCGTATCCCCAAACAGCATCCAGCAACTGTTCGCGTGACAGCACTTGGTTTGGGTGCTTTAGGAGATGAAGTAGAAGATCGTACTCCCGTGGTGTCAATTCGATGGAACGACCGTTTCGTTTCACTTCACGTGTTTGTTCGTGAAGTGACAAACCAGAGAACTCTAGAAGGTATTCGTCTTCCTTCACTAAGAGTTCTGCAGGTTTCGAGAATCTGAGCGCCGACCGAATCCTTGCGAGCAATTCATCGATTTCGAAAGGTTTCGTCACATAGTCATTTGCGCCAAGGTCAAGACCCGCTACCTTATCCTTAACGTCGTTTTTCGCTGTCAGCAATATGACAGGCGTGTCTGTTTCCGTTGCGCGGATCCTCCGTAACACGTCAAGTCCATTCAATCCAGGTAACATGAGGTCTAGTAGAACAAGATCCCACTGTTGTTCGCGGTACTTAATAAGCCCGTCTGGTCCTGTATGCGCAATACCCGTCCCATACCCTTCGAACTCGAGTTCTAGCTGCAGGACGCGTGCGATGTTTTCTTCGTCCTCGATAATCAAAATCTGCTCAGTCATTTAGCCCACCTACCGTTTTCCTTTCATTTTAACAGACTTACGCAAAAAGCGGAGACTCTCGCCAATTCCGAGTGTCTCCGTTTTCCATAATCATTAGACAGCGTCCAATTCGCCTTCGACGATACACATACTCTTTACAAGGGTTTCTAACATAACAGGCATTTCGACAAAAGCACTGTCTATGTGTAATCGTTCAGTACGTTGGTGAGCATCTTTCCCGAATGGCCCTACGTTGAGCACGGGTGCTTTCAATTGAGCCATCTCAGTAAAGGGAATGCTGTACGTATCACCCCATACTGGTGTGTTGCTTTCAAATGCACTCCAGCCGTTTTCTATGTCATCGTAGTTGACATAGCTCAAGTCACAGATACCATTGAAGTAATGCATTTGACCAATTTTATTACCTAATTTCCCAGCAGTCTCTTTCATTAATTCAATTGAATGTTTTACAAGCGGATCATTCGACGAGTTTACAGCCGGATAATAAGGCGGTGCGTAAAGAAGCACAGTAGCTGGTGCAAGTTCTTGACATTGGATCATCAGATTATCGACGATGCGCAGTGACTTTTCACGATCATCCCAATCGGCGTTATCGAGCGACTCTTGCTTCAAGCGTTCAATTTCTTCAAACCCTAACTTTTGAACCGCGTATTCCAGCAGCTGCTCGTAGCGCAACACTTTCACTTCCCCGACACCCGTCACTTGTTCACGATTACAAATGAGCTTATATCCGTCATTGCAAGCATCCATCGCTTCAGATGCCACTTGCTCAAACAACTCCATTACTTCAGTGGCCGTGCGCTTAAACAAAAAGACATTGTAAAGCGCAACTGCACGATAAGGCGTTTGCGTTGAATATTGCAATTTCAAATCCTTTTGTTGCAATGAAACCGGTAGCGGCGTAGTTTCTCCAAGATCCGTTTCACGGAACAATTCGTTCCACTCCATGCGCTGTGTAAGAAATGATGCAATATAGTTCGCGGTTATCCCTTTTAGTGGCTCTCCGACATGTGTTTCTTTTCCATAAAATAAGGCAGCTGGCATAATTTTACCGATTGTTCCTGAGTAAATGTATTCTTCGATATCCGTCGGACTCTGTGAAAATGATGGTTCACTGTTTAAAAACAGTTTATAGGTTAAGCCTTGTTCCTCACGAATGCGGACAAGTTCTTTGACAGCGGAACGCATGCCCGCTGAGTTCACTTCTTCATCAGCAACAGTCGCCACCAACAGATTAATCGGCCATTGTTCTACACTCGCTTTTTCGATAAGCTGCATGTGAAGCGCTAGTCCCATTTTCATATCCATCGTACCGCGACCGAATAGATATTTCCCCGTCTTCAGATCATCGCGGGCAACTTCCGGTAGATCCGCATTATGCTTAGGTTCTGATAGCATTTTTGTCAGCATCTCGGGATAAATCGCAAAAGGTTCTAACACACCATATTCTTCCGTCCAGACGGTATCGAAGTGACTTAGAAGAACTATTGTTTCAGTCGCCTTAGGATGTTTGTACAAAGCAGTGACATTTTGACGACCAAGGCCCGCATCGTGAAGGGCTATCTTGTCTGGATTATCTTGAAAGTACTCCAATTCATTTAATTTCGACACTAACTTCGGAGCAAATGTAGTCTCTCCCTCTGTTAACGTGCGGCTATCCCAGCTAACGAGTTCACACAACAACTCACGAAGAGTAGAAGGTGTATCCCAAAGACGGTGTTCCATTCTAAAACCTCCCATAAGTGAAATATAGTACGGTTATGATAAAAGTCTCTCTGAAAGATTCAGTTTCGTTTCAAGGAAAAGCAGTACGTAGGTATAAGTAATTCGAATATATCCTTCTCCATATTCGATGAGGTTCTTCCAGGAACAGCAGCAACACTACCGTTTTCGATTAGTCTTTTCGGAATTGTAAAGGAGTCTATTTGCTTAATAACATCTAATCCCATTTTAACTGATTAAGGCAGACAGTGTTAACAAAAACGCAAAACGACTCCTGCGCAATAATGTGCAGGAGTCGTTTCAATTTCTTATAAAAACACAATAAATGCTAACACTGCCGCCAATACAAGCCGGTAGATAGCGAAAGGTACTAGCTTAACGCGTGAGATAAGCTTCAAGAAGAAGCGAATCGAGATTAGTGCGAAAACAAATGCACTGATGAAACCAACGATGTAAAACGACAAATCATCAACTGATAAATGCTCCCAGTTTTTCAATATGGACACCAGACTCGCGCCCATCATGATAGGAACCGCCATGATGAACGTAAAATCAGCTGCTGTCTTATGGTTCATGCCGAACAACACGCCACCCGAAATCGTTGCGCCCGAGCGCGAAAATCCTGGCCATAGGGAAAGACACTGAACAAGACCAACCGTGAATGCCTGCTTGTATGTTATCTGATCCAATGTGTTCACCCACGGTTTTTTCGGTCCGAACTTATCCGCGACAATCATAAGAATTGAACCGGCAACTAGCGCAAAAATAACCGTTTCAACACCCGATAGCTTTAAATCTATATAATCTTTGAGTGCAAATCCAACAATAACTGCTGGCAACATGCCAACAATGACGTGTGCTAAGTTGAAGCTAGAATTCATTTTTTGACCTTCAATTTTATAGAGACCCACCAAGCTGAATAGGCGCTTCCAGAAAACGATAACAACGGCTAAGATTGAACCCAATTGAATAACTATCTTAAATGTGAATGCCGAACGATCACCCAAAAACTCAGTTGTTTTCAGCCACATATCATCGACAATAATCAAGTGACCTGTCGATGACACCGGTGCAAACTCCGTCATCCCTTCAACGAATCCAAGTATTAACGCTTTGATCAAATCAAATAATTCCATAGGTTAGTTACACTCTCTTTCTACGGTAGCGAATGTACCAAATACATACCGCTATACCGCCAATTCCTATTAATACATACGCCACGTTCGAATAAATATCCATGTAGTGGACGATTGACTCCCAATTATCACCGACTGCCGCGCCGATGGAAACGAGTGTTGCATTCCAAATCAAGCTGCCGATTGTTGTTAGCAGAATGAATAGTGGGAAATTCATACCCGACATACCTGCCGGAATCGAAATAAGGCTCCGAATCAGTGGGACAAGACGACAAAGCAGTACTGTCCAAGGACCGTATTTGTCGAACCATGCGTCCGCCCTGTGAATGTCTTTTCGAGTAAGACGCAAAATAGATCCCCATCGATCGACAATCTTCTCAAGACGTGGCACATCGAGAAATGACCCGATACTATACAAAATCATCGCGCCGACAACCGATCCAGCTGTCGCAGTAATGATGACACCCAACTGCGTCATATCTGAATACGTCGTCATGAAACCACCAAACGTTAAAATAACTTCAGATGGTATAGGTGGGAAGATATTCTCAATCATAATTAATAAAAACACGCCAAAATAACCAAACTGGCTCATAAATTCAGTAATCCAATTTTCCATGCTGCTCCACCGCCATCTATTACTTTACTAAATATGGGCCCTCTATGCAAATAGAGTTCGACAGCAGAAAGGACGATTCAGCACGACTAGAAGTTTCGTTTTCTGTAATGTATTTTACGCAAGAAGAGGTACAATTATGAGTTCATTTTTTCTGCATTCGATTTTAACGGTATCAACGAATTATTTTATGGACTTTCTTTTACCATTGATAGATAGTTTGATTGAAATAATTTCGCTGTTCAATTTCAGAAATTCTTCATCTAATGCCCAAAGTTCCTGATTTAAACACGTCACTGCTCCCTAATTCGAATATCTCCTATTTTATGCCTTGATTTTAAAAACATACTTTTAAAATGTGGATATCTTTGTTTTTTATTAAGTTATCCTCATTTGAAGTGGATAACTTAATGAAATTGTTGATAATTTCAGAAAATTACTTCTTATCCACAGAACTATTTGATTAAATCTTTACTTTCGGAAAAAGTTATCCACACTGACCATGTCAACAAAAATATAGCCATCCGATATTTACCGGATGGCCCACATTCATTCTTCTTCGAGATTCACAGTCAATTGATCACGCAAAGCTCTTTTCAAGAACTTACCTACAGATGTTTTCGGTATCTCATTCATGAAAATAACGTCGTCCGGAACCCACCATTTTGCAAATTGATTTTCAAGATAGCTTAGTAATCGCTTCTTCATTTCTTCGTCTGCTTTTTGTCCCTCTTGTAAAACAACACAAGCAAGCGGACGCTCCAACCAGTTTTCGTGTGGCACCGCAATCACCGCCGCCTCGAATACAGCTTCATGGGTCATCAGCGCGTTTTCAAGATCAACGGATGAAATCCATTCACCGCCACTTTTAATCAAGTCAGCCGTGCGATCCACCAACTTGAGGTAACCGTCTTCTGTGATTACTGCGATATCTCCAGTATGGAACCATCCGTCTTGAAAGGCTATAGCAGTTCCACCATCTTTATAGTACTCACTCGCAACCCAAGGACCTTTGATCGTTAATTCGCCCATTGTTTTGCCATCCCAAGCCACTTCTTTACCCTCTTTAACAATCCGAACCTCGAGTCCCGGCATTGTTAACCCTTGGAGTACCCGCATTTCAATTCTCTCATCCATTGTTAAATTATCCATTTTCGATGTAAAAACTGACAAACTAACAAGCGGCGTCGTTTCTGTTAAACCATAGCCAACAATAAATGGAACACCGTGTTTCTCTTCGAATGCACGAATCAAACCTTTTGGTGAAGCCGATCCGCCGCTGACAATAGCACGCAATGACGAGATATCCCGTGGATTTTGCTCAAGTTCTTTCAATACTGCCAGCCAAATTGTTGGCACACCTGCAGTAAGCGTTATTTTTTCCTGCTCTATTAAATCAAGGATGAGCGCTGGATTGAAGCCAGGACCGGTTAAAACTTGTGTAGTGCCAAAGAAGACGGCTGCAAAAGGCATTCCCCAAGCATTCGCGTGGAACATCGGAACGATTGGCATAGCAACATCCCGTTCCCCTATACCCATCGAATCAGCCAGCCCCAGTGCATAACTGTGCAGCACAAGCCCACGGTGTGTATAAACGACTCCTTTTGGATTTCCAGTTGTTGCGGATGTGTAACACATGCCCGCCGGCGTATTTTCATCAAGATCCTCTGGGAATACGTAGTCATCTGACGCAGCTTCAAGCAAAGCTTCGTATGAATGCACATTTTTAAGCGATGTTTCTGGAGTTTCTTTACTATCCCCCATAATGACGTAATGTTTCACGGTCTTTAACATTGGTGCAAGTTGCGATAGGTGCGGAAATAAATTATCATCGACAAGCAATATTTCATCTTCCGCATGGTTAATCACATACGCAATATGTTCAGGAGACAAACGGATATTAATCATATGAAGAATCGCACCTGTACACGGTACCCCGAAGTAAGCTTCTAGGTGGCGATGATGGTTCCAGCCGAACGAACCTACTTTTGTTCCATGTTTCATCCCAAGTTTCGTAAGCGCATCCGCAAGTTTCCGTGACCGTTTTGCGAAATCTCTGTATGGTATCCGATGAATTGTATTTTCTGCTGTCCTCGAAATGATTAATTTGTCTGGGAAATACTGTTCAGCCCGTTTAACAAATGACGATAATAAAAGTGGTGTTTGCATCATAAATCATCCATCTCCTTTTCAGTTGGAATTAATGATTTTCACTTTTTTGCCTTATCCCTTTTGCCTGCCAATAGGGGTGTTCGGATAAATCGGAGACCCGCATTACAGGTGTCAAACAAAAATCAGTTCCCAATGAAATAGCGAGCCATTCACTCCATGTCATCGTTGCGATGTAAGCGCTTACTTCTGAATGTTCGAGAGTGCCTGTGGCATAGAAAGCATAGTGTTTCCACTCAGGATGTTTTGCAAATTCACAGAAGTTGTCCCAAAACTTTGGCTCAAGAGCCCCAAGCGCAACGTGGCGACCATCTTTTGTCTGATACAATCCGTAACAAATGGTAGTACCATCAATTTCTGGAATACCTCTATCTGAAATACCTTTTTCATTGTATGCCAGATGCGTCCCTTGAAAATCAGCCAATACCTCAGTAATTGCAATGTCGACGAATGCACCTTCTCCTGTACGAAACTTCTGTACAAGTGCCGCGAGAATACCTTCTGAAACTGCAACTGCACCGCAATAATCTGCAAGTGTATTTTGAGGATGAATTGGATTTCCTTCCTGATTAGTAAGTTGGGAAAGAATTCCCGACATCGCCAAATAATTAATATCATGACTCCCTACTTCAGTTAGAAGCCCTGATTGACCATACCCTGTCATCGAACAATAAATAATATCCGGTTTCAATGCTTTTACAGTGTCATAATCAAATCCAAGACGTTTCATCACACCTGGTCTGAACGATTCCAAAAGCACGTCCGATTTTTTGATAAGTTCTATCAACGATGCTTTACCTTCTACGGTTTTCAAATCAAGGGTGACGAATTCTTTCCCTATATTGTTTGCTTGATGAACGATTCCGCCACTCATGTTTTTCGCTGGATCGCCGCCCGGAGGTTCTACTTTAATGACATGGGCTCCCATATGTGCAAGACGCATCGCAGCATACGGCCCCGGAAGATAATATGTGACATCCAGCACATTTATACCTTTTAACATACTCATTTCCTACAATCCCATATTTTTTGCGATGATGACCTTCATGATTTCATTCGTCCCTGCGTAAATCGATGCGACGGGGATGTCCCTGTACCGCCTCGCAATTTTATATTCCTCCATATAGCCATATCCGCCGTGCAGCTGCATGCATTCCGCCGAAATTTCACGCGCTGTATCGGTAAGCCAATATTTGGCCATCGATACTTTTGTGACGACATCTTTACCGGCAAGATGATCCTCGATTAGGGATTCGACAAAAGACTTGCCAATTTCCACTTTCGTTGCGATTTCTGCTAGTTTAAACTGTGTATTTTGAAATGATCCAATTGGTTTGCCAAATGCTTTCCGTGACTTTACATAGTCTAATGTCATTTCCAACATGTCTTCTGATGCGATTTGCGCAGCAATCGCGACAACAAGCCGCTCTTGCTGAAGTTTTTCCATCATGTAACTGAACCCTTTTCCTTCCTCACCAACTAAATTCGATACAGGTACACGGCAATCTTCAAAAAATAACTCCGCTGTATCTTGGGAATGCAAACCGACTTTATCAAGCTTACGTCCTCTCGTGAATCCAGGTGTTCCCTCTTCAATGACAAGTAAACTAACTCCCCGGTGTTTCGGCTCGGCTTTCAAGTCAGTTTTCACAGCGACAAGTATGAGGTTCCCATTAATACCGTTCGTGATGAATGTTTTTTGACCGTTGACGACATAGTGATCACCGTCTTTTATTGCCGTCGTCTGAATATTGGCTAAGTCCGAGCCTGTTCCTGGCTCAGTCATGGCAATCGCCGTAATAATGTCAGCGCTTATACAACCCGGCAGCCAGCGTGCTTTTTGCTCTGGCGTACCAAACGATTCGATATAAGGAACGACGATATCATTGTGTAAACCCACTCCGGTAAGACCCCCTCCTACGCGTTCGAGTTCTTCTCCGATGATGACACCGTAGCTAAAATCAAGTCCGAGCCCGCCGTACTGTTCTTCAACTTGCGGACAAAGAAAGCCCATTTGTCCAAGTTTTTTCCAAAACGCAATCGGAATAAGCCTCTCTTTTTCCCATAAGTCATAATTTGGAACTGCTTCTTTCTGAAGAAACTTTCGAAGCGAATCCCGAAACATGTCATGCTCATCTGTTTCAAATCTGTATTTCCCCACTGGTTAACCCCCCCTTTTTTTCCATGTGCTTCAAAAAGATATATGTTATCTATCAGCGCTCGTCGATGATATATCTTTAACTCTCGACTTCCAAATCACTTCGGTTGCATCCGGATCGCACCGTCTAACCGGATGACTTCACCGTTTAGCATCGTATTCGTGAAAATACTTTCAACAAGCATTGCATATTCGTTCGGCCGGCCAAGTCGTTTCGGAAACGGCACCATTGAAGCAAGTGATAAACGCGCAGCTTCAGGTAATCCGTCAAACAGCGGTGTTTCTACAAGACCCGGCGCAATTGTCATCACACGAATCCCGAATGCCGCAAATTCACGTGCAATCGGTAATGTCATCCCAACGACACCGCCTTTTGATGCACTGTATGCACTCTGTCCAATTTGCCCTTCGAATGCAGCAACAGAGGCTGTATTTACAATAACTCCGCGCTCGCCTTCTTTGTTTGGTTCGTTCTCTTGCATAGCAGCCGCTGCCACACGAATCACGTTAAATGTCCCTATCAAGTTAACCCGTATCACTTGTTCAAATTGTTCAAGCCCCATCGGAGTACCTCGCGATACGACTTTACCTGGTGTCGCAATCCCTGCGCAATTGACTACGGCAGTTAACTTCCCGAAAGTCTCTTTGACGGAGGCTACATTCGCCTCCACTTCTTCCGCACTTGCCACATCCGTTTTCAAGAATACAACATTTTTTTCCCCAAACTCATTTGCAAGTGCCAATCCACGCTCTTCATTCATATCGAAAATAGCTGCTTTTCCGCCGGCATCGATTATTCTTCTTACAGTGGCCTCCCCAAGACCTGATGCTCCACCTGTTACGATTGCTATAACCTGATTCATTTCCATCCCTGAATCCCCCTTTTCAATCACGCCTCGGTGTGATTACGTCAAGATTTTGAATTGAGCTTGAGGCCTACAGGGTGGAAGGATTGAACTTCATTCCTCCCTGTTAAATCCGTTCGATAATTGTAGCGTTAGCCATACCCATTCCTTCGCAAACCGCGAGCAATCCGTATCGGCCTTCTGTCCGTTTTAGTTCATGGATCATTGATACGAGCAATTTCGTTCCAGTCGCGCCAAGCGGATGGCCAAGTGCAATGGCACCGCCGTTCGGATTCAATTTCTTAGGATTTCCCCCGGTTTCTTTCAGCCAAGCTAGTGGAACTGGTGCAAATGCTTCGTTCACTTCATACGTATCCATATCTTCTATTGAAAGACCCGCTTTTTCTAATACTATCCGGGTCGCTTCTATAGGCCCTGTCAGCATTAACGTGGGATCAGACCCTACAACAGAACGCGCAACAATGCGGGCAATCGGTTTGAGTCCAAGCTCATTCGCTTTCTCCTGTGACATTAGAAGTACCGCCGATGCACCGTCACTCATTTGACTAGCATTACCCGCAGTGATTACGCCATTTTCATCAAAGACTGTTCGTAACCCAGCCAGCACTTTCGTTGTCGATTCGGGACGAGGCCCTTCATCTTTAGAAAACATTTCAGTTGTACCATCATCTCTCGTGATTTCGACAGAGACGATTTCTTCTTCAAACTTCCCTCCATCGATTGCCCGAATTGCTCTTTGGTGGCTTTCGAATGAAAAGCGGTCAAGTTCCTCGCGTGATAAATTCCATTTTTTAGCGATTCGTTCCGCCGATAGTCCTTGATTAATAATTTCATGTTTTTCTATGAGTTTTGGACTTGGTTTTGATTCTCCCATGTTAGACTTCATGGGAGCGCGCGTCATACTTTCCACGCCGCCTGCAATGACAATATCCATATCTCCCGAAAGAATGGCTTGTGACGCAAAATGCACAGCTTGCTGACTTGAACCGCATTGTCGATCGATTGTTACTCCAGGTACATGAACAGGAAATCCAGCGATTAGTGCTGCGGTTCTAGCAATGTTACCGCCCTGCTCTCCTGCCTGCGTCACACATCCTAAAATAACGTCATCAATAGCGCTTTTATCAACTCCGGCACGCATGACAAGCTCCTCAAGCACTACCGCTGCGAGGTCATCCGGTCTATAATTTCCAAAACTTCCCTTTCTTCTACCAATCGCGGTCCGTACCCCTTCAATAATAACAACTTCTCTCATTCCCTAATCACCCCTCTCAGATAAGCGACTTTACAATGACACTCCATTTTTAGTTTCTACACGCAACTGTTATTTCGAAAACTTACCAAATTCATAGATTATTCTCATAATGATAGTTTACATGAAATCCCTACTATTTTCCATAGCTATAGTAAATCAACTCAGCCTTAAGACCGAGTTGCAAATCCGTACAGCGCCTGTTTGGACAAGTGTAAAATCGTTATAAGATTAAGCTACAAACGAAAGGAGGAACAACACATGAAGAAACTTGGTTTTGCAGTACTTGGTATTACGGCAGCAATTATCGTCCTTGTGAATCTTGGATCACTTCTTGCACTTGCCTTTTCTGCATTGATTGCATATGCAGGGTTCCATTATTTCAGAAAAAGTAATTCTACAATCTCGAAAATTTTCTGGGGCGGCGTACTCATTCTCGCCTTGTTAAGCGCTATAGCGAATGTACCAGCGTTCATTGGGATCCTCGCAATTCTCGGTGTTTGGTATGCTTGGCGTAAATGGAAAGGCTCAGAAAACAACAATGTCATCAGTAATGTTTCAAACGATCCCTTTGTAAACTTTGAACGCCAATGGAATGACATCACAAAATAAGAGGAGGAACTATTAATGAACTCACTTTGGAATAGATTTAAATACTCGGTACAAGCAGATCTCCATACTCTATTCGACAAAAAGGAAACGAAGAACCCAATCGCAATGTTGAACCAATATATTCGTGAGGCTGAAAAACAGACTGATTCAATCGGGAAATTACTTGAACGACAAAGCACACTGCAAACTGAATTACAAAAAGAATTGTCAGAAGCAGAAAAAATGGCGGACAAACGTCGGAGTCAGCTTGAACTTGCAATAGTTGCTGGTGAACAAGACCTAATCGCATTCGCTGAAGAAGAAATTTCCGCGTACGATACACGTGCTGCAGAACTATCTGAAAGTGTTATGGAGACAGCTTACGAATTAATCTCTTTAGAGCGTAAATTCGAAGAGATGAAACATAAAGTAAAAGATATGAAAGTGCGTCAGCTACAATTGATGGGCAAAGAAAACGTAACGCGCGCCCATCACCGTATGGACGAAGTTATTTCACCGAAAAATGCAGACAGTAACATGGGCACAATCGGTGAGATGAAAAAGTATATTGAAAACCTTGGTGGGAAGATTGAACGTGAATTCGAAACGTCTTCAATGGACCGCCGACTTCAATCATTAGAGAAAAGTTCCGCAAAAGAGACGGAAGTTGTGTAAACTAGACTATAGGAGGAGGGTGTCTTCAGGAAATGGCAATAGTTGCCCGCCTTCCTTTTCCTTTTTTCAAAAAATCTGACCTCAAGAAGGAGGAGCAATAAATGGATCGAGCTAATACGAGCAAAATTACATTTTGGGGATTTACCTTTCTGCTGCTCATATTTGTCGAATCAGCATTCTTTCATAACGGGAATATCGTGTTCGCCCTTCTTGGTGCCGGATTTATTTATTACGGATCGAAGAAGCGCTCAAAACCTTTCTTTTTCATCGGACTTTTCTTCATCGCGGTCGCACTTTTTACATTGTGGAGCTTACGATTGCTCATTTTTGGTAGTCTTGTCTATATCCTTGTAAAGTTATGGAAAGGCGTACCGTCTGAAGAAATCATGCGTCCGCTAAAAGAAATCCAACAGGAAACTCCGAACGGCATTTGGAAAAACAAATTATTTTCTGTCCAATCCTCCCCGTTTTCGTCTTATGAGTGGGAAGATATTCACATTCAGGGGTTCTTTAGCAATATTCACATCGATGTGACAGATACAGTGCTACCAAAAGGAACCTCTTTAATTTCAGTGAGACAGGGATTTGGGAAAATTAAAATTGAGGTACCTTATGAAATTCCCGTTCGTATTCATTACACAACATTAATTGGTGACGCCAGAATTTTTGGCATTCATCGAAAACGACTTATCAATGAAACGCTTCATATGAAAGACAGTTATGAAGGCAAAATGCCTGATTCTCCTGAACTCATCATTACACTTTCCACTTGGGCCGGGGATGTTGAGGTGACGAGAAAATGAAAGCAGTCATCGGACGCGGTATTATGCTATCACTTCTACTTCTGGCCATTACAGCGGTGTATGTCTACTTCCTCCTTGGCCTACCATTGGAGGAAAGTTGGTTCGCCTTTTTCGAGTTGCAATTTGCGGAGGTTCCGCTTGGTTGGTGGGTTTTAAATACGATTTTTGTGCTTGCTTGGGGAATAGCCCTATGGAGTGGTACTTTAGGAAGTTCAAAAGAGAAGGCTATCGAGCAGAGATTAACTGGATTAATTGACACTGAAAAAGATGTCAGTTTAAAAGAGAAACTTTCTCCACGCATGGACCGGGCAATTGGTTCGGTGTCAACTGTCATTCAAACGCAACGAAAAAGTTTGCAGCGGATTATTGATGAACGAGCAGAAGCACAAGACAAAATTATCCAAGAGCGCATCATTCAAGAAAGACAGCGGCTTGCACGCGAACTGCATGATTCCGTCTCCCAACAACTATTTGCTGCATCGATGCTAATATCTGCTATCACGGAAAACAACGACGACTTATCAGCACAAAAACCTTTGCTCCAAATCGAACGCGTTGTACAGCAGGCGCAACTAGAAATGCGGGCTTTACTTCTTCATCTGCGACCAGCAGCTTTGAATAATAAATCACTTACAGAAGGACTTGAAGAGCTACTCGTTGAACTAAGAGAGAAAGTACTATTCGATATCCGTTTTCGTTTAGAAGAAGTAAATCTCTCAAAAGGGGCGGAAGATCATTTGTTCCGAATTGCACAGGAAACGTTATCCAATACGCTTCGCCACGCACAAGCAACAGAAGTCGATGTACTATTTGTAGAACGGGATGGCCTTGCCATTTTCCGCGTGCAAGATAACGGGATTGGATTCAAGGATAGTGATGGAAAAGGCGGATCCTATGGACTCCAAAATGTCAAAGAACGGGCAATTGAAATCGGGGGATCATGCAAAATTGTTTCTGTACCATCCCAAGGTACAATTGTTGAAGTGAAATTGCCTGCGCGAAGAGGAGATGAATCGAATGATCAAGATCTTATTAGTGGATGATCATGAAATGGTCCGGATTGGTGTGTCAGCTTATTTGCAGATTCAACCGGATATGGAAGTTATCGGTGAAGCAGAAAACGGGAGAGATGCAGTAGAAAAAGCACTCTCACTACGCCCCGATATTATTTTAATGGATATGGTTATGCCTGAAATGAATGGTGCAGAAGCAACTGCGGAGATTATTAAAGAGTGGCCTGAAGCGAAGATTGTCATTGTTACAAGTTTTTTAGACGATGATAAAGTGTATCCCGCACTAGAAGCCGGAGCCCTCAGTTATATATTAAAAACCTCAAATGCCAAGCGAATCGCGGGAGCAATTCGTGAAACTTTGAAAGGACAGACGGTGTTGGAGCCTGAAGTAACTACAAAGATGATGCAAAAAATGCGAGCTGGTAAGGACCGGCAGCCGCATGAAGACTTAACGGAACGTGAACTTGAAATTTTAATGCATCTTGCGAAAGGAAAAACGAATCAGGAAATCGCAGATGATTTATTTATTGCACTAAAAACAGTGAAGACGCACGTCAGCAACCTGCTATCTAAACTAGAAGTCCAAGACCGGACGCAAGCGGTCATATATGCATTTACACACGAACTAGTCAATTGACATATCAAAAGCGTAGGGCGCCGTTCAGAGGCGACAGGCATAAGACGGGTTGGCGAAGCAGCGTCCTTTGCTGCACAGCCAAACCGACTAATGACCCGAGCCTCTGGCGCACGGAGCTAGACGTATCAAAAGCGCAGAGCGCCTGTTCAGAGGCGACAGGCATATAAAAAAAGGCAGCCACGTAGATTCGGATAGTCTCCGTCCCTAAGTGGCTACCTTACTTATATAATTATTCCCCCACCAAGCGGCTCAACGCGTTAATAGTGCCTGCGTGAACGCCTTCATGCCAAATTACAAATTGAGCGACCGCATCTACTGTTACCATCGTATGCAAAGGACCAATTGACATCGGTTCTTGTAACGAATCGCTCAGTTTCCCATCAAGTGCTTTCATAATACGCTCCGGTTGTTCCTCTAACGCCACGAGAAGTTCTTCAATAGAAGGGATGTTCCCCTCCCAGCTCTCTGGAGTCGAGCCCGATACAAAAAATGAAATCCATTCCGGATTAACAAGCTCATAGCCCTCCACTGCTTTTTGAATAAGTGTTTCCATAGAGACAAAAATATGACCCGCGTTCCAGCGAATCGTGTTGCTGAATCCTGCAGGTTGTGTGTCCCATGCCTTTTCACTTATTTTGGCTACACGGCCAAGTGTGTATATACGACTGAATCTCAATTGATTCAATGTTTCGATTATAATCATCCCTTTCTTAATTCTCCCCCTCTACTCTATCGCACCCTCGGGGGAAATCAAAGCGGTCACTCCATATAGGGGCGACCGCTGCTTAATTATGGTTTAAATGGATCTTCATTCGGTTTCTCTTTGTTCCATTTGTCGTGTGTATGCTGGTCAAAATTGCTCTTTTCTTTATCTACCTCGCTATTAGGAGAACCTACGCCCGATACCGGTTTATTATTACCCGTATTCGTATTATTTATCTTATTTTCGGCGAAAGCAGACGGTTTGTTCTCACCCGTCTCTTCCTGTTCATTTTCTCTGAAAACTTCCGATGTATTTGAATCGGAAGGATCCGCAAGCGGTAGCTCATCGGATTTAGACATCCCTTTAACATTTGGTTCTAGATCGTCTTTGTTTGGATAATTGCCATCTGATTTTGTCATATCTACTTTAAATCCTCCCTCTTCGTACGGGGAACCGGGATATGCTTTCCGTCCCCTCGCACGGTTCTCGTTTTTTTATTTTGAGTCTTGTTGCTTTAACTTTCGCTATCAAAAATAGCCAATCGTTAACACAAGTATTGCTAGTAGTAATTCTAGTAACCCATTGAAAAGATTAATATATTACGGATTTCTGAACGTATGATGCCCTTCATTCACTAAATAACCTTGAAGAGACGCAAATCTATTTTCAGAATCCTGTGAAACCATTATCCCACTATTTCGTCTTATTTACAATAAACAGTGGGGATTTTTTGGAGAAATCGCTTTTTTTTGCTATGCCATTAATCAACATCGCTATTCTTATCTGGATTGAACAAAGTCTTGAGGTTGAATACATATGGAAAACGATGGCGAAGGTTGTTCTATTTCTACTGATTCCACTCATTTTATATAGGAAGTTTGGATTTCCATTCTTACGCTTACGCGGTACAGATTCTAAAAGTATGGGTATCGCAATCGCTTCGGGAATCTTAATAATGGCCGTTATCATCATGTCATTTCTCCTATTAAAGCCATTCATTAATCTCAATGAACTTATTGGCGATTTAGAAGATGCTGGTGTAACAGCTACAGTGTTCACTTTCATCGCATTCTATATCTTGTTCGGTAATTCGATACTGGAGGAGTTTTACTTCCGCGGCCTGTTGCCTAATATTATAAGCAATTCAAAAGTCCGGCTTCTTGTTCCATCCTTCCTGTTCGCAATTTACCATATCGCAATTTTTCTACCTTGGTTCAGTCCAGCACTTCTCGTAGTTGCCGTTGCAGGACTCTGGTTGGGAGGAGTGATCTTTCAGTTGGCCAATGAAAAAAGCGGAACCATTTTGCCCTCTTGGACAGTTCATATGTTTGCAGATATCGGTGTTTTACTTGTTGGAGTGTATATTATTTACTTCTATTGAAAGAATGATCAATTTGCGAACTTTACCTAATCATTCCCGCCAAAGGAAAGCCGTAAACCCATTTCAATCGTAATGAATCCGCAAATAGAAAGAAGCCGTACGCAATACCCTTGGGTAAAGGCATTGCGTACAGCTCACATCATTGTCCATTTATTAAACCGCCGCCACGACGACCGTTACTTTGAATAAATCTCCATCTACTTCAATTTTCATATTCCCATTATGCAAATCGACGATGGATTGTGCTATCGCAAGACCAAGTCCAGAACCGTCCGTTTGGCGTGATGCATCAGCCCTTTTGAATCGTTCAAACAATTCGTCGGTGTTTTCACCAAGCTCATACTTCGTCACATTTTTCACGACGAATTCCGCGTTATCTCCCACTTTTCGAAGTGTAATATAGATACGGGTACCCGGCAATGTGTATTTAATGGCGTTGACAATCAAATTATCCAGTACGCGCCACCATCTTTTCCCGTCGACATAGGCAACAAGCGTAGACTCTGGTAAGTTCACCCTAAAATCAAGGCCCGATTTCGAAATTTCTTCTTCGTGTTCTGCAAGTGCTTGTTGAAGCAATTGTGTCAAATCGACACGTTGTTTGTGAAGCTCCAAGTTACCGCTTGCCATTTTCGAAACTTCAAATAAATCCTCAATCAATGTCTTTAAACGCTGTGATTTCCTATCTAAAATATCTATATACTTTGTTCTATCTTCAGCTGTGATATCTGCCTTTTTCAATAGATCCGTGTACGTAATAATGGACGTTAATGGTGTCCTAAGATCATGACTAACGTTCGTAATAAGTTCCGTTTTTAGGCGTTCACTCTTCGCTTGTTCGGTCATGGAACTGCGGACACCTTCGCGTAGGTTATTGAGATTCCGCGCATGGTCTGCAAGCGGTGATTTTCCTTCGATTTTAATTTCCTCATGAAGGCGTCCATTCGCCATCGCTTCAGTAGCCACAATAATACGATTCAAATACGCCGTTCTTCTCACGAAAATATAGAGGAATGGCAGCCCAGCAAACAATACAAGTGGAATGTAAATCATAATTAATATGGGTTGCATAAGAACGACGGCAAACCCGATGCCCGCTAGGAAAAAGCCAATTAATAGAAGGAACGATTGAACACCAATTGAACGATTCAAAAACATCCCTTGCCATGCAAGTATAAATCTCATACTATAACTATCCTTAATTTCTTGTTTCAACACCACTTCATCTTTTATTCGCTCCATGAAATTAACCAGCTGTAACACTGTTAGAAATACGAGGAGTGTAAGGAAAACAAAAGAAATTACATATATAACCAAATTTTCGAGGCTATAAAAATAAGCATAGTCTGCAACAAACAATAAATTAATATAGAGCATCAGCAATGTTGTAACCAGCAGAGCTCCTTTTACATCGATTTTTAAATGACTATACCAGTCTGCCCCTCTTCTATCCTTCACCCAGTTCTTATTGAAACGAAACTTTGTCAACAGGAGGATTAATGCAATTAGCCCGACAATCCAAGTGCTATAGGCAATATATTTTGATTTGTTAAACCAGGCTGCAAGTTGACCATGAGACCCTTCCTGTGATATCCCTTTTGAAATGACGACAATACCCTCGAAAGTCCGATCTGGGTTTCCGATTATTGAGCGGTTACTGTCGATGTATTCCCCAGTATGGTTTCCTGTGTACTGGTATAAATCAGCATTTTTTATTCGAAGTGACTTAGCCTTGAAGTACCCTTCCTTGGAATTGTACATTCTCTTGTAGGCGGCGGGCGTTTTGACATCACCGGACGCAAACGTTTCACCCGTTTCCACATCTTTCAACTCATAGGCAACCCACCGGAAGTTATAATCGTCCACACCATTGAATCTTTCACTTACATATTGTTCAAGCGCTTCTCCTTTTTCTTCACGGACTTTTGCCTCTACATGTTTATCATCTTGGAAGTTTTTTCGAATATCATCTATTTTCACCTCTTGCTCTTTAATCAGTTCTGTTTTTAACACTTCATTGCCAGCCGCTTTCGCTTCTTCAATTCGGTCTTGATATTGGGCTGTAATATTGGAAATTTGTTCAGCCAATGTGCCGTAACGCTCACGATGTTCGTCGATTTCCTCCTTTGATACTTTGATTTGTTTTTTCTCCTTTTCCACATCAATCGGATTCAAAACGGTTGTACTAATTTTATCGTATAAATACTCCATTTCAGATTTAAAATCCTCTGTATCAACAAAGCTATTCCCGATAAACTTTGGACCCGTATTTATAAAAGAGACAAGCGCAGTTAAAAACAAGGCGATAAGAATCGACCAGACAATAAGAGGCATTCGTTTATTTTTCATATTCACACATTTCCTTTCACTATCCGGGTGAAGTAAGCAATCGCCCTACTGGAACGTTCCATTCCATTTCCGACCAGGTCAATGATGTGGGAGAAACAGTAACCGATACTCAAAGCGGCAATGACAATCGCGATGATTGACCAAACTACAGCCCAGTCATTTTTCGATTTTGTAACCAATGCCCCACACCACCTTTACATATCTCGGATTTTTCGGATCTGCTTCGATTTTTTCGCGTATTTTACGTATATGTACCGCAACGATATTTTCAGCATTGTACGCTGCTTCATTCCAAACGCGTTCGTAGATTTCGTTGATAGAAAATACACGCCCCGCATTCTTCATCAGCAACTCTGTAATTTTGTATTCAATTGGTGTCAGTTTTACCACGCCACCGTCAATAGTGATTTCCTTTGCTTCTTCATCCAGAACTAGCCCGTCGATTTCTACTTTTTTCTGGCCATCGTACGTCCCAAATTGGATATAGCGACGCAATTGTGACTTCACACGAGCCATCAACTCCATTGGATGGAACGGTTTCGTCACATAATCATCTGCACCAACGGATAGTCCATGAATTTTATCGGAGTCTTCCACCTTCGCACTCAGCATGATAATCGGGATATTGCGCGCTTCCCGAATTTTGAACGTCGCTGTAATACCATCCATATTTGGCATCATTATATCGAGAATTAGAAGATGGACATCATTCGACTCCAGTAGCTCAAGCGCCTCTACACCGTCCGCCGCCTTCAGTACCTCATAACCTTCATTTTTCAAATATATTTCAATCCCGTTACGGATGTCCTGATCGTCATCCGCTACAAGCACTGTGAATTTCGCCATCTTCCGCACCTCGCTTTTCTCTATGATACCAATTGTACCCGCCAAATCTTAACATTCACCAACTGTAATTATGAAGAAAGTCTTAAGAACAGATTATATATGTTCAATTAAAGAATCCCGTTGAATCTATTTAATGAGAGAGTTGTGATTCGGGGTGTGGATTATAGACCGCTTGGCGCTTTGGGGATGCCTCTCGCCATGAGCCTGGATTAACGCTTCGCATCCAGTCTCAGGGCTTCGGCTACCCCTTTGCTGCGCCTAAGCTGGGGTGTCCATTATCGAGAGAGTGCGGTTTGGAGTGTGGTTTGTAGATCGCTTGGCGCTTTGGGGATGCCTCTCGCCATGAGCCTGGATTAGCGCTTCGCATCCAGTCTCAGAGCTTCGGCTACCCCTTTGCCGCGCCTGCGCTGATGTGTTCATAATCGAGAGAAGTGTGATTTTGAGATGTAGATGCTGAGATTATAATGTGATTACTATTTGATACTAATTTCATTGAAGAAAGACGCACTGCAGATTGCACTAATCTCCGATAAAGAAATGCGCTTTCTTACATAGACCATCCAGCGAAGGCGCGACTTCGTGGTAGCCGAAGCGATAAGACTGAAAGCGGTCTTCTTTCTGGCTTATCGCGGGAGGCATCCACAAAGCGCAAAGCGGTATTAGCGGGATTTCTGAATCTAACTATAATGTTGGTACTTTTAATAATCACCTCCGCAATTATAGATAAAGAAATACGCTTTCTTACAAGGTCTATCCAGCTACCACGAAGCGGCAAGCGGTATTAGCAGAGTTTCTAATTCATTCACATGTCTCGTGACTTTTTCAATGGCCTCCCGTATTCATTTGTTCAACATATATATCGGCAAAAAACCCCTGGCCTCCCAAATACCGATAGGGATACCAGGGGTTTATTCATTTAACAAGCTAGACTTCTTCACTTTTTTACCACTGAGCGTCAATACGAGGATTCCGCCTAGCAACATAGCAATGCCCGTCCAGGACGTTCCGTCGAGATGCTCGCCAACCACAATAACACTCAAAACAGCTGCAGTAAGCGGTTCAGCAAGTGATAGGGTAACGGCAGAGGACGATGGAATTCTTTTTAATCCGGTTGAAAACAGGATGTACGCTACACTTGTCGTAATTATTCCAAGATACAGGACCACAGATATTCCCCGAGTAGAAATCAGACCATCCGTTTCGAATAAAAACACAAATGGCATCAGCAACAACGCACTAATAGAAAAGATGACTGCAACAGCAGGTACAGCATCCGTTTTTTCAAGTACTTCTTTGTTTACAAGTGCGTAAAAGGCAAACAATAGCCCTGCCCCAAGCGACATCGAAACACCTACTGGATTAACAACGATACCGTCTTTATTTAAAAATAGTAGTGCACACCCCGCAATCGCAAGAGCGGTAGCTGTAAGCCAAATAAATGTCGGACGGCGCTTTAACAAGAACCATTCGATGATTCCAGAAAAAACAGGCGAACTGCCGATGGTAACGACCGTCCCTATCGCGACACCGGTTAATCTGACAGAAGAAAAGAATAGATACTGGAAAATGGCCATTGAAATAGCCGCGTAAATCGTAGCTTTCCACGGCCAATTCCGGAAATCAATTTTACGCATGATTAGTAATAGAATCAGCAATGAAAAACCACCCACCGCAAGCCGTGATGCACCAACTGTCAATGGATGGATGGTTTGCGGGAGGAACGTTTGTGCAGTGCCCGTTGTTCCCCATAGGATTGCACCTAACAACACGACTGTGTAGGCAATTCGCTGCGACATGATTCAACTGCTCCTTTTCCCTATATATATAGAAGATACCATTTAATTCGAGAGTTCCAACATTTCAAGTTCACTTGACACGACTAGTAACTATGTACTATAATCACTAATTGTTCACACGTGGTTCGTAACCATCCCACGCTAAAAAACTAGGAGGAAATAAGTAATGAAAATAAAAACAATGGCCATAAGCGGGATCATTGCCGCTTTATATGTAGCCGTATCTCTATTAATAGCACCACTGGCTTATTCAGCAATCCAATTTCGTATCTCTGAGCTGTTCAACCACCTTATAGTGTTTAATAAGAAGTTCTTCTTTGGTATTGTGCTCGGAGTATTCGTCACAAACTTGTTTTCTCCACTTGGCATGTATGATCTATTTTTCGGCGTGAGTCAATCAATTATAGCTCTTTCAATCACGATATTTTCCGCTAAATTTATATCTGGAGTTTTCAAGCGAATGGTCTTCAACACACTAGTTTTCACCTTTACCATGTTCATCATTGCTTTCGAGTTAAACCTAGCATTAGAGCTCCCTTTCCTACTTACATGGTTAACAGTTGCAATCGGTGAATTTGTTGTCATGGCAATTGGAATTCCGATTATGCTGGCTTTGAATAAACGTCTAAACTTCAAGAAATTGATTTAACCGAAACAGCACTCGCCACTTTGTCTTCAACTGAATTTTCCAAGGAGGGCTTAGATGTATATCTCCATTCAAGAAGTTGCAGAATATCTTAGCATGCCCGTCGAACAAATTCAGAAGTATGTAAGAGAAGGACGGATTCGTTCTGTCCATGACGGCGAACAATTTCTAGTGAACAAAGATCAGTTTGGTCTTTATTTAGAACAGCTTGAAACATTAAAACACCAAATTGACGAATGGCGTAACGAACCCATTCCACCCGATCGCGACATTAAAGATGAAGATTGAGAAACCGGCTGAAAATCTATGGATTTTCAGCTATTTTCATTTAAATAGAGTACTCCGCATTGTCCCTGAACACGAATGGAAAGGCTTATTAACGGGAATACTTATTTAACCGCACAGTTGCTTTCATTACATTTTGCTAGTATAGTTAAAAACTGTTTCTACATTACCAGTAACACGAGGGGGAAGTATGAAGAAAATATCAAACGTTTTTTATATCACAATTGGTCTTATCATATTGACCGTTGGATATGGTGCATTCGCACCCGAAAGTTTTGAAGCCGTCACAACGAATGCCAGAAACTTTGTTGCGTCGTCATTCGGTTGGTACTATATGCTGCTCATGTCATTCATGTTAGCGCTCAGTTTCTTTTTCATCGTTAGTCCATTCGGTAAAATACGGCTTGGAAAAGACACGGATCGCCCGCAGTTCTCTACAGTCACTTGGATTGCCATGCTGTTTTCCGCCGGAATGGGAATCGGCCTTGTCTTTTACGGTGCCGCTGAACCATTATCACACTTTGCTATCAGTCCAGCCTCGGAAGATCCAAATACGGATGAAGCTTTCAAAGAATCCTTACGTCAGTCTTTCTTCCACTGGGGGATTCATATATGGGCCATGTACGGGATCATTGCGCTATCGTTAGCCTTCTTCCAGTTCCGTAAAGGGGAGCCGGGATTAATTTCAGCAACATTGAAGCCGATATTCGGTAAAAAAATGGTTGGACCATGGGGTACTCTCGTCGATGTACTCGCCGTTTTCGCAACAGCATTCGGTGTCGCTACATCACTCGGCTTCGGCGCTGTTCAAATTAATGCAGGCCTAAACTATTTATTTGATATTGAAATTAATATCTTTTCACAGTTTGTCATCATCGCATTCATAACGGTTCTGTTCGTTGCGTCCGCATGGTCTGGATTAAGCAAGGGCATCAAATACTTGTCGAATACAAACCTTGTTCTTACCCTTGCACTGCTTGGATTTATCGTCGTTCTCGGACCAACATTACTCATTTTTAATATGTTCACTGATTCGTTTGGCGGTTACTTTGCAAACCTTATCCAAATGAGTTTCGGTACAGCTCCATTGGACTCTACCGACCGGAAATGGCTTGATGATTGGACAATATTCTACTGGGCATGGTGGATTTCTTGGGCACCGTTTGTCAGTATGTTCATCGCCCGCGTTTCAAAAGGCCGAACAATTAGGGAGTTCATGATTGGCGTGCTTGCTGCACCTACATTACTGGTTACATTCTGGTTCTCAGCATTTGGTACGACAGCGATTGATATCCAGAAAAAAGGACTTGTCGACTTGACGGCTTCTAGTACAGAACTAACTATCTTTGAAATGTTCAATGTTATGCCTATGTCGTTCATCATATCAGTCTTCGCAATTTTGTTGATTGTATCTTTCTTCGTTACCTCAGCGGATTCAGCGACATTTGTCCTTGGCATGCAATCAACGAATGGTTCGTTGACTCCGCCGAATAATGTGAAGCTCATTTGGGGTGTTATCCAGTCGACAATTGCGCTGATTTTGCTTTCTGTCAACGGCCTCACCGCACTGCAAAATACGATTATCATTGCTGCGCTGCCATTTTCTTTCGTCATGCTGCTAATGGTTGTCGCGTTGCTCAAAGCGTTAAAAGCTGAATTAAAGTTGATGAATTTGAAATAATGTTAAGAAAGGCGATTCCTGAGATGGAATCGCCTTTTTCTTAACTTTTGATAAGAACCTTTTCACGTTGTCCAACCATATATAAGAAGTCTCCGATCAATGCGCTCGCTGTCGGATACATGCCTGCTCCCGGGCCTACAAGAGTAAGGGACCCTAGATAATCAGTTTCAACAATAATTGCATTATCAACACCGTCGACTCCATATAACGGATTGTCAGGACCAATTAGTACCGGACCCACACTTCCTCGCAAGACACCCTTTTCATCGATTGAAATCTCCGCGATATGCCGATAACGAAGTTTCCCCTTTAATGCTTCTGCAACATCTTCAGCTTTAACTCCATCGATTCCCACAGTCGGGATGTCTCTCCAATCAGGCTGGGCACCAAATGATAGTGCACTTAAAATCATCAGTTTTCGAAAAGCATCTTTACCACTAACATCGTCAGTCGGATCTGCTTCCGCATAACCAAGCTCTTGTGCTTCAATAAGTGCAGCCTTAAAAGAAACTTTCTCTTCCCGCATCTTTGTCAGGATGAAATTTGAGGTTCCATTTAAAATCCCTCTGACTCGTCGTACTCGATCTGCAGGTAACAAGTTTTTTACTGTACGGATAATTGGTACTCCACCCGCTGTAGTTGCTTCATAACCGACCTGAACGCCTCGGAATTCCGCGTGTTTCAATAATGCCGGGCCATGTGTCGCGAACATTTTCTTATTTGCCGTTATAATGTTTTTGCCCTTTTCGATTGCATCTGAAAGATACGTATAAGCAGGTTCCTCACCAACAATTGCCTCAAAGATGAAATCAATGTCCGGGTTCATCAGTATGTCCTGGATGTCTCCCGTCACTTTTACCCCTGGTGTTGCTAGACGTACTTTCGCTATATCGCGAACAAGGATGGCAACTATATCGATTTCACAGCCTGTTTGTTGCTTAATCTCATTCTTTCTTTCATTCAAAATTCTGTAAATCCCTTCACCTACAGTGCCGAAGCCGAGTAGAGCAACCTTGATTGACGGCATTTCGCCACCTCCATGGACTGCTTAATAACAAGTCCCCATTTTTCAGATTCTCTTAAATGGCTATAGGGCGTAACAAACTAAGAGGATTGTCATAGCCATCTTTCTTCCAAAAATTATACTGTTACAGCTACTGCTGCTTCAATAGCCTGCGCTAAATCTGCAATAATGTCTTCTGCTGATTCAAGACCGACCGATAGTCTAATTAGTTCCTCGGTAACGCCTGATTTTTTCAAATCTTCAGGGCCAAGCTGCTGGTGCGTCGTTGATGCAGGATGGATGATCAAGGATTTTGCATCGCCAACGTTAGCTACGTGCGACCAGATTTTAACGTTGTCAATTACGTTTCGACCAGCCTCACGCCCGCCTTTGATGCCGAAAACGATAATGGAGCCGAAGCCGTTTTTCAAATACTTTTTCGCAAGGTCATATGATGGGTGATCTTCGTTCCCAGTATACGTTACCCATTCAACAGATGGATGCTGTTTCAAGAATTCTGCCACTTTGATAGCATTCTCATTATGTCTTGTCACACGCAGATGCAGTGTTTCAAGTCCTTGTAAGAAGTTAAAGGCACTATCCGGATCCAAGCAAGGCCCAAAGTCTCGCAACAATTGAACACGTAGCTTAGTGGCAAACGCCGCGCCTGCAGTGTCAATTCCATAACGAAGGCCATGGTAAGATTCATCCGGCTCAGTAAAGCCTGGGAACCGTCCTTGTGTCCAATCAAACGTACCCGCATCAACAGCAACTCCACCGATTGTTGTACCATGTCCGCCAATCCATTTCGTTGCAGAGTGGATCACGACATCTGCACCAAATTCGATTGGATTTGAACCGTATGGAGATGCAAACGTACTGTCTATAAGAAGTGGTAGACCGTTTTCATGTGCAATGTCCGCAACCGCTTCAATATCAAGCACATGTAAACTTGGATTACCAATTGTTTCTGCAAATAAAGCTTTTGTTTTATCTGTAATCGCTGCGCGGAAGTTTTCAGGATCCGTTACATCGACAAATTTTACATTGATGCCGTAACGCGGAAGCGTATTAGCAAATAGATTATACGTACCACCATATAAATTGCTTGCCGCGACAATTTCATCACCTGCGCCTGCGACATTTAAGATTGAAAATGCAATAGCCGCCATTCCTGAAGATAACGCAACTGCCGCCGTTCCTCCTTCAAGAAGTGCAATACGTTCTTCAAAAACAGCAACGGTTGGATTTGTAATACGCGTATAGATGTTGCCTGCTTCTTGCAGTCCAAACAATTTTTGAGCATGTTCTGTATCACGAAATACGAATGATGAAGTTCTATGAATTGGAACTGCACGAGAACCTGTTACAGGATCGGGTTTTTGTCCACCATGTAGAAGAAGTGTTTCGGGTTTAAGTTTTGTCAAAGTCATTACCTCCAAAGTTTTTTAGATGGAATTGATTGTGATCCGCGGAGGCGCTGGGGGTATTTTGGAAATAAAAAATAACCCCCTTCGCTTAAGAAGAGGGTTACGCTTTCGCTTTTTCCTCCCCTTATCTTTCAGATCCATCGAACCGATCTGTAGGAAGTAGCACCTTTACAAGCTGGTCGCTTGTCGGTTGCCGGGCATCGCAGGGCCTATTCCCTCCGCCGCTCTTGATAAGAGTTTGTATCATTCAGTTTTCCATCTTGTGACATAGTATAGTAGATAGCGCGAGACAAAGTCAAGAGATTATTAAATAATTTTTCTGAACCTTGCGTTTACCTCTAATGTTACAATTAATTTACCAATGTTTTGGAGGAATGGTTATGTGGTTATGGATTACAAGTGTACTAGTTTCGGGATATGCCATCGGTTGCTTACATGGATCGGTTGTCGCACAGATAATTTCGGGCGTTAACCTAAAAGAAACCGGGGTGAAAAATGCCGGTGCTTCGAATGCCACAATCGTTCTCGGGAAAAAATTCGGCGCACTGGTTGCTGCAATCGATATCGGTAAAGGTGCAGTAGCTGTCCTATTTGTGAGATATTTTGCAGAGAATGCAGGACTTCCAGGAGAAATTGTAGCTTTACTATTATTCCTCGCGGGTACTGCAACCGTGATTGGGCACAACTTCCCGTTTTATATGAAGTTCAACGGCGGCAAAGGAACCGCCACGATTATTGGCGTGCTGCTCGCCATCGACTGGAAGGTTGGACTCGTTGGTTTTGCATTATTTGTCATCGTGGCGCTAGTAACAGACTTTCTCGTGTTTGGCGTGCTGATGCTGTACGTGACGCTCATCGCGATGGCAGTTTGGGCAGAAGGATACGGGCCCATTATAGCGGCAGTATTATTATTCGGCATCGCAATTTGGAAACATATCGAGAACTTCCGTCGGATGAAAAACCGTAGCGAGAAACAGGTTTCTACAGTTTTTAAAAAGAAAACATCTAAAAACTAAGGGTTTTCCAACAATTAGGAAACAGAGGTGAATACACACCTCTACCCATTTGTATCATTCGTTTTCTTTAAACACTTTCTTTACAACAGCAATAATGAAATCTACATCTTCGTCAGTACAGGACAATGGCGGACTGAGTGCTAAAATATTATTATAACCAGCTACCGTATCGCCATTTCTTCCGATAATAAGTCCATTTGCCTTGCATTCCCCGATAATTTTGGCGACACGCGCATTGGAAGCAGGTTCTTTCGTTTTCTTGTCTTCAACTAGTTCAATTCCTAAGAGGAAACCGAGACCGCGGATATCACCAACAAACGGGTGCTGCTTTAGGCTTGCCAACTCTTTTTGAAGACGCTCACCAAGCTCGGCAGACCGTTCAATAAGGCTTTCGTTCTCAATAATTTCGAGGTTCTTCAATGCCACGGCACAAGCTGCAGGATTCCCGCCAAAAGTATTGATATGACGGAAGTGGCTATTTTCTTCACCTGTGTCAAACTTTTCGTAAATATCTTTTCGCACAGCTGTAACTGATAACGGTAAGTAGGCGCTTGTCAGCCCTTTCGCCATCGTAATGATGTCCGGCTTTACGTTAAAGTGCTGATGGCCAAATGCTTTTCCAGTTCGTCCGAATCCACAGATAACCTCATCAATGATTAGAAGGACGCCGTGGCGATTACAGATTTCTTGAACTTTTTCCAAGTAAATCGGATGTGGGATCAAGACTCCGCCACCAGTAATAAGAGGCTCCATAATAATCCCGGCAATTGTTTCTTTCTGCTCCCAAATAACTTTTTCTTCAAACTCTAGCGCACGTTGTATGTTATATTCTTCAACTGATTGATTTGCCGGCCTGCGGTAATTATCAGGTGGTGCAATATGCAGAAACCCTGGAACGAGCTGTTCATATTTATATTTCCGTAGAGCTTGACCAGTGGCTGAGAGCGCACCCATAGAACTACCATGGTAAGCCCGGTAACGTGAGATGAATTTGTAGCGTGACGGTTCCCCATTTTGTTGATGGTATTGGCGTGCAAGCTTGAATGCCACTTCGTTGGCATCAGATCCGCTATTCGAATAAAAAAATACATAATCTCCGCCTAGCATTTCATTCAACTTTTCAGCAAGCTCAATGGCAGGTTCATGGCTTTGGGTCATAGGTGCATAGGCCAGTTTTTTCATCTGTTCATACGCAGCTTTCGCGAGTTCCTCACGCCCGTATCCGACGTTCACACACCAGAGTCCAGACATTCCATCCAAGTAACGATTACCTTTATGATCGGTGATCCAAGCCCCTTTTCCGCTTTCGACGATCATCGGGGGATTCTTTTCATTGTTGGCGGATATGTGATGCCATATATTTTGACGATCCTTTTCAACTAATGACGATGTATCCTTTATCACTTTTGTCATTTTCTTATCCCTCTTTCTCCATCAATAGTAGTAACAAATCAATTCCGATTACTTGGAAAGTCGAATGCAACACCTTTTTTGATATCTGTAGTTTCTGGCCATCTTTCTGACACCGTTTTAATTTTCGTGAAGAATCGAACAGTATCCGGTCCGAACATATGACTTTCACCAAATTTTGAACGCTTCCAGCCTCCAAAGTTGTGATAGCCTACCGGTATCGGAATGGGTACATTGACACCTACCATACCGACTTCAACCTTCTCCGTGAATTCGCGGGCTGCAGGACCATTCTGCGTAAAGATCGTGACCCCATTTCCAAATTCATGGCCATTTACCAAATCAATCGCTTCACCCAGATTGTTTACACGAACTACTATCCTTGCCGGTCCAAACACTTCTTGCCGATAAACCTCCATATCCGGTGTAACGTTGTCCAGTAAAGTTGCTCCTAAATAGTACCCATTGCTATTTTTGCCTGTGTCGGGATTACGGCCATCTACACAGAGTTTTGCTCCTTCTAGTAAGCTGTCTTCAATCGATTTGAGTACTGCTTCTTTGGATTGTTGTGTGATGACCGGCCCAAAGTCGGCTTGTTCATCGTCATACGAACCCACTCTCAACTCTTCTACTTTCTTTATTAACTTCTCAACAAATATGTCGGCCGTCTTTTTACCAACAGGCATCGCGACAGACAGGGCCATACAACGCTGAGAAGCCGCTCCATACGCAGCCCCAAGGAATGAGTCAACTGCAAAATCGATATCAGCATCAGGCATGATGATCATATGGTTTTTCCCACCACCGAATGCGGCTACCCGTTTATGATGTCGACTGGCTTCCTCATAAATATATTCCGCCACTTTTGTGGAACCGACGAAACTGACTGCCATCACTTTTGGATGTGTGATTAACGCATCCACCGCTTCCTTATCACCATTCACCACACTCCATACCCCAGCAGGAAGCCCAGCCTTTTCCCAAAGCTCCGATATGAACAGTGCAGAATTTGGTACGCGCTCAGATGGTTTTAATACAACAGAGTTTCCGCATACAAGTGCCATTGTTGTCATCGCAACCGGTACCATTACCGGGAAATTGAAGGGTGAAATACATGTGACAACGCCAAGCGGCTGTTTAATGGAGAAGGAGTTAATGTTTCCGCCTACATCAGTTGAATGCTCGCCTTTTAATAGATGCGGTGCATTAATTGCAAAATCGACCGCTTCAATTGCACGGCTAATTTCTCCTTTTGCATCCGAAATTGTTTTACCGTTTTCCCGCCCAATCGTTCTAGCAAGTTCATCAGTTGCATCTATTAGTAACGTCCGGAAGTTGAACAGTACTTCTACCCTTTTTGCAACGGGGGTTTTCCTCCATGTGTTAAAAGCATTATCTGCGGCCTCTACGGCTTGGTTCACATCTTTAGCTGTTGCGTAAGGGCAGTCAGCAGTTTTTTCTCCTGTGGACGGGTTATAAATAGGTCCATAACGTTCAGATGCCCCTTCCGATTTCACCCCGCCAATAAAATGATATAGCTTGTCCACCGATTTATTTTCGCCTACAACACGATCTAGCTTGTTCATAATTTAATTAACCCCCTGTTTTCGTTTTTAAAAATTGATAACACGATTCCTTTCGAGCATTTAAAATTGCTAAACTGAATTCCGCTTTTCCTTATCAGTATATTAATAGAAATTTCGACTTCTGCTTTACGTTTTGTAAAATCAAAGCCACATTGACTATACATTTTGTCCAAAATTGAATGTAGTTCCCTTACAACACCTACTCCAATCAACATATTTGACTACTGCACTAGAGGAAACCTCCCCATTTAAGACTCCTTTTCTAGATTAATCAGTACACAGTCTAGGGTTCGCATAATCAACATCAAAAAAATAGCGAGCCTTAACTCCAGTAATATCGGAGTAAAGCTCGCCTACGCTATATTCATATGTCCTACTTATATACCTATATCAAGCTTCGTTTTCCTTAAATACTTTCTTCATAACTGCAACAATGAAATCAAAATCTTCATCGGTACAAGACAACGGCGGGCTCAGCGCCAGGATATTATTAAAGCCTGCGACGGTATCGCCATTTCTACCAATGATAAGCCCATTTGCCTTGCAATCCCCGATAATTTTCGCGACACGGGCATTGGATGCAGGCTCTTTCGTTTCTTTGTCTTCAACAAGCTCAATTCCAAGAAGGAAGCCGAGGCCACGAATATCGCCAACGAATGGATGGTCTTTCAAGCTAGCTAGCTCTTTTAGCAGTCGCTCACCAAGTTCAGCGGATCGATCAAAAAGATTTTCTCTTTCCATGATTTCTAGGTTCTTTAATGCGACTGCACAAGCAGCAGGATTTCCACCAAATGTATTCACATGACGGAAATGACTGTTTTCTTCGCCTGTATCAAACTTTTCGTAGATATCTTTTCTGATTGCAGTTACAGATAGTGGCAGGTAAGCACTCGTTAGTCCTTTCGCCATCGTAATAATATCTGGCTTCAAATTAAAGTGCTGATGGCCAAACGCTTTCCCAGTCCGACCGAATCCGCAAATCACTTCATCAACAATTAGCAAGACTCCGTGACGGTTACAGATTTCTTGAACTTTTTCAAGATAGATTGGGTGTGGAATTAAGATGCCGCCGCCCGTAATAAGTGGCTCCATAATAATCCCGGCAATCGTCTCTTTCTGCTCCCAAATAATTTTCTCTTCAAACTCCTGGGCACGTTGAATATTATATTCTTCGATTGATTGCCCCGCTGGTCTGCGATAATTATCTGGCGGCGCTACATGTAAGAATCCTGGCGCAAGCGGTTCATACTTGTATTTCCGTAATGCCTGCCCTGTTGCTGCCATTGCGCCCATCGAACTTCCATGGTAGGCCCGGTAACGGGAGATGAATTTGAAACGGGACGGTTCTCCATTCTGTTGGTGATATTGACGCGCAAGTTTAAAAGCTACTTCGTTCGCATCAGAACCACTATTGGAATAAAAAATCTTATAATCGCCGCCAAGCATTTCACTTAACTTTTCAGCAAGCAAAATTGCCGGTTCGTGACTTTGCGTCATCGGTACATACGCCAGTTTTTTCAGCTGTTCATATGCGGCTTGTGCAAGTTCCTCACGCCCATACCCAACATTCACGGCCCAAAGCCCGGACATTCCATCTAGATAACGATCACCGTTATGATCTGTGATCCATGCTCCTTCTCCACTTTCTACGATCATCGGCGGATTTTTTTCATTATAAGCGGAAATGTGATGCCACACATTTTCACGGTCTTTTTGAACTAATGACTTTGTCGTTTCTTTAGCTGTTGTCAATTGCCCCACTCCCTTTTTATAGCTGAAGCCTACATCAGCAGAACCTCAGCATTTATCCCCTATTTTGAACGACCCCGTTACGATTAGTGGCGTGCTGTCAACATTTTCTTCCGTGTGTAAAATTCGATTCCATCACGGCCATTCGCGTGAAGATCACCGTAAAACGACTTCTTGTAACCAGAGAACGGGAAGAATGCCATTGGAGCTGGAACGCCAAGGTTAATGCCAAGCATCCCCGCATCGATTTCTTCTCTGAACTGGCGAATCGCTTTCGCGCTGTCTGTGAACAAACAAGCTCCGTTTGCAAAATCCGACTTATTTGCAAGCTCGATCGCTTCCTCTAATGTATCCACTCGAACAACTGACAATACAGGAGCAAAAATCTCTTCTTTCCAAATTTTCATTTCTGTTGTCACATTGTCGAAAATCGTCGGTCCGACGAAGTAACCGCCTTCAGAAGTGGACTTATCATCGCGGCCATCACGTAACAGTTTCGCGCCCTCTTCAACGCCTGACTCGATGTAATCAAGTGTCTTGTTTTTATGTGAATCCCTAATGACCGGCCCAAGGAATATCCCTTCTTCCAAGCCATTACCAATTGTCATTTTATTAGATTCATCTACTAATCTTCCGACTAATTCATCCGCAACATCGCCGACTGCAACAACCACAGCACAAGCCATGCATCTCTCCCCTGCGGATCCAAACGCGGCATTAATAATATTGGTTACCGTCGCATCCATATCCGCATCCGGCATGACGATTGTATGGTTTTTCGCGCCCGCTAATGCTTGAACACGTTTGCCATTCGACGTTCCCGTTTTGTAGACGTATTCAGCAACTGGCTGTGAACCTACAAACGATACTGCCGGAATATCTGGGTGATTTAGAATACCGTTCACGACGTCATGTGCGCCGTGTACGATATTGAATACACCATCCGGCAGACCTGCTTCATGCAGCAATTCCCCAAGACGGTTTGCCAGGAGTGGAGTCCGCTCAGATGGCTTAAGGATAAACGTATTCCCGCTCGCAATGGCTAACGGGAACATCCAGCACGGCACCATCATCGGAAAGTTGAATGGTGTAATCCCTCCAATGACCCCAATCGGATAGCGGTACATGCCCGATTCAACGTTCGTTGCAATATCAGGAAGCTGATAACCCATCATTAATGTAGGCGCACCTGCCGCAAACTCGACACACTCAATACCGCGCAGCACTTCACCATAAGCTTCAGCATAGTTTTTTCCGTTTTCAATCGTAATAATTCTTGCAAGTGCGTCCCAGTTCTCTATTAGCAATTGCTGATATTTAAATAAGATTCTTGAACGTTGTGGCACAGCAACCTTCTTCCATTTTGCAAATGCTGTTTTCGCTGCCTCTACTGCTAGGTTTAAATCTTCAAGCGTAGATATGGGAACTTCCGCAAGGATTTCTCCCGTCGCCGGATTCGGTACCTCTTCATATTTATCTGTCGTTGATTTTACCCATTGTCCATTGATGAAATTTGTAAGCGTTTTCTTCTCTACTGCTGTGATTGTCATTTTTATTCCTCCTATTCTATTGGTCTTGCTAGTTGACTCTGATTTATTTAGGCTTCATACTATACTTTACAGACTATTTAGATACTTAACACTTTACATAATGTAAAATCGTTAGTTTAGTATTTTAACATTTGGGAGGGATTTATAAATATGAGTGATTTAATCTTTACAGTGAAAGACGTCCTTGCTCGTAATTCTTTCAAGTCCGCGAAACTAATCGCTGGTATTGAAGGACTAGATAGACGGGTGAAGTGGTCGCATATTTTAGAAACAGGAGAATTTGATTCGCTAATAAATGGAGGCGAACTTATTCTTACAACAGGTGTAGGTTTACAACTTGATCTCCCTTCCCAACTAAAATATGTGAAAAAACTAATAGAAAAAGATGTCGCAGGGATCTGTATAGAAATCGGACCTCATTTACAAGAGATTCCTCCTGAATTAGTCATGTTAGCCAATGAAAATAATTTCCCAATCATATTATTCAAGGAAATTGTAAAGTTTGTCGACATTACCCAAGACCTTCATACTTTCATCATTAATCAACATCACGAGATGCTTTCCCAACTCGATCATCTGTCGAGAAAATTCATTTCATTATCACTTACACACAACGGTATTCTAAAAATCCTTCGTGAACTACATGAACATTTTCAAGAGAACGTATTTTTTATTAACGATGATGCGAAACCATATTATTATCCATCAGAAATTAAAAGCTTAGATAAATCACTCCGTTCATATGTTAAAAGTTCCTCAATGGATAACACGGAACAAAGAACCTTTACGCTCGGTGATGATACATTCGCACTAATGCCCGTTCGAGTCCTTGGCCAAGTTTGGGGGAATTTGTACATACAAATAAAACACCCTCCACTATCAGAGGAATTTTTCTATCTTATTTTAGACCGCGCTAGCCTTGCTATAGCACAAATATTATTGCGGACTAGGACAATCGAAGAACGTAAACAAAACTCAGAAGATAAACTCGTTCAAAACCTAATAAACGGCCGGGAGTATGAACAAGACGATCTTCAAGCTTATTTTCCTCCCCCTAGCCGCAATATGCATTTCAGAGTTTTTATTATTCAAATAGACTCGCCAGTAATTAACCTCAGCGAAGAGGACTTGGATGAAATAAAACTTCAAAGATCTATAGTGATTCGTTCCCTTTTCAAAAGACATGGTTTTTTCCCTGCAGTTTCAGTTAGAAGAAATGAGATTACAGTCATTGCTTCATTCATCGCAGCCGATCATTTAAAAAAGGAAACAGATAGATTCTCACAAATCACACACGACATCCTCAAAATGAAAGAAAACAACTTTATAGATGGGGAAAAATGTACTTTCGGCGTAAGCACAGTCTACACCGCTATTTCAGATATAAAGAAAGGTTTCAAAGAAGCTCATAAGGTGCTGAAGCTACATGAATCTGAAATAACTACAAGTAATTTCTATGAAAGCTTAGGGATTTACAGACTACTGCTTTTATTAAAAAAGAGCGGCCATCTTGAAACATACATTAATGAATACTTGGGGGCTGTGCTCGAATTCGATCAGAAGTTGAATAGCAATCTCTTCGAGACACTCCGCGTCTATCTTGAATGTAGTGGATCAAAAAAAGAAACTTCAGATCGACTGTTCATCGTCAGACAAACTCTGTACCACCGACTTGATCGATTGGAAACACTTCTTGGAAAAGATTTTATGGAACCAGCGAATCGCCTCGCTATCGAAACCGCCGTTAAGGCTTATGAATTGGTAATAGGGACTACACACAAAAATGATGTTGTCACAATTATTACATGACGATAATAATTACTTGTAAATATTCAGACATATTTTAACAATACTAAGCGAGATGGTCTAATAGCGCTTCTTTCATAAATAATTCCCCCATCAATAACTGGCATAACAATTTATGCAGCTAGATGGGGGTATTCAATGTAGCATTCGCAACACGATTCACAAAGTATATAACCACAAGCTCGTTTAAATATTTCGCACATTGCGTGTGCCTGATTGAGTCAATTTGAACGTGGATCCATAATATCTCTAATTGCATTACTTAACATATAAAACCCTAAAACCATTAACGTGATTGCAACACCCGGCGCATAGGTATACCACGGTGCGCTTGCTAAATACGATTGAGAATCCCTTAACATACGTCCCCAACTAGGATCTGGCGGCTGAACACCCAGCCCTAAATAACTTAAGCTTGCTTCTGCCAACATTGCAATTGCAAAACTTATGGATGCCGCAACAATAAGAGGAGACGAAACGTTCGGAAGTATATGCTTAAACATAATGTTAAACGGCTTCACACCTACCAATTTTGCCGATAGAACGTACTCAAACTCCTTATGTTGAATAAATCCACTTCGGGCGATTCTTGCTATAGTGGGGATCGCTATTATACCTAGAGCAATCGAGGTATTTAGCATTCCCGGACCAAAAACAGCTACTAGCATCAAGGCTAATATAATCCCTGGAAAAGCCATTAATGCATCCATAATTCTCATAAAAACCTCATCAACCCATCCGCCTACATAACCCGCAATTCCACCAATTAGAGTGCCAAAAATCATCCCTATGCACACAGTTACTGTACCTACAAAGAAAGCTGTTTGGGTCCCCTTCATAATTCTGCTAAAGATATCTCTTCCAAATTCATCTGTCCCAAACCAATGCACACCGTTTGGACTTTGCAGTTTGTTCGCGACACTCATCTCATTCACATCATGCGGTGTATATATAAAACTTAGAAGCATTAACAGTAAAAAAGTTAATAATATGAGGAGGCCCATGATTAAATTTATATTTTTCCCGTGACCCATTAGTGACTTCATGTTGACCTCCTTATGTCAATCGTATTCGTGGATCAAGAATCGAATATAATATATCCACCAAGAAGTTGATAAAAACAACTGCAAGTGTGATGTACATGACTATGCCTTGTACTAGTGGAAAATCACGATAACTAATAGATGTTATTAATAATTTACCTATGCCAGGCAAACCAAAAACTTGTTCAACAATAATTGTTCCCGCGATAACTTCTGCAGTTATTAGGCCAAATATTGTCAGTATCGGGATCATCGAATTTCTTAACACATGCTTGTAAAGAACCTTCTTTTCTTTGATTCCTTTACTCCGAAGCGTACGCACGTAATCTAATCGTAATTGTTCCAAAATAGCATTCCTTACATAGCGAAATTTAACTGCTATTTGAGGAATCGCAATTGTCAGTGCTGGTAACAATAATGCTCCTAATGCACCTGTTACACTTTGTGTCCAAGGCACATATCCACTAACAGAAAAAAACTTAAAATTCATTCCAAGATATAAAATCAATAACATCCCTAACCAAAAGGAAGGGATTGCCATCCCTAATTGGGTAACTGTAGAGAAAACAACATCACTTAATTTGTTTTGTCTTTTCGCTACAAAAATACCCAGAGGGATAGCAACAACCACTACGATAGTTAGCGTCATAATAGCCAAGGAGATGGTAACTGGTAATCGATCCAGAATCAATTCTGAGACTGGTTTTGAAAAACGGATTGATTGCCCTAAATCTCCTGTCATTAGCCCTTTAATCCACTCAAAATATTGGGTGTGAAGTGGTTGATCTAAACCAAGTTGCGCTTTTAAAGTCGCTATTTGCGCCTCGTCAGCGTCTGGGCCTAACATAATACGGATAGGGTCTCCTGGCATGACTTGAAAAACGGCGAAGGTAATAACGGATACTAGTGCCACAGTAACAATGAATAATATAACTCTACGTATGATATAAGCCATATTTTCTGTTCCTTTCTATTTTGCAGATCTCACTTCCGACATGTCATGGAACCAGAAAGGATACGCCTTTTGACCCTCTAAGTCTTTATTTAATGCCCATATTATCTGGTAATCAGCAATATAAACAGCTGCGGCCTCTTCAGTTAATATCTCCTGAGCACGATGATAAAGTTTAATTTGACCGTCCAGTTCAGGCTCGTTTAATACATCCGTCATTACTTTATCAAATTCAGCATTTTTAAATTTAAAGAAGTTCTCACTATCGTTAGTAGACACATAATCGTTGAGTACCTCATAAGCCGACGGTCTACCCGTTAAATCGATTGCTGTCATCTCATAATCCCTTCCACGATATATGCGGTCCAACCAAATTCCCCATTCAATCACTTCTATTTCAACATCTATGCCAATTTCCTTTAAATTCTCAACAGTAACTTGAGCAATATCGGAGTACATTGTGTTATGGGATGAGACAGACATCTTTGTTTTAAAACCATCTGGATAACCTGCTTCTGTTAATAACTCCTTCGCTTTTTCAATGTCTCTATCATATACATCCTGTAATCCATCCAAATAGTAATCCCCCATTGCAGGACTCATATTTGAACCCAATGGAGTGGCGAAACCTGAATACACCGAATCAATAATATCTTGTTTATTTATTGCATAATTAATCGCTTGACGAACTTTTGTATCGTTAAATGGCTCCCTTTCATTGTTAAAGGCAATTACCAATGATGAGTTATTATCTTGGTGATTTAAATTAAAATCGTTTTCTACTTCAGATATACGATGTGCAGGAATGCTTGTTAAATCGAGTTCATTCCCCTGCAAGGCCATAAATGCCCCTTGATCATCCGATTGGAATACGAATGTAACTTTATCTAAATAAGGGATACCTTCTTTCCAGTATTCAGTATTTTTCTCTAAAACAAGATCAGTACCTGGACTATAGCTAACATATTTAAATGGGCCAGTTCCGATTGGATGATCATTATGTTTTCCGTCGTTCGCTTCGGGGATAATTGCAGATTGCAATGCTGTCAGAGAGTATAAAAAATTCGAATTAGGCTCTGTGAGTTTCATTACCACAGTCCTTTCATCCGGTGTTTCGATAGATTCAACTTTCACAAAATTAGAAGATAGTGGTTCGTTATTGTTAGTGCCCATTAAACGATCAAATGTATACTTTATATCCTTAACTGTGACCGGATCACCATTATGAAACTTCACATTGTCTTTTATATTAAACGTATAAGTTAAACCGTCATCTGAGAGTTTATAGTCTTCAGCTATCGCTGGCTTAAGTGTGCCGTCTGTTTCTGGAGAAAATAATCCTTCAAACATATTTAAAATCATTTGAAACGAAATAGATGCTGTGGCTGAATGTGGATCCAAAAAGTCAGGATCATCATTAATTCTTACTCTTATTTCTTTAGTCTCTTCTTTATCCGTCTCTTTATCCTTCTCTCCATTTTCACTAGTGCAAGCACTTAGCAACAGAATGGAGACTAGTAGCATCGAGACAAGTGATGACCAATATTTTCTTTTTTTCATTGCAAAAATCCCCCTTATAATGGTTTACGCTAACTATTCATGTCGTCATTCTCGTTTAACCTTCTCTTTGGATGCTTCTAAAACTCGGTATTCCAGAAACTGCGTCCGCAGATTTTATGGCTACTATAATCGCTTCTTCCATGACTTGTGCCGCTAAGCTCCCGATTAAATCCACTGGATACGATCCACCACCAGTTGCAAGGGCAAAAACTGTATCCCCGTCTAACATCGTATGGACTGGATATATAGTTCTTGCCAAACCATTTTGTGCAATTTGCGCTACTTTTTTCGCTTCAGCTTTTGTCATCTTAGCATTTACTGCTACAACCCCGATTGTTGTATTTGTACCAGGAAGTATTGTGCTTTTTATGTTTTCCTGTAAATATAGGAGACTATCAATAAGTTCACCTGTTGCCGGGTCAATTGGACCGGCGATGATTTCTCTATTTGACGGTTCCCTTATATCTCCAACAGCATTTACCGCAACAATCGCACCGATCACAAGACCATTGTCCAATGTAAGAGAAGCGCTACCCAAGCCCCCTTTCATACAATTTTCAAATCCAGTTATCTTTCCAACTGTTGCCCCACATCCTGCACCTATATTCCCGAATGGAAATGACCCTTTTGCTGCTTTCTTAGCCGCCTCATACCCCATTTTTTTATCAGGACGAATTTTGGGATCTCCAACCGGAAGATCAAACAGAACTACACCTGGCACAATTGGAACTCTAGCTACCCCAACGTCAAGCCCTATCCCTTTTTCTTCGAGATATTGCATGACTCCCGAAGCCGAGTCCAAACCAAATGCACTTCCCCCAGCCAAACTGATTGCATGAACTTCAGTTACTGAATTAATAGGATCCAGTAATTCTGTTTCACGTGTGCCAGGAGCAGATCCGCGAACATCTACACCACAAACCGCCCCTTCTTCTGTAAGGATAATCGTACAACCTGTTAGCGCTTCTAGATTTTCAACATTCCCAACCTTTATACCCGGCACGTCGGTAATATTGCCAAAAGTCATATACACCAATCCTCATTCATTAGTTTTTCAAATAGATATTGGCTGTTCCGAATAAAGATGGCAAGCCACGGATTGCCCATCTTTTTGCCGGATTAGTTCAGGGCGTTCAATTTTACATCGATCAAAAGCATGGGAACATCGTGTATGAAATGCACATCCCGGCGGTGGATCTGAAGGACTTGGTGGCTCACCCTTCAATTGAATGATTTCTCGTTTACTACCAAAGTCAGCAACAGGAATTGCAGATAATAAAGCCTGCGTGTAAGGGTGTAATGGATTATTATAAATGTCTTTTTTGGGGCCAATTTCAACCAATTTCCCTAAATACATCACACCTACACGATCACTTATATGTTTCACAACACTTAAATCATGGGAAATAAATAAATAGGTCAACTTAAATTCATCTTGTAAATCCATCATTAAGTTCAAAACCTGTGATTGAACCGAAACATCAAGGGCTGAAACAGGTTCGTCTGCAATTATAAGTTGCGGATTCAATGAAAGCGCTCTCGCAATTCCTATACGCTGTCTTTGTCCACCTGAAAATTCATGCGGGAATTTTGTTAGAGACTCTTTTGGTAAACCAACTTTCCCAATCAAATCAAGTACTTTTTTGGATTGGTCTGATTTATTTAGTATTTTCCGTACAGCTAAAGGCTCACTTATAAGTTTCCCCACGCGCATTCTTGGGTTCAATGAAGAATATGGATCTTGGAAAATCATTTGCATATTCTTTCTATAATCGTCTAATTTTCGAAGGCCTAATTTCTCAAGATTCGTTCCTTCAAAAATAATTTCCCCTTCAGTAGGTTCTAGTAAGCGCAGAATTGTTCTCCCTAATGTAGATTTACCAGAGCCCGACTCTCCTACAATTCCAAGCGTTTCTCCCCTATACAAATCAAAACTTATATCATCCACAGCTTTGACTTGACTGCTTTTGCCTTTAAATGCAGCACCTTTGATCGTGAAATATTTTTTTAGGTTTTTTATTTCAAGTATCTTTTCTCTTTCATCCACACTAATTTCCTCCTTAATCCCCAAAAAGATGACATCTTACTTTATGCTGAGGATTAACCTCTATAAGATTAGGATTCTTTTCAAGACATATATCCATTGCATGTTCACATCGCGATGCAAATCTGCAACCTTTCGGAAATAGATGGGCTGGGGGTACAGAACCAGGTATCGAATCCAATCGCTCCAACTCTACTTCTACATTCGGAATGGTTTTTAATAATGCAGTCGTATATGGATGCTTCGTTCTCAAGAAGAGATCCTTGGCAGAGGCTTCTTCAACAATTTGACCCCCATACATAACAAGTACACGATCTGCCACTTCGGCGACAACGCCTAAATCATGTGTGATTAGCAAAATAGAGGAGTCGAACTTTTCCTTCATATCCACCATCAAATTTAGAATTTGAGCCTGAACCGTTACATCTAGTGCTGTAGTCGGTTCATCGGCGATTAATAGCTTAGGATTGCAAGACATCGCGATAGCAATCATTACCCTTTGTCGCATCCCACCAGATAATTGGTGTGGATATTCTTTAATAATTTTTTCAGCCCTAGAAAAACCAACAATTTTCAATAAATCTACTGCCTTTTTATAAGCATCTTTTTTCTTTAGTTTTTGATGCTCCATCATCGATTCTACAATCTGACTTCCTATCGTAAACACTGGGTCCAAAGATGTCATCGGTTCTTGAAAAATCATTCCAATGTCTTTCCCACGGACGTTGCACATTTCTCCTTCTGATAAGGTTAACAATTCTTTTCCTTCAAGTTTAATCGAACCCTCTACAATTTCACCTGGAGGACTTGGGATTAGTCTCATAATTGATAATGAGGTTATGCTCTTTCCACTGCCAGACTCACCTACTAATGCAACTGTTTCACCTTTATTAATCGAAAAACTGACATCATCAACTGCTTTAGCAATTTTCCCTTTCCCCATATGAAAATAAGTTTTCAATCCTTTAACCTCTAAAAGACAGTCGTTAACATCTAGCGGAGAAGGTTCACTGTTAATTTGTAGGCTTTGCATAAATTCACCTCTTCTCACTATTAAATACCAAATTTAATGGCTATATTCTTGATTTGTGTATAATTTCTTAATGCCACGAAACCTTTTTCTCTTCCAATTCCGCTTTTTTTATAGCCACCGAAAGGCATTTGGATTCCACCAGCTGCTCCATAGTTGTTAATGAATACTTGACCCGACTTCACCCTTGAAGCTACATAGTGAGCAACGTCGATATTTTGTGTCCAAATCCCCGTAACGAGACCATAGTCAGTCCCATTAGCCAATTGGATAGCATCCTCCGCATCTTTAAAAGTAAACACACTTAATATTGGTCCAAATATTTCTTCTTGAGCTAATGAACTGGAGTGGGATAGCCCATCTATAATTGTAGGCTCAATGTAATAACCACTCTCTGAACCTTCAACTGACACCGCTTTTCCTCCAGCAATAATGCTGCCTAAATTCTTAGCCTCTTCAATTCGACTCATGATTTGGTCATATTGCTTTTTGTTTAGAATCGGCCCAATATCTTTATCTTCACTCCCAGGACCAACTGTTAATGTATTAAACTTAGTTATTAACTTGTTCAAAAACTCTTCTTTGTATGATTCTTCTATCAAGAGCCTCGAACCTGCCGAACATGTTTGACCCGCATTTTGGATAATCGCTTTAACGACCCCCTCCAATGCTTTCTCTTCAGATGCATCAGCAAATACAATATTAGGTGACTTACCGCCAAGTTCAAGAGTCACGGATACAACATTATTTGCTGCCGCTTTCATAACTGCAACTCCTGTATTCACAGATCCAGTAAATGTCACATGAGCAATGTCAGGATGCGCAGATAATGGTCCTCCGACATCTACACCTAAGCCTGTTATATGTTGGAAAATCCCTTTTGGTAATTCACTTGCAGAAAACCACTCTGCAATCGCATGGGCTGTCATTGGAGTATCTTCTGCACTTTTAACGATTACTGCATTTCCAGTTGCAATAGCAGCCGCTACACTTCTAGAAATAATTTGAAGCGGATAATTCCAAGGGATTATGTGAGCGGTTACACCAAGAGGTTCAAGAACTGTTGCATTTAAAATCCCTTCTTCAATAGGGATTGTTTCCCCCATCACTTTGTCTGCTGCACCGCCATAAAACTCAAAATACCTAGCGGCAGCTTCAACATCTGAACGCGCTTGTGACATTGGTTTACCAACATCTTCACATTCCCACTCGCTCCATTGTTCTGCATTTTCTCTAATATAATTTGCAAAGCTCACAAGAAGTTGTCCACGTTCATAAGCCTTTACCCTTCTCCACTCGTCACTTTCAAACGCTATTTGTGCTGCAACAACAGCTTGATTTACGTGAATTTTACTACCTTTTACGATTTCCGCTATTTTCTTTCCGTTTGATGGATTGAAAACCGGTAACCACTCATGGCTATCGTCACCAATCCATTCTCCATCTATTAACATTTGAATTCGTTTCATTAGCTATTCACTGCCTCTCGTTATTACAAACCTCTTCCGCCATCAACGTTTAATGTAGCGCCAGTTACCATTTTCGCATTATCTGATAATAGATAGATGACAGCATTCGCTATATCTTCTGGTTGAATTAATTCACCTAAAGGAACGCTTTGCTTAAATAGATCATTTTTCACGGCAGATACATCCGCGTTTTCCCCAGCAAATTGCCCTAGCATGTTTGTATCCGCAGGACCCGGATGAATTGTATTAACCCTGATTGAATGAGGGGCCAATTCGATCGCCATTGCCCTGGAAAAACTCTCCGCCGCTCCCTTTGAAGCAATGTACGATTGGAGACCTGGCCGTGGTCTAACGGCTGAAATCGATGCAATGGTAACAATTGAGCCCCTGTTTTTCGGCTTCATATATTTAACGGCTTGCTTACAGGTGATAAACAAACTGGTTGCGTTAATATCCATAAGCCGATGCCATTGCTCTAACGATACTTCCTCGATAGGAGTTTGAGATTGCGCAATACCCAATGCATTGACTAGACCATCTATTTTACCTTGTTCTTTATTAATCTCCTCAAAGATTTCCGAGACTTTTTGTTCATCTAAAACATCAGCCTCTTTGGCTACAAAGTTTGGTTGCTGAATATCTTTTAATGAATCTACTGACAAATCAATTCCAATAACGAAAGCGCCTCGTTCCAGCAATTGTGAAACGATTGCTTTTCCCATTCCTCCGCCTGCACCAGTTACTACAACGACTTTATCTGTTAATTTCATGATTTAAACTCCCCATTTTCTCAATGACATACCGTTCTTGTATTTTCTCAACAATAGCTTTACCCATTTGTTCAGTCGTTGCATTTCCACCAATGTCGGCTGTCTTTATTTTCCCTTCCAAAAGTACATCTTCGATTGCATTGATGATTATTTTAGATAGGTCTGCTTTGCCCAAGTGATCTAGCATTAAAGCTGCAGACCATATTTGAGCAATTGGATTTGCGATTCCTTTTCCAGCAATATCAGGTGCAGACCCGTGAACTGCTTCAAACATTGAAGGGTATTCCTTTTCGGGGTTAATATTAGCTGAAGGTGAAAGTCCTAGACCCCCTACAATTCCAGAACCAAGATCCGATAGAATATCTCCAAACAGGTTGGATGCAACAACAACTTCAAAGGATTGTGGCCTTTGGACAAAATATGCAACGAGCGCATCAATGTAGTAAGATTCTAGTTCCAACTCAGGATACTCTTCTTCCACAACTCGCTTTACATGCTCATCCCACAGCTTCATTGCATGGGTAACAGCATTCGATTTTGTTGCACTCGTTAACTTCCTTTTGCCGTTCTTTACCGCATATTCACTAGCTGCTTTTGTTATTCTTTCAATTCCACCGCGGGTCATAATTGTATTCTGAATGGCCAGTTCGGAATCCTGCGAATCAAACATGCGACCGCCACTATCCGAGTATTCTCCTTCAGCATTTTCGCGGAAGATGACAAAATCGATATCCTCGCCGTTCAATAGAGGTGATTTAACTCCAGGCAACGATTTAACCGGCCTGAAATTTACATATTGTTGGAATTTCTTTCGAATTGGCATAATTAATTCCCAGACCGTAACGTCATCCGGAACACGTGAATCACCAATAGCTCCAAACAAAATAGCATCGAAGTTCTTTAGCGTTTCCAGTCCGTCTTCAGGCATCATTCGTCCATTCGCTACATAATAATCCGAATTCCATGGAAATTCCTCAATATTCAACACAAAATTCGTTTCATATTCTTCCAACACCCTCAATACTTTTACTGCTTCTCCCATTACCTCAATGCCGATTCCGTCCCCCGGTATAACTGCGATCTTAAATTCCGTCATATTCTATCACTCCTTTGCATTTAAAAATCGGAGAGCCGCATCTCTAAATATTGCAGTTGTCACAGCTAGTTCTTCGATGTCGATATATTCGTTGATTTGGTGTGGGATATCTCGGTCCCCTGCACCAATTGTTACTATAGGTATGCCGTGTATATGAAGAAATGTCCCGTCCGTTGCTCCAGGAACTCCGTTATAAATCGGCTTCTCCCCTGTCACCGATTCAACCGCATCGTATATTGCCTGTACAACAGGGTCATCAGCAGCGGTTATTGTAGAAGGTCGGTTATCGAGAATCGTTAATTCCGATTTAAAATCTGGATCAGACTCTTTTAGTTTGTCAATAATCGCACTAATTCTTCCTAATAATTCATCGTGGTCTTGAGCTGGAACTGTTCGAATATCAAGCGTCATCATGCAGTGGTCCGGAATGACGTTAATCTGTGCATCTCCTTTCACGGGAGCTTGTAAAATCGTCGGAGTAATTGAAGGCCATTTTAAATAGGGATCCTCACCCAATCTTGCTTGCTCTTCTTTCTCCAATTTCTCCAGTTCTACTATGAGTCTTGCCATGCGCCAATTCGGGTTAATACCACTCCAAGAAATTGCACCGTGCGCCATCTTCCCAAAAATGTCTACCCTTATCCGCATAGCTCCACGTTGTGCAATACAAACGTTATTCTCTTCCGGTTCGCAAATGATTGCTCCATCTACACCATCTGCCCAGCCTTGTTTAATGAAGTGCTTTATGCCGCTCATCATGCCTTCCTCATCCACAGGAATACATAAAATTATTTTCCCTTTGAACTCCTCTTTATCCTGAAGGAGTGAATGGACAGCAGTAATCATGCACGCCAAATTCCCCTTAGTATCATTTGTACCGCGACCGTACATCCGTCCACCCTCGATATGTGCACTAAAAGGATCATAAGTCCAAGCATCCCTATCTCCCTCAGTCACGACATCAGTGTGACCTTCAAATAGAAGAGTCTTACCAGGTTTTCCTGAGTCGACAATACCGATGACGTTCGGTCTTCCTGGCACAACCTCTTCCACATGTGTTTCAATCCCAAGTTCCCTTAAATACGCGGCAACGTGCATCGCTACTCTTGTTTCATTTCCATCCGGAGTATTTTCCCTATAAACGCTTGGAATGCGTACTAGATCCGAAGTTAAATTAATTACAGCCTCCCGATCTCGAATATAAGTCTTATTTTCAGCCTTTATCTTCATCTAATCTCCCTTTCCAACCTAGCATTTTTTCTTTAAATGAGATTTTACCAATATTACTCCACTCTTTAAATTAACTCTTTTGAATATTCTATATCAATTCTAAATAGTAGCCGCTTTCATTTAACTAGACAGAGTGTGAGCACTTCTTGGTAAAGTTTGGACAGATTGCCCAACTGGAAAATGGCAGTGTTTTTTTTAACACATTGTATGAATATTTTCCCTATTGGTTTACAAGTCGTCTACTATAATTCAGAGATTTTGCTGTATGATTGGTATATTAAACTGCACAAATATTCAGTCATAGGTATTTGAAACCGCTTACACACCAAAGGAGGCCTACCACTCATTCCAGATGAACATGATTGACAAAATCATTCAAGACAGATTACGGTAATTTAAACGAGAAAATAATCAATTTTACAAGGGGGAATGTAGATGTCTCATCAACAAGGTAAGTTAAATCCAGATTTAAAAATCCGGCACATCAGTATGATTTCAATTGCAGGTGTCATCGGAGCTGGACTGTTTATCGGAAGTGGTGCGGTTATTAACGCTTCAGGACCGGGCGCGATTCTATCCTACGCATTTGCAGGAACAATTGTCGTCTTAGTCATGCGAATGCTCGGTGAGATGGCAGCCGCCCATCCCACAAGCGGATCCTTTTCCACCTACGCGTCCGAATCAATCGGGCCGTGGGCAGGCTTTACAATTGGTTGGTTATATTGGTTTTTCTGGGTAGTCGTTATAGCAATTGAAGCAATTGCCGGTGCTGCTATAATGCAATACTGGATTCCTGATTTTCCACTTTGGTTAATGGCATTAATTTTAACTATCTTGCTAACACTGACAAATTTATTTTCAGTAAAATCCTTTGGAGAATTTGAATATTGGTTTTCCCTTATTAAAGTCGTAAGTATCGGCTTGTTCCTCGTCCTCGGTCTTTGTGTTATTTTCGGATGGTATCCCGGCGTTGAGGCTCCCGGTACAATGAATCTTTTAGGTGCAGGCGGATTCATGCCAACCGGATTTGGTTCTGTCTTAATAGGAATTACAGTAGTCATCTTTTCATTCATGGGTACCGAAATTGTTACGATTGCAGCCGGCGAGTCTGACCACCCTGCAAAAGCAGTTCGGATTGCGACAAATAGCGTTATTTGGAGGATTCTCGTCTTCTACATCGGTTCTATAGCGATTGTAGTCACATTACTGCCTTGGAATTCCGCAAACTTACTTGTCAGTCCGTTTGTCGCTGTTCTCGATTATGTAGGTATTCCTGCCGCGGCACAGATTATGAACTTTGTTGTCTTAACCGCCGTTCTATCTTGCTTAAATTCAGCGCTATATGCGAATTCCCGGATGTTGTTCGGGATGGCACAGAAAGGCGATGCACCAAAAGCCTTTTTAAAATTAAGTAAAAGTGGCGTCCCTATCCGGGCCATCTTATTCAGTACAATCTTTTCATATATCGCGGTCATCTTTAGCTATATCTCGCCCGACAAGTTATTTTTATTTCTTATAAACTCGTCCGGGGCTGTGGCACTTCTGGTCTACCTGGTCATCGCATTCTCACATTTACAGATGCGAAGACGACTGGAAAAGGAAGACCCAGAGGCACTTCAAATTAGAATGTGGCTGTTCCCTTACTTAACGTACGCAACCATCGTCGTCATCGCGGGAATATTTATCGCAATGCTTATCATTGAATCATTGCGAGTACAAGCTGTACTTACGTTACTCATAGCTGGTTTGACCGTTGCTTCTTACTTCATTTTTGTCAGAAAGAAAAATGGTATAGGAGAATTGAAGAAAGGTATTGTACAAGCCTCTTCAAGAACGCTTCCCTAACAAAAAAACATCCAGTATCGCTTTTAATAAAAGCAATACTGGATGTTTTTTGTCTTTTTCTAAAATCCCTGAGCCTTTGCCACACCTACGCCGAGGGTGTTCATTATTAAGAGGGTTGTAATTCGGTGTCTGGATTGTAGACCGCCTGGCGCTATGGAGATGCCTTACTCCATGATCCTGGATTGGCGGGCTTCGCATCTAGTCTCAGGGCTTCTGCTACCCCTTGTCGCACTTGCGCTGGAGTTGTATTTTTGAGATGTATGGAATCAGATTATAATGTGATTGCTATTTGATACTATCTTCATTGAAGAAAGACGCACTATAGGCTGCATGTCTAATTTTTCTATAATAAAATGAGCTTTCTTGCACAGACCATCCGGCGCAGGTGCGACTTCGTGGTAGCCGGAGCGATAAGACTGATGGAGGGATACAGTTCAATCCCTCCCTGCTCTTCTTTTCAGCTTATCGCGGGAGGCATCCACAAAGCGGCGAAGCGGTATTAGAGGGATTTCTGATTCTATCTGCCGGGACTTTTATTAATCACCTTCGCAAAGATAGATAACGAAATGTATTCTATCCCTAAAATGTATGAAAGTTCGTTACTTGGTAATCATAAACTACAGCACTATTGGACATGCTTTTATATAAGAAGGTATCTAAACAATATTTCATTAAGAAAAACGTTGAAATTGCTCAAATATACTCCTCTTTTTGACCATCAAATCTACTTTAATGCAAATTTCGTTAAAATATGGTATACTATTAGTAGACAACACATGAAATATAGTTTACGGTTAGTTGTTTTCCATCTTCATCTACTTTTACTTTTTGCTTTGGGTTTCCCAAAAGCACTCATTAAATAGATGGCAAGATGAGAATGGATAATAGGGGGAATTCGAATGGCTTTTCCACGTAGGGAAAAAGAAGTATCGGATTTTGTCGCAGCGCGCAGAATCGATGAAGAAATTTCGTTTGTCCGTAATGAACACGAAGTGAATGGTACTATTTTTAAAATACTTGAGAACTCCGTTATCGTTGAAATTACATCGAAGGACGCCGAACTTATTGGTGCCGCTTCAAACTTAACTGTTGTTTCACATAAGAATTACTCAATCGTTTAATAAAGCATACCTAACAATCAATGGGGATTTACCTAATCTCCCATTGATTGTTTTATTTCTATAAAGACTAAAAAGGCATCTGCTTGAACAATGATGCCTTTTTTTTATGCAAACTTGGAAGAGCAACTCTCTCTATAAATTACAATTCCAATAAATCTGTTCCGTGTATTAAGCACATGATTATTTGCCCACTTCAACTAGACAATTAAAGAAGGATTTTACTGGTCACCTCCCGAAAAGTAATAGAAAAGGGGGTTATCCTGATGTTTCGAATTCTTTTACTTACTGCAATTGTTGTAATGGGAATCATTTATATTTTCTTTATCCCCACTAACCCTATCAGTCTAAAGATTCTCATGAAACTCATTCCAATGGTACTCATTATTCTGTTTGCAGTAACGGCAAGACCACTATTTTCCCGTAAATATAAACAGATCATTATCGCTGGGCTAATCGTCTGTATGATTGCCGATGGTGTCATCTATTGGTTTTTACCCGGCCTTATCACATTTTTCATAGGACATATTTTTTATATTTTTGCATTCCGTCACGTTGCATACAAGTCAATGCCATTCTGGGCAGCAGTTCCGCTCCTTCTATATGGTAGCTGCATGGCCGTATGGATAGCTGGTTCACAGTTTTCTAACGGACAGACAGTTCTTGGTATCGCTATTATTGCTTATATTGGTATTATTATAACGATGGGATGGATGGCCATCCGCACAAGATTAAAACTTGCGATTATTGGTGCTTTGCTATTCATGTTCTCAGATTCAGTTCTTGCAATTGATCGGTTTGTTTTTGAAATCCCTTATCGAGATGCATTCGTTATGATGACGTATTACGCGGCACAAACCCTTATAGCCGCCAGTATCGGTAGTCGGATTGTAAAGTATTCTGTAAACCGTAGCAATCTGTTAGGATAGATGAATCAGAACTTTATTAGGAGGGTTATTTTAATATGAAAGAAAAATTATTTGAACGTCTTGTACGCTATGCAAAAATTGATACACAATCTGATGCAGCCAGTACTTCCACACCTTCAACACCTGGCCAATGGGACCTTCTGCATGAATTGCAAAAAGAACTTGCAGAAATCGGGCTAGAAGACATTACGCTTGACGATCACGGTTATTTATTTGCAACACTACCTGCCAATACGAATCGTGATGTACCAGTTATTGGTTTCCTTGCGCATGTTGATACTGCAACCGATTATACAGGGAAGAATGTTAACCCAAAACGTATAGATAACTACGACGGCGACGATATACAACTGAATGACAGTACCATAATGGCCGTAGACAATTTCCCTGAACTAAAAAACTATGTTGGCCACACACTTATTACTACAGACGGAACAACACTTCTCGGCGCGGACAATAAAGCTGGTATTGCCGAAATTGTTACTGCGATGGAGTATTTCAAGGAAAACCCTGACTTAAAGCATGGGAAATTGCGTATCGCCTTCACGCCCGACGAAGAAATCGGACGCGGTCCGCATAAATTCGATGTCAACAAGTTTGGTGCGAAGTATGCATATACAATGGATGGTGGACCGCTTGGGGAGCTACAATACGAAAGCTTTAATGCAGCAAGTGCTAGAGTTACTTTCCGCGGAGTTAGTGTTCATCCAGGTTCTGCGAAAGATAAAATGGTCAATTCCATTTTACTGGCCAATCAATTCCAAGCAGCAATGCCTGTAGATGAAATCCCAGAAAAGACGGATGGTTACAAAGGATTTATCCACCTAATGCAATTCAACGGATCTACGGAAGAAACAACGCTTTCGTATATTGTTCGCTATTTCGACCGTGATACATTCGAAGCGAGAAAAGGGTTAATGATCGAAACAGCTGACAAGCTAAAGAAAGAATATGGAGAAGATGTAATTTCACTCGAAATTGAAGATCAATACTTCAATATGGGCGAAAAAATTGAACCCGTCATGGAGATTGTCGATATTATGTCTGATGCATTCAAGAATCTCAGGATAACTCCGAATATCGTACCCGTACGCGGCGGGACAGACGGTTCTCAATTGTCCTATATGGGTATGCCGACACCTAATATTTTCACCGGCGGAGAAAACTATCACGGCAAATACGAATTTGTTTCAGTCGACAACATGGAAAAAGCAACACAAGTTATTATAGAAGCCGTAAAACTATTTGAAGAACGTGCATGATTAGAGGGGGATGACCTTTGAAAGAAATATGGATTGGTGTCCTCTCTTCTGTTTTTTTCGCAGTGACTTTCATTTTGAACAGATCGATGGAATTAGAGGGCGGAAGTTGGCTTTGGAGTGCTTCCCTGCGGTATTTCTTTATGGTGCCGTTTTTAATAGCTATTGTCGCTTACCGAAAAGGGCTTGGAGATGTGAAGAAGGAATTTATCCGAAAACCTGCCCCATTCTTCATCTGGAGTGTAACGGCTTTTGTTCTGTTCTACGCCCCCCTTACCTACGCGGCTGCTTACAGTCCAGGATGGCTTCTTGCTGGCACATGGCAATTGACAATTGTGGCTGGCGTCTTGTTAGCCCCGTTGTTCACATTGATCGTGAAAACGAAAGACGGCGAAATGAAAATCAGACAAAGAATCCCGCTACTATCACTAGGAATTACACTTGTCATTTTTGCAGGAGTCGTACTGATTCAAATACCGCATGCGCAGAATGTCGAGTTACGTACGCTTTTGCTTGGTATCATTCCCGTCATCATTGCAGCATTTGCTTACCCACTTGGCAACCGGAAAATGATGGCGCTTTTAGGAGGCAGGCTTGACACTTTTCAGCGCGTGCTCGGTATGACACTTATGACGATTCCCGTTTGGATTATTTTTTCCATCTATGCATTATGGACTGTTGGGCCCCCTTCCTTGAGCCAACTTGGTCAGTCTTTTATAGTCGGTGTCAGCTCGGGCGTTATCGCTACTACGTTATTTTTCATGGCTACCGACCGTGTACGAGGTGATCAGGGTAAACTCGCTGCCGTGGAAGCAACACAGTCCACCCAACTCATTTTTGTCATGCTTGGTGAAATGCTGATACTCGGTATCGCACTCCCCGGCACACTTTCTCTCATTGGAATCGCTGTTATTATTGTAGGAATGGCATTACATAGTTTCCAAACAGCATTAGCAAAAAAGAAATTGCCCATCACCAATTAAGGTGTGGGCAATTTCTTTGAGGTGCATATTTTATTACCAAAAACTCTGTCATGCCTTTGATACAGCCGATTAGCGCTCATATACTCCAATTGTTTCTACCGCTTTTTCTGTTATTGAAGTATCAATCGCTTTATCAAAATCAATTTCACCACGAATGGCACCGTTTGCTTTGTATGCGTCATATTGTTTTTTTATATCGTCTATGAACATCTTACCGTCAGGATCGAGACCAGTTACATTTACTTTATCCCATAAAGCGGCATCTTTTAACGCTGTATGCTTCGTCATAATATCTACTATCTCTTCTTTGCCTTCCCCTTTGATAAATGCATCGTTATAATCGCGCACCCCTTTCAAATAGGCCGACATGAATCGCAAAGAAATATCTTCCTCCTCGGCCATGAACTGAGGAGAACCTAACACCATCGCAATTTGGGATTCAGGTGCATAATCGGTCGCATCTCCGAACCGAACGTGGAACCCTTTATCTACACCTTGTGCGATAAGCGGTTCTATATTAATAGCGGCATCGATGGTTCCGCTGTCAATCGCACCGAGCATCGTTCCGAAATCGGCCATGAGTACGAACTCAACATCATCTTGAGTCAAACCTGCGTGCTTAACCATTTCCTCGTAAATGTATCCATCAATCGAGTTGCGAGAAGATACCCCTACTTTTTTTCCTTTTAAGTCTTTATACTCTTTGATTACGTCAACCATATGATTACCAATAACGAGCGTGAAATACGACTTCCCCGGTACGTTATGCCCTTTATCTGCAATAATCTTTACGTCAATGCCTTGCGCAATCGCATTAAAGAATGATGCGGTTGATACACCGCCCGCAATATCCACTTCTCCCGCCGCTAGTGCTGGTAGCATGTCATCGCTGTTTGCAAACTGTGCAAACTCCACTTCGATATTATAGTCTTCAAAATACCCTCGCTCTTTCGCAATGTAGAAACCTGCCCCCGAGGCTGCCCCGTCTTCCGCAATAATAACTTTTGCTCTTTTTTCGAGTGGTGCTAAATCACCGGAAGGATTAACATCAACTGTATCTTCAGGCTTTTGTTCATCTACTACCGGTTTTTCTGTCTCTTTCGGAGAACAAGCACCAACGAGGAGCGCTAACGCTAATAACGATAGCAACCATCCGCTTTTCATCCACTTTGCCATCGAATCTCTCCCTCTCTATTCAACGTCCCGTCTTGACCTTTGCACTTCTTCTTGCAGGTGTTTCCATATTTCTACGAATTGTCCGGCCATTACAGGGTTTTCTCGTATGTCTTCTATTTTTCGAGGACGTGGCATATCGACACTGATTTCTTGAATAATTTTACCCGGCTGCGAACTCATTAATAAGATGCGATCGCTTAATAACAACGCTTCGTCAATACTATGGGTAATGAATAAAATTGTTTTTCCTGTTTCTGACCAAATGGACAGCAACTCTTCTTGTAAGATAAACTTGTTTTGTTCATCCAGTGCAGCAAATGGTTCATCCATCAACAATATTTCTGGATCGTTAGCAAATGCACGCGCAATACTTACTCGTTGTTTCATTCCACCTGACAATTCTTTTGGATATAGGGATGAAAACTTTTCCAGACCAGTTTTTTTCAAATAATAAGCGGTGCGTTCTTTTATGAGTTTTTTCGGTAAATGACGCATTTCTAGACCGAATGCCACATTCTTTTCGACAGTAAGCCACGGAATAATACCCTTTTCCTGGAACACCATCGACTGTAGCGGACGGCCTTCTCCATCTGTAGCAATTGTAAATTCACCGATACTCGGTTTCTCGAGCCCTGCCAATATGCGCAGTAACGTTGACTTTCCGCATCCACTCGGTCCAACGAGGCAGACAAATTCCCCATCTTTGATTGTAAGATTAATGTCATCCAGTGCTGTTACGCTGCCTTGTTTTTTGTAAAATGCTTTCGTCAGATTCTGAATCACGATTTTTGCTCTTCTGCTCACCTGCTCACCTCCACGGTAACATCTTTTTTTGAATTCCTCGGAGCAATAGAGAGAACAGATAACCAAAAAAGGAAATGAGAATGAGCCCTACATACATTTCTTGTAGTAAAAATGCTTTGTACGATACCCAAATTAGATATCCTATTCCGGATGTTGCCCCCATCATTTCAGCTGCCACAATCGTTAGTAGCGCTATCGCCTGCCCCATCTGAATTCCTTCCAACATGACGGGCATCGCGCCCGGTAAAGCAATTTTCGTAAAAAAGTTCAATTTTCCTGCCCCGTAATTTTTTGCTACATCTAAATAAATAGAGTCGATATTAATAACACCTGCAGCTGTATTGATGACAACAGGAAAAAAAACACTGCCCGCTATTGTTATTACTTTTGATAAATCACCAATTCCGAAAAGAATAATAATTATTGGAAGCAAGGCAAGTGTAGGAATCGGCATCAGGGCCATCACAATCGGCGAGACAAAATGCCTGATTGGCGAATAGAGCCCCATTAGTAATCCGATGATGACACCTGGTATGACGCCCATTAAAAATCCCGCGAAAATCCTATATAATGAAACGCCGATATGACCTAACATTTCACCACTGGAAATCATCCCTAAAAAGGTACTTACAATTGCGGATGGAGGGGGGAAGAAACGGATATCAATCATTCCAGTCCTCGACAAAAATTCCCACATGAGTAGCAGGAACAATGGAGATGCAATCGTCAACATCTGTTTCAACCGTTCTTTCGTTTGCCTTTGTCTCCATTCACGCTGCTCGATTTCAAACGGATCGTATCGGACAGCTTTATTATCTCTCTTCAACGTCACCACCTCTTCATTCAAATAGTATGTATCAGCCTAAAAAAGTGTGTTAGGCGCATGCGAAAAAATGGGTCTATTCAGTGATATTTCAACAAGAAATTCATGACAGTCATCTGACTGATACACTATCTAGTCGATCGGACACAAGTTGTGGGCAGTCAGCCGCGGGTTACGAGCGGTTGAATTCGAGACAACATAAAAAACCATGGAGTAGGATTCTCCATGGTTTTGGTCACTTCAACTTATTCAAATAATAATCCCGGTCTTCTTTGCGTCAAACAGTAGCTCCTCCCGAAATGCCGGATGGGCGATATCGATGAGTGCTTTTGCACGTGCAGATAACGATTTTCCATACAGACTGGCGATTCCGTATTCTGTAACGATGTTGTCAACGTCGTTTTTCGACGTTGTAACGACAGAACCCGGCGTCAATTGCGGTTTAATGCGCGAAATAGTGTCATTTTTCACTGTCGAATACATGCAGATAAACCCTTTACCATGCTTTGCAAAACGCGCGCCACGAGCAAAATCAGCTTGTCCTCCAGTCGATGAATAATAACGGCCGCCAATTGTTTCAGATGCACATTGTCCATAAAAGTCCACTTCCGTCGTCGCATTAATGGAAACGATTCTCTCTTCTTTCGCAATTTCACGTGGATCGTTCACCCTGCTGACCGGTAAAAATTCAACAGCAGGATTTTCATGGAGGAAATCGTACAAACGTTGTGATCCGAAAGCAAATGTCGCTACGATTTTCCCTTTATGTGTAAACTTCTGTGTACCATCGACCGCCCCTGCTTTTACTAGGTCGACGATACCATCTGTCAGCATTTCAGTGTGGATACCAAGATGACGGTGGTTTTTCAACATACCCATAACCGCATTTGGAATTGCGCCGATTCCTATTTGAAGTGAATCCCCATTTTCTATGATGTTTGTTACAAACTCAGCGATTTTTAGATCTTTCTCCCCGACCAAAGGTGACTTCTCTTCGGATAATGGCTGATCATTTTCGATATATCCCGCAACCTGGCTTATATGAATCTGATTTTCACCGTATGTCCGCGGCATATACTTATTCACTTCTAAGACAAACGGGACATGTCCGATGAATTCCGAAATATAGTCCGCCTGCGTTCCTAAAGAGAAATAACCATGTTCATCCATGGGCGACGCAACAGTCAAGACCATCGACATATTTGTGATTTTCTTCAACATGCGCGGAACTTCATGGAAAATGTTCGGTACTAATTCTATTTTGCCTTCTTGGTAAGCTTTTCGTGTCGCACCGCTTAAGAAGTATGAAACATGTGATAAATGGCCTTTCATTTTACCGTTTATATAATCCCGCTCTCGAAGAGTCAGCATTTGATGAATTTTAACGTCATGTAACTTTGTATGATTCGCTTCCATTATATCCAGCAGACGGTGAGGTTCCCCATTTGCAATCGGAACGATGATATCCGCCTTTTTCCCAATCAACCCTATAAACTCATCTGCATTCAATCGTTTTTCCAATTTGATTTCCACCTCTGTAAGTTTTCAACTAGCAATTAGTATACAACAGACTGAACGCTCACTCAACTTGATGACCTATCACTTTGATGGATATAATGGATGTATGACAAACTTAACTTCGGATCAAATTAGACAACTGAATATGTATAGCATTTACGTAGAAAAACCGGAACAAAACTTATTCACATTGGAAACGCTGCTCGATGAAAAAAAAATGGAGGACGTATTAAATGTAGTCCAAGCAGTGAGCGGAAGCCCTAACCGAACTGTAGCAGCGTCGTACTTCATGCGTCGTTTCGGAATGTTCACCGCGATGCAATTTTATAACTTGGCGGCGTACGATGAGGTATGGAATGGAGATAAAAAACATCTTCATTTCGGAGCAAAAGTAGAATACGGGAAACTGTCTGTTAGTATGTTTGCGAATGCGGAAGACTGGCAGTACGTGGACGATGGTGAACGTCGCGTTGTTATTAAACGAATTCTAAAAGATCAGTGTGACGCTGTCATCAGGCAAATCCGAACCATCTCATCTGTTTCACCGCTAACGTTATGGGAAAACATTTTCGGTTTTCTCCTATGGCAATATCACGTACTGCTCGAAAATCCAGCTACATCCTTAGAAGCGCGTGCTGACCTCAATCTATTGAAAGTTGATGCAGTTTGGGAAGATATCGCTCCACGTTCATTATTCGCGGATTACCTAGGTGGATGCGAACCTTCTGCCCTTTTAAACACTGAAGTCCGCAAGACATGCTGCTTCTCCAAAGATGTTCCAGGACTTATGAAATGTGGTTTTTGCCCGTTAAAGTAATTCATTAACCAGATTTACCTGAGTAATTCGCAAACCAGACTTTCAGCGAATAAATTGTCCCACTGGCTGCGCCACCATAAAAAAAGCCCATGAAAATCCCGGCAGGCAAGCTGCCTGGATGACTAATAAAAATCGACAAAACAAGTCCAGTGATAGTTGTAACTGTTGAAAACCAGGTCTCAGGTATTTTGAAAAGGATCTTCATTAAGATCACAACTAGCAAAATTACTGGAATTGCCCAAAAAGCATCCCAAATATTCGTATGAATTATCGGAAACTCTTTCAATATGACACCAATCCTTTTTCACATTAGCTTTCCCATCATATAACTGTTTCAGTACAAATTTTAAGACGAAAGGAAGAGAACCTATATGGAAATTAAAGGTCATACTATTCAAGGTAAAGTACTTGATAACGAAACTCGCTGCTCCCACTACCATACTGAAGTCGATCGAATTGCTATCAAGTTTTATTGCTGCGACACCTATTTTCCATGCTTTGAATGCCACAAAGAAGACGGGTGTGGCAATCCCGCCGTCTGGCCCGATGATAAATTTATTGAAAAAGCAGTTCTGTGCGGGGCTTGTGGTCATGAACTGACAATTACGGAGTATTTGGAGAGCGGTTCGGAATGCACTAGTTGTTCAGCTTCGTTTAATCCGAAATGTAGTTTGCACAGAAACCTCTACTTTCAAACTTAACAAGTCTAATTAACCAACGAGACGTCTCAATCCATGAATATAAAAAAACGCTAGATCTCACCTAGCGTTTTTTTAGTCAATTATATCAGTTTAGATTCAGGTAACGATTATTGACAATCCACCTTATACTCTGTTGATGAAATAAATCACCTGACTCGAAGATTAATTTGGATTCCGGACGGATCTTCCGTCATAAATCCACTACCGTTCATTCCCACTTTCATACCTAACGCTTCCACCTTCGTAATGGCTTCTTTCAAAACTGTTTCATCCGGATAAACAAGCGTATACGATTGAAGTCCAACACTTCCGGCCTTAGGGCGTGTTACGCCTTCGCCATTCCATGTATTCAAGCCGAGATGGTGATGGTATTTCCCATTCGACATAAATAAAGCCTGCGGATAGGTGGTCACGACTTCGAAGCCAAGGGCATTGTAGAAAATTTCCGTTTCAGGCAGATTTGCCACATGCAAATGGACATGCCCCATCACCGTACCGGTAGGGAGCCCCTCCCATGTCTTTCCTGCACTTTCTGCAATAATACTTTCCCCATCGAGCGGGTCCGTACTCATGTCGACCTTTCCATTTTCCCAAGTCCAAACAGCAGGGTCACGATCCGTGTAAATTTCAATTCCATTGCCATCCGGATCTGACAAATAGAGCGCTTCACTCACTAGATGATCGGCAGCCCCAATCCGTGTACTATTTTGCACGAAATGTTTAATAATGGCTCCTAGATCGGCTCTCTCTGGCAATAGCAGCGCAAAATGATACAGTCCAGAGCGATGTGGTTCTTTCGGAGTCACATTCTCCGGTTGTTCGATAATTAGTAGGGGCGTCTTCCCGTCCGCTGTCAATACTACCTTGTTGGATTCTTGTTCAAGCAATTTAAAGCCAATCACTTCTTTGTAAAAACGGACTGATCTGTCCAAGTCCATGACGTTGAGATACACTTCTCCTGTATACGTAAGCGGTGCTTTATGAAAATTCATTTATATTCCTCCCGAATTCTTTTTATCAGTTACTTACTTTATGTAACTAACTTTATATGTTAGAATGAGAATTGTCAATAAAGGAGCTGGTATTTTATGAACGAATTTGAACTTTGTCCGCGTTTCGAAAAAGCCGTATCTATATTAAGCCAACGCTGGACTGCCCTTATATTGTATCAATTAACAGCAGGTCCACAGCGTTTCTGTACAATGACTGACAAACTCAACGTCAGCGGAAAAACATTATCTCAGCGATTAAAAGACCTGGAACAGCAAAACTTTGTTGTTCGTACTGTATACCCTGAAACACCTGTACGAATCGAATATTCATTGACCGAAAAAGGAATGTCTCTTACACCAATTATGAAAGAAATCGAATTATGGTCAAAAACATGGGTTGCTCAAGTGGAAGAAAACGTATAATAGAACAAACCACCCTATCCATAGATTCATATTATTCATACTAAATCGAATTTAAACAATAATGATTTAAACCTCCTCCTCACTATTTTATTGTGATAATATGATGGAATACATAAAAAATGAACGATATTTCCACTATAGTTTCTTTCTAATTTTGAGGGGGAAAATCATGGCTACAGGCTATCAGGGCACGAATAAGATGCTGACAGGAATTGTTTTCGGTGTTATTACTTTTTGGCTTTTCGCACAATCTTTAGTCAATATTGTCCCGGTAATGCAAAAAGATTTAGGGATTTCACTGGGCGTACTGAATATCGCAATCAGTTTGACCGCATTGTTTTCAGGTATTTTCGTTGTTGCAGCGGGTGGACTGGCCGATAAATTCGGCCGAAAAAAATTAACCTATATCGGACTTATATTAAGCGTTATAGGATCGCTTCTTCTTGTCATAACGAATGGGGCTACATTGTTGATTATCGGACGGATTATCCAGGGTCTGTCTGCTGCTTGTATTATGCCCGCCACGATAGCTTTGGTAAGAACCTATTATGATGGGGCAGATAGACAACGCGCGCTTAGTTATTGGTCCATCGGGTCTTGGGGCGGCTCCGGTATTTGTTCATTTGCCGGGGGAGCTATTGCGACTTCTATGGGTTGGAGATGGATTTTTATCTTTTCAATCGTCATCGCTATCCTCGCAATGATTTTGATTAAAGACACACCCGAAAGTAAAGTGAAACAGCAAGTTCCTTCCCGTTTTGACTATACTGGATTAGTAGTATTCGTATTGATGATGGTTGCGTTAAACGTTGTTATCACACGGGGTGCTGATTTTGGATGGACAAGTCCACTCATATTAGGTTTAATCGCCGCTACGCTGATTGGCATGTTGTTCTTTATTAAAATAGAAATTGGTAAATTGAATGCATTGATTGATTTTAATTTATTCAAAAACAAACCGTATACAGGCGCTACCATCTCCAACTTCTTATTGAATGCAGTAGCGGGAACGCTCGTTGTAGCGAATACATATGTGCAAGTCGGAAGAGGATTTTCGGCGTTTCAATCGGGGATTTTATCCATCGGTTATTTAGTATCCGTCCTCGTTATGATTCGTGTCGGTGAAAAACTATTGCAGAAAACCGGAGCGAAATTGCCAATGGTGGTAGGTTCTATCTTGGCTGCAATCGGTATCGGATTAATGGCATTGACGTTTTTACCAGATACAGCCTATATCATCGTCGTCTTTGTTGGATTCATCCTGTTCGGTATCGGACTTGGATTGTATGCTACGCCATCCACAGATACGGCAGTCTCTAGTGTACCGGAAGATAAGATCGGTTCATCATCAGGTATTTACAAAATGTCGAGCTCACTTGGTAGTTCTTTCGGTGTTGCCATTTCTGCCTCAGTATATAGCGCGATAACACTTACAGGCAATATTGAAAAGGCGGCTTCTATCGGAATCATCACCAACGTCATATTCGCTGTATTGGCACTGATTGCGATTATATTCTTAATCCCAAAATCATCTAGTTCAGCCAAACAAGACGTCTCCAAACAGAAAGTCCGGAAAACAGATTATGGGCATCCTGTTAATTAAAACAGTAGAATTTAATGTAAATTGATCAATTGTAAGACAAATCAAAGCGCTTCAATCAAATTGGATGAAAACAGCCTTAAATCACATGTGATTTAAGGCTGTTTTATTCCCCAAATATTCTGACGATAAAAACAAAGCGTTCTAATTCTACTGCTTTTGTTCCTTAATACGGATTAGAATTACTATCCCCTCATCTTAGATAGTTATTCTATCCCAAGTTTGCTCTTCTCCATTATTGAGCGTCCTCTTATTTACAAATCATTTTTGAGGTGTATAATGTAAGGTGGTCAGATTACTTTTATAATTTCACTGTATTTTTTCATTATAGTATAAATTAGAGCTATTCTTTTCGGTAAAAAAGAAAGTTTATACTTTCCGAATTTACTTTCTAGCATTATAAAATAGTGGGTGGTAAGAAACATGAAAACAGATCAAGAATTCACTCTTGTCGAACATTTAACGGAGCTAAGAAAACGACTCATTATTGTAGTTGCGACTTTTATAATTTCAATTATAATAGGCTTCGGTATCGCACCAAGAATATTAACTTTCATCAAGATGCAGCCTACAGCCCTCCACGTGGAATGGAATGTTTTCGGTTATACGGATGGGCTAATGATTTATTTAAAATGCGCTTTACTGTTGGCCATTCTGATTACATTGCCAATTGCGTTATACCAGACCTGGTTATTCGTGAAGCCAGGAATGTCCGGGGAAGAATCAAAAGGAGCAGTCATGTTTATTCCGGCCTCTTTTTTCTTGTTTTTGGCGGGCGTCAGTTTCAGTTATTTTCTCCTATTCCCTTTAATGTTGAACTTTATGTCAAACATCAACGAATCGATTGGTGCAATAGAAACCTACGGGATGAAACAATACTTTACATTCATGTTTAACTTGATCATTCCAGTGGGTATTGTATTTGAATTACCTGTGGTCGTACTATTTCTGACAAAGTTAGGTATTGTAACACCGGAAAATTTGAGGAAAATGAGAAAGGTTGCTTATTTCCTACTTGTAATAGTCGGTGTTTCTATTTCACCACCTGACTTCATTTCCGATATTCTTATTATTATTCCTTTATTACTGCTATTCGAGATCAGCATCCTTGTGTCTAGCTGGTCACTAAAAAGAAAGCGGGCAAATGAATTGAAGCGTGAGAAGATGTTGAAGGAAGAAGATTAATGTATCTCTATTGGCAGTAATATTATATTGATTTTTGTTACCTTAAGCGTGTATTTGAATAAAGGAGGAGAAAACCATGCCAAACATCGGTGTACCCGGTTTAATTATTATTCTAGTAATTGCTTTAATCATCTTTGGACCATCCAAATTGCCTCAATTAGGAAGAGCTGTAGGACAAACTCTAAAGGAGTTCAAGAGTTCAACAAAAGACATCATGGATGATGTAACAGATGAATTCAAATCAGATGATAAAGAAGCAGCAGAGAAAAAGAAAATTTAATAGATAACTCAAAAGCCGGCATCAAATACGATTTATAATCGTATCTGATGCCGGCTTTTTGAGCGATTAAACTACGTTATATTTATGAAACATACGGATACATCCAAGCACGGGACACCTCAACTCCTGAAAAGTTTACATTTCTCTATACTGTAGATGTCGCCGCCTCTTTAATTTCCTTGCGTCTAGCGTAAATATTTTTGACAATCGCTTTACCAACTGCATATGTCGGAACGGCAACAATGATACCGAGAAAACCTCCGATATTACCTGCAGCTAGTATTACAGTAATAACCGTAAGCGGATGGAGATCCAGCGATTTCCCCATCACATTCGGCGTAATGAGATTGCTTTCGATTTGCTGGGCAACAAGCATAACGATTGCAGCTAAAATACCAGTCTTCGGATCCTCTAGGAAGCCGATAATAATTGCTGGTACAGCAGAAATCCACGGACCAATGAATGGAATTAAATTCATGAACAAGCCGAAAACAGCTAACAGTAAAGCATATTCCAAGCCAATAACCAGATAACCAATGTATAAGAAAATTGCTAAAATAAAACTGATTAGCAACTGTCCCTGTATATATGAACGAAGTACCGTATCGATATCGTGTAAGGTTTTTTTAATCCATTCTCGTCTTTTCCCGGAAAAGAAATTATAAATGAACGGTGCTAACTTTTCATGATCTTTCAGCATGAAAATAAAGAAAAATGGAACAAGTACTAGCAAGAACATTGCCTGTAGGAAAGACTGTAAAAACTGAACAACCCATTTCCCAAAATTGACCGCAATGGATTGAAGCGAGTCAGCTGCACTGTCAATAGATTCTTCCAACTGTGTTGGTAAATTATGTTTTTGCTGAAGAAGTGAGTCTTTCATGACGTTGATTTCATTAGTAATTGTAGGTGCATTATCAACCAAGTTATTAATTTGTTTCGTTATCGGGGGGCCAATAATCGCTACAAATATCCAAACGACCGCTAAGAGTATCGCAAAAATCGAAAGAATGCTTCCCCACCTTGGTACTTTCCTTTTTTCCAGAAACCGTTGGACTGGCTCCATAATATAATAAAGTACGCCACCTAAAAGCAACGGTATGAAGATGGCTTTTGCAATAATAACCAGCGGTGAAAAAATCCCTTGAATCTCCATAAAGTATTTAATAATAAGCATTGCAAGTAATATTCCAACACCCACTTGAAACCATAGCTTTTTCGTCATATATCCCACTTCCTTTTCATATCACCATTTTGATACACTATTAATTTTAAGTATACGTTGTTTTACGGATGGCGTCGAAGAAAGTTTCAACTCCCCTTAATATGAACAATTCATTCGACACTTTTGATTGGTCCATAAACCAGTACCGCGCTCACAACTAAGGTGTTTTTCCGTCCGCAGTCAATGTCGCTTTCTTCGAAACTTGCTCAAGTGATTTAAACCCGATAACCCCATCATAAGAATAAATTGATCTATCTTGGTTAAACACATTAAAATATACTTCTTCAGTATGCGTAATTGGTGTTTTATGAAATTTCCTTTGGTTTCCTCTCCAAAAAATAGTAACTTAATTACTTTATGTAACTAAATTTATATGTTATAGTAACTATTATCAACGTATTAAGTTTCCGTAGAAAGGAACCGATAAACTATGAACGAATTTGAGCTTTGCCCACGTTTTGAAAAAGCTGTTTCTGTGTTGAGTCAACGCTGGACTACTCTTATTTTATATCAATTAATGGCAGGACCGCAGCGTTTTTGTACCATGACCGATAAACTTGGGGTCAGTGGTAAAACATTATCCGAACGGTTAAAAGATCTTGATCAGCAAGGTTTTGTCATCCGAAATGTTTACCCAGAAACACCAGTACGAATTGAATATTCGTTAACTGAAAAAGGAATGTCACTTACACCCATTATGATAGAAATCGAAAAATGGTCCAAAACATGGGTTGCACCCGAGTCCATTTCAAATAATACATAAAGCCAATCACACTCAAAAACTGGCTTTATGTATTCAAATTTTAAGAAGAATTCTTTGTATGTTTTTCTCATCATCACTTCAACAGACTGCCTTTCTCTACAATTAGTCTTGCAGTCCATTTTCATATTGATGTATGCAAAAGCAAGGATATAACAACTTCAACCATTTAATGACAATCACCCTTCTTATATGTCTCTAAAAACCCCTTAATTTGCTCGGGCGTTTTCAAGTAATGAACAGTCTTCCCTTCCCCCGCATAACGCTGCATCCGCTCTATCATTTTCTTTTTCCGTGCTCCATACGTTGTCACAATGAATTTCAAAAATGCCTTATCTATCTTTTCCTTACACCCTTCACCCATATCATCCCGAGTTTTCCCATGGAATTGCACCCTCCTCTTCAACACACGATACAAACAGACCCTGAGAGGGAGTTCCAAATAAATAATTGTATCCGCATATGGCTCTCGAATATTGAATGTACCCGAGTAATTACCATCAACAATCCATTGATCATTTTGAACAACTTGTCGTTGTGCTGTAGAAAACTCTTCAAGCGAAGTTTCCACCCAATCTCGTTTCCAATACATTCGATCTAAATGCGTCACTTCGATTTCAGTCATTTCACCTAGTCGACGCGCAAATGTTGACTTTCCCACGCCAGATGACACCCCGATGACCATGATTTTATTCATTCGAACGCTCCCTTCCACATAATTCTAGAATCATATATATCTATTTCATTTGCAGACTATCGATTTGAATTTGAGAGTATATAAAATTACTCCAATACTTTGTATCTGTTCTATGTACGACCAAAGCATGGAAATAGTTTCAATCCTTCTTTATATATATGGACAGGATAGAGCTGACTATTGTAACCACAATATTTTAAAATACATACGTTAGTAGGGAATCTAAAAAGAGGAGTTGAAAGAGTGCTAGACGATTATATGGATGACCCATTTTACGGGTTGAATTTCCCTCCTGTACAAATTCCCGAAACAATCGAAGATAAAACTGTCCCAGGGAATAATACTGAAATCCCTTCAAGCGTAAATGGGGAGGATGGACACACTCATAGCTACCTAGGTTCGACCACGTGTAATGATGGACATATCCATATGCATCCAGGCGTAACCAGTACACCCATTGAGACGGATAAAGGCCATTTTCATCATATGAAGGGAAATACCTCCTTTGAAGACGACCATATCCATCGCTACGAAGCGTATACGAGTCTCCCTATTTTGATGCCGGGTGGTTACCATACGCATTATATAGAGGTCCGAACAACGGAAGATGATGGGCATATTCATGTCATTAAAGGTTTTACACATCCCTCAAAAAGCTAATTGGGAAGCAATCCGAAATGACCTTCCTGCAGATATCCTGATTAGTATCCCGCAAATCGGGTATATTATCATGAACACCAAAAACAAGGAGGATGATTTTTCTATGAACAGAATGGCAATGACAGCACTTGGACTCGGCGCTGCATATTTAATGCGAAACAAGGGTGCTCGGGACAAACTGATGAAACAGGTTGAATCGTTTACAGGTCCATTCTCCATGAAAAATGGTTCGCAGAAGAATTCTTAAAGCGACTGAAAAACCGGTATCCCAATATGGGGTACCGGTTTTTTACATAGGAATACCTCTTCAAACGGGTATATCTTTGTTTAATCTCACTTGAATGGGGAAAATAACTGAAAACAAGGAGGGTTTATCAGATGAGAAAAAAAGCTGCTTTAGCTGCACTCGGTCTGGGTGCCGCTTACTTAATGCGAAACATAGGTTCAAGAGAAAAAATATCCAAGCAATTCGATGAATTTGGCGGAACTTCAAAGCACGGAAAAAATACAGATACTTTCTCAGAATCCCATTCATCCCGAACAACCGGACTAAAAAAAGGTCTTCTCCAGAACATTTTATTGACTTCATTAGGAGGTATCCTCTCTCGGACACCTCCTTTAATTCGCTACTGCACTTCTACGTTCCGCATACAAGACGATAAAAATACTCGCTTCATAAAGTAGTGCCATTGGAATAAGTACAATGAGCTGACTGACAAAATCCGGTGGCGTGATCAAAGCCGAAATGATTGCGATAGCAAGATACGACCATTTACGTACTTTTTTCATGGATTCCGCAGTGAGCAATCCGATTGCTGCTAAAAATAGTGCCACTATAGGCAACTCGAATATTATCCCAATCGGCATGGTCGTCATGAGTAAAAAGCTGATATACTCCTGCGCTGAAACCATTACGTTAAAATTTACGGCCCCTAACGAAACAAGGAATTTATAGCTAAGTGGATTGACGATAAAGTAACCGAATGAAACGCCTATAATGAAAAGCAATAACATGACGGGGGAATACAGACTAAGGAAACGACTTTCCCGTTCGTTCAGTCCCGGTTTGACAAATTGCCAAAGAAAGTGGCAAAGAAAAGGTATCGACAAACCAAATGCAAGCGCTGTTGATATCGACATATAAAACTTCACGACTTCCAATGGTCCAAGAATAATCAGCTCATGCCCTCGGGTAATATACGGGAACCAGAGATTGATACTGGAGAACACCGCGATTAAGAAAAAAAGGAAAACAGCCGCACTTTTGACGAGCTGTTTCCTCAAATCCGTGAGATGGTCGACTAAGGATGGATCAGCCTCCTGTACGGATTCTTTCACTTCATTTACTATCTTACTGGTGCTTTCTTCAACTTCACGCTCTACTTTGTCCTCCTCAATTTCAGTGTGGATCTTATCAAGCGGACTGACAACTTTTCGATTGTGATCTCCATATGGATCCATATCCTCACCTGCTCATAGTTGTTCCGTTTTCTTCGTTTCCTTTTGGTTCACCGGTTCCTCGTCTTCCATAATATCCTTTGCCGACTTCTTAAATTCAGCAAGCGTCTTCCCTACCGCGGCTCCCACTTCAGGCAGCTTTTTCGGTCCGAATAGGATGAGAACAATAACTAGGATGATGATCAAACCAGGTACGCCAATACTTGCTAAGCTCATTGCATAGGACTCCCTTCATTTTCACACTAGTGATCCGCCGTTTTTACTATAGTTAATGACTCCTTCCGCTGCTCGGTAAGCGAGTGCACCAACTGTCCCTGTAGGATTGTATCCGCTGTTATGCGCAAAATTCCCGGCACCGACTACAAAAAGATTTTCAGCGTCCCAATGTTGTAAGTAATTGTTGACCACACTGTTATCTGGACTTGCCCCCATAATAGTTCCGCCTGTATTATGAGTTGTCTGATACGGAACAATATCATAGTTTGTAATTGGATTTCCGGCCATGACTGTCTTTGCACCCATTTCTTTCATTATCTCAGTAGTCTTTCCACCTATATACTTGTGTAAATTTCGATCTTGTTCAGTAAAATTGTACGTCAGCTGGAGTAATGGAATACCATACGCATCTTTGTAATCTGGGTCGAGCGACATAAAATTATCCTTGTGTGGCATCGACGCGCCTTCTGTTGAGACGTTAAGTGTCCTTGTATAGTTGTGAATAGAAGCCTTCTTAAAATCGGCTCCCCACGTTGGCGTATCTGGCGGTATAGGATTTGACTGGATTGGACGAGTGCCCGTCTGAGTCATGGCGATATTCCCCCCGTGAATGAAATCCAGATCACTGTGGTCGAAGTTGTCTCCATTCAGATCATCGATTGATATACCAAGAGATCCAGCTCCCATAAAAACATTCATTTGTTCTTCGAAAAACCCTGTAGCACCAGGAAGGATTTGATAGGCATAGTTCTTGCCAAGCGTACCTTTTTGCGTCTTTGGATTGTACTGCTCTCCGATACCTGACACCATTAATAGTTTTGCATTGTTCATGACATAACTCGTAAGCACAACAACTTCTGCCGGTTGTATATATTCTTCTCCAGTTTGATTGTCGATATACCTTACGCCCGTCACTTTAGTACCTTTCTTTAACACTTCTACAACATTTGCATGGAAACGTACATCGAAGTTTCCAGTTTTCCTTGCGGTTGGAATGACCGTAATTTCCGGTGAAGTCTTTGCTCCGTATTCACAACCAAATCGTTCACAAAACCCGCAGTATTGGCAGGCTGCTATTGATTCGCCGTCTGGGTTAGTATAAGCCTTTGACAAGTTTGCGGATGGTAACATAAAGGGCGTATATCCAAGATTGCTTGTTGCCGTTTCAAATTTTTTCAGGAGTGGGGTTTTAATCATTGGGGGTGTTGGGTAATCAGAAGAACGTTTCCCCTCGAAAGGATTTTTGGCTTCACCAGATAATCCTGCAGTCTTTTCAAATTTGTCGAAATAAGGTTCTAACTCATCATAGGTAATGCCCCAATCTTGTAGCAGGTAGTCCGCTGATAGTTTGTTTTTTCCATATTTTTTGTCTGTCATTGACTTGATTTCAAAATCATAGGGTAGAAAACGCCACGTTTGCCCGTTCCAATGCGTCCCTGCCCCACCGAGCCCTTCTCCAAGAAGAAAAGATCCCATTTGTCGCATAGGTAATGCCCTCATTTTTTGGTGATTCCTAAACGTAATTGTTTCTTTCGATAAATCTTGCATCAGCTCATAACGCATTGCATATCGGTACTCATCATGCACCCTCGAAAAATCTGCTGTACTTCGCTCCTTTCCACGTTCCAATCCGACAACCTTCAGTCCTGCTTTTGCACATTCAGCAGCAATAATACCACCTGTCCAACCAACTCCAACCGTAACGACATCCACTTTTTCCAACGTTGTTGCCATTCGCTGTTCCCCCTTTAATGTTCCATACTACTTAGTGATTGTGGTTCGTATTTCACAAACTTTTCATTTTCTATTTCTGCGATATAGGTCATTTGATTGCCTGGGAATTCCTTCATGCGCCAAGCATCCATATTGGTATTACCGTTGTAAATTGGATCTGCGTAAGCACCTTCCATTGTTGCCTGCCGAAGTAGCTTGAAGAAAAATTCCGATGACACGCCTTTCATGTCAATTTCATTTTTTTGGAACGCGGTGATAACTTCGTCCATCTGACCACCCTCTAGATCAGCGAACTTTTTATCGAACCGTCCCATTGCTTCTGCTTCCATTTTTGCAATTCCTTGTCTGAAAATCTCCGCACGCGTTAGCCTACTTTGATATCCTTGCGTCGATTCACCGGCAAAGAATGGTCCTTGCATATATTCCTTCGAGTTACTTCCGTAATTGCCCGCTAGTTGGTTGTCGATGAAATAGGGAACCCCGAGTCCAATTGCACCAGGACCAAGATCGTCTTCTGGGAAAATCCGCTCAACTGCCTGAGACAACAAACTGAACTCTGCCATGTTCGTAAAGAACATCAGACCTCGATTGCTTACGGCGACTTGTTCATCGCCTGCCCCTTTATGTCCAGCCTTTCCTGCAACTTGACCTTCCTTGTTGACGTTGTAACCGACAAGACCTCCAATGAGACCCCCTCCTACGAGTGCCCCGGTCGCTATTCCGGTCGTCTTCAGAAAATCCCTTCTTGATAGCCCTTTTTTATCTTCTGCCATTCTATATCCTCCTTCGAACCGCTTTCCAAATCTATTATGATATCTACAAATAAGCATGCCAGTCCTAACCCATTTTTATACAATACAAGATGCTATATTTGATGGGTTTCATTTCCTTTTCTTCCGCACACCGTTATATACTAGTGAAAATGATGTATGAATGGAGGTATCCGCTTTGAAACACCTTCTTCTATTGTTCTTTCTAATCATTCCGGCAGGTTGCAATCAGGAATTAAATCCAACTCTAAATCATGATCCAACTGAAAAAATTGTAACTCAACTGCTTTCACCGTGGTCCATTGACTATGACGGCGAGTACTTTTTCATTTCCGAGAAAGCGGGAACGATTGTTAAGGTCGGGAAGGACGGAAAATTGATACGGGAGGATGTCCATCTTTCAGCACTTTTATCGAATGCAGCTGAATCAGGTTTACTAGGCTTTGTTTTGGATAAAGGTTTTCAGGACTCCCACAAAGCCTATGCTTACTACACATATGATTTTGAAGGAGCACCTGTCAATCGAATTGTGACGCTAGAGTATGATGGGAGTTCTTGGTACGAAAACGAAATCTTATTGGACGGTATAGAATCCGGACCAGTCCATCATGGTGGCCGTCTCGCATTCTCACCTGACAATGTTTTGTACGCAACGATAGGGGATGGCGCGAATCCTGATTCAGCTCAAAACCCAAAATCATTCAACGGGAAAATCATTCGCCTCACTGGAGAGAACGCCTTTGAAATTGTTAGCTCTGGGCATAGAAATCCTCAAGGGCTCGCGTGGGATAAAAACGGAAATTTGTACGCCTCGGAACATGGTCAATCCGCAAATGACGAAGTAAATATCATTGAAGAAGGCAAAAACTATGGATGGCCGATCATTGAGGGGACAGAATCAGAAGAAGGTTTGGAAACGCCATTGCTTACTTCCGGTTCAAGTGAGACTTGGGCACCATCCGGTATGGTATTTCATAAGGGATTGCTGTATATTGCAACCCTTCGTGGAGAAGCAATTCTAGTCATAGATCCGCAGAGCGGTGAAGTAGTTGACAAAATTGAGGGTTTTGGCCGTATCCGAGATGTGTTTTCAGACGGAAAATCGCTTTATTTCATTACAAATAATACCGATGGACGTGGAAATCCTTCAGACGATGATGATGTTTTATATCGCTTAACAAGTAGCTAGAATTGGTGAATCCAGACAATTTTCTTCTCTCTTTTTTTAGTAGACATTCGCTAATTTCGGACAAGTGCCAATTTTTCGTTCTAACAATAAGAGGTCCCGTAAATAAAAAAACCACCAAGTTATCGGTGGTTTTCGAACTACTTTCCATTCAATGTAATTCCCATTCTTTAATTCTCTTTTTCACTTCGGCTTCCAAGTCTGCAATCTGCATTTCGTGGTTCTCCTGGTCAGGCTTCATTTGAAACCAGTTCACATCATTGTCCTTGTAATGTCCTTGGTATTCATTCCCGTCCAAGGTCAACTCGAAATGCAATGTTTCATTTGGTGTATCTTCAAACATTTCCTTACGTATATTAAAATTTTCTATCATTGAGTCTCCTCCAATCCGTTGCTATACTATATTATTTACAGGTGAAACTTTTTTAGTCACTGCCTTCCGGTTTGCAGGGGATAGAACACGTTCCAACCAGCCCATTAATAAGTCTGCAATTACCGCCATTAAGGCAGTTGGAATCGCTCCTGCCAAAATGATAGCCGCGCCGTCCGTCACATTCGTGCCTCGGATAATAATAGAGCCGAGTCCTCCGCCGCCTATGAAAGCTCCGATTGTTGCGACTCCGATTGCAACAACAAGTGCAGTTCGCAGGCCCGCCATGATTACCGACATCGAAAGTGGTAGTTCAACCATGAACAGCATTTGTGTCCGTGTCATCCCCATTGCACGACCTGCTTCCAATACGGATTTTTCAACACTTTTAATTCCTGTATAGGTGTTTTTTATGATTGGCAATAAAGAATATAGGAATAAGCCCATCACGACCGTGTTCGGTCCCAGTCCCATCGCCAGCATTAAAACAGCGAGCATTGCGAGGGCCGGGATGGTCTGAATTATATTCGTTATCGATAATACCCATCCACTCAATTTACCATAACGGGCAATTAGGATTCCCACGGGAATTCCTACAATCGCCGCAAACAGGACTCCATAAGCAGACATAAGGAAATGCCTTACAAACTGATCCCATACGTAGGTGCCGTTTATTGTGAAATAGGCCCACAGTTCTTGTAACGTTTCCATTAGCTCACCTCCAGTGACTCAGTTGAAGTAATTGTTTTCAGCCAAGAATTCTTTTGCCACGATAGCAGGTTCTTTTTTGTTGACATCTGCTTCGTAGTTTAGACGTGTCATCGTTTCCCCATCAATTTTACCTGCAAGTTTTTTCAGAATAGTATCGATTTCTGGATGCTTTTCAATGACATCTTTTCGTGTGACGGGCGAGCACTCATACGGCGGGAAAAATTTCTTATCATCTTCTAACGTTTTCAAATCGAAAGCTTTCAGACGCCCATCCGTACTATACGCCAGAACAACGTCCATCTTTCCGCTATTCACCGCTTGATAAACAAGTCCGAGAGACATAGGCAATGCTTCACCAAATTCAAATCCGTATGTCTCGACAAATCCCTGGTAACCATCGCCTTCTCTGTTCAGCCATGAATTGTCTACGCCGAGCGTTAATTCATCAGAGATTTCTTCTATATCCGATACAGTATTAAGTCCTTCTTTTTCAGCGAGGGCATCCGTCACTGTAAGTGCATACGTATTTTGGAAACCATAAGAATCGTACCAAACTTGATCGAAACGCGCATCAAACTCTTTTTGGACTAAAGCCATCGCTTCTCCAGGATCGGATAGTGGCTCTATCTCTAAAACACTTGCCATGTCAGTACCCGTATAGCGTGCCGCCGTAATGTCTACTTGTCCACTGGTCAATGCCTGGTGCTGTATAATAGACGTTCCCAGATTTTCCACCATTTCAACATTCAAATCAGTTTCTTTTTCTATCATTAATCGAATTACATGACCTAAAGTCGACGTTTCTGTACTTGTCAGTGTTGCAATTCGGATGGTGTTTTCCCCTCCGCCAAGGCCAGGGAGTGAACAGCCCCCTATCAACAAGGTTGTAGCCAAGAGCGGAATTATAAATTTATTTATATTTTTTCTAAACATTGTATTCCCTCCTCAAGAAACCACTTTCCTGCTTTCTTTCAGTCCTTTTGGCGTTGCAAACAATTCAAACCGGCCGAGAAGGAAATCTACTAGAAGTGCAAGTAATGTCACCGGTATCGCACCACCAATTATTAAATCTGTTCGAAACAAATTCAAACCATCAAAGATAAAATCTCCAAGTCCTCCTCCACCGATGAACGAAGCAAGTGTTGCCCAACCGATTAGATAGACCGCTGAAAGCCTTATTCCCGCCATAATAACTGGAATCGCCAGTGGTAGTTCAATATTTAAAGTTCGCTCGAAAGCTGTCATACCCATACCACGACCGGCTTCCACGAGATCCTGATTGACCCCTCTCACACCGATGAATGTGTTTCTAAGAATTGGCAACATCGAATAAAGGAATAAAGCAACAATTGCAGGTACTTTTCCAATTCCAAGAAGCGGTATGAAGAAGGCTAGAATTGCAAGACTCGGGAACGTCTGGATGACGCCAACGACCCCTAACACAAAACCAGCTACTTTAGGTACTCTGTTTAGCATTATGCCAAGTGGAACCGCGACAATAATACCGAGGGCAAGCGCTATAAATGAAATATAGAGATGTTCCCAAGTCTTCGTTGCAAGCTGGCCTCCATACTCAGAGAAAAAATCAATAAGTCCGTTCATTCAATAACCTCCTTTACACTTGACCTAGTGTTTGTTCTTCAGATTCTCCTTCGCCATCTCCCCAAATGGAATCATAGACGATATCGACTAGGTTTGTTCTTGTAATCAGACCAACCAGATGTCGATTTTCATCGACAACAGCTACATATTTCAAGCCCCGTACAAGAATATTACGTGTCGCTTCTCGTAGAAGTGTATCTTTTTGAACAACGGTCAATTCTGTAGACATGACGTCCCCGACTGAAGTTTCCATGTTCCTGCCTCTGTCTATCATCTCAACATTCAGCAGGCCTTTTAGCACGTTATTTTCATCAACAACGAGTAGTGAGTCGACACGACGTTCACGCATAAGTTGAACCGCCTGCGATAGGGTTCCTCCCGCTTGAATAGATATTGGATTTGAATTCATGATTTGCCCTACAGTCTGGATATGTTGCTGTGCTTGCAGGAGACGATCTTTTCCAATGAAGTCCTCTACAAATTCATTGGCGGGTTCCCTTAATATTTCGTCTGGAGTACCCATCTGAACGATTTTTCCATCCTTCATAATTACAATTCGATCTGCTAGTTTAATGGCCTCATCCATATCATGCGTAACAAAGATAATTGTTTTCCCAAGCCTTTTTTGAAGATTTTTGAATTCTGCTTGCAACGAATCCCTAGTAATTGGATCGAGTGCACCAAAAGGCTCATCCATTAAAATAAGGGGAGGATCAGCGGCTAATGCACGAAGTACACCAATACGCTGCTGTTGCCCTCCACTTAGTTCATGTGGATAGCGATCTAAGAATTCCGCCGGCATATTCACAAGCTTAATTAGCTCATCTGCCTTATCATTGCGCTCCTCAATCGACTTTTTCATAAGTCGAGGCACGAGAGCAATATTTTCTCGAATGGTCATATGGGGGAATAGACCAATCTGTTGGATAACGTATCCAATTGAACGACGTAATTGGACGATGTTCTTTTCCATAATATTTTCTCCGTTAATTAAAATTTTGCCCTCTGACGGTTTAACTAACCGATTAATCATTTTCATTGTTGTTGTCTTTCCGCATCCACTAGGCCCAATAAAAACGATAAATTCACCCGCATTAATATGTAAGTTCAAATTATCTACAGCTTTCTTTCCGCCGGCATAGATTTTCGATACATTTTTAAATTCCAGCACTTACTTCGCCCCCTCTGGTTAAACTTTTCAATAGAGATTTATGTACACCTCTATACAATACCCTCAAATGTAAATACCCTGTTTCATAATTTATTAAACGAAATTCAGTTAATTTCATTACCAATAAATCCTCCTCTTAATAATCTCTATTTAACGCCGATGTATGACACAAAGGCAGGAGGTTTTTGCGATGCTTGGAATTTGGCAAACAACAGGAATGAACGTTATCCGCAATATGAACTTGCAAAACAAACAAGTAATACAGTCAATGGAACGATTGTCTTCAGGCATGCGCATAAATCGTGCTGCGGATGATTCAGCTGGTACTGCGATTTCTGAGAAAATGCGCGCTCAAATCCGTGGACTGTCTATGGCAGGACGCAATATCGAAGACGGAATTTCACTATTCCAGACAAGCGAAGGGGCTTTAAATGAAACTCATTCCATTCTCCAGCGAATGCGAGAGTTAAGTGTTCAGTCTTCCAACGGAACATTGACTAATTCAGATCGCGATAACCTTTCTCTTGAATTTGAAGAACTAAAAAATGAAATCACCCGCATATCCAATGATACGAAATTCAACTCACTCCCTCTGCTAGACGGCTCACGTTCTTCATTAAAAATCCAAGCCGGGGCTAATGGCCGGCAGTCGATTGAATTTTATATCGATAATATGAGTGCTACTTCAATAGGGTTGAAGAACGTGTCAATTATAGACTCCACGAAATCCAATAATGCCATCGATGCACTTGATAATGCCATTAAAATCGTCTCGTCTGAACGTTCTCGAATGGGTTCCTATACCAACCGACTTGAACACGCTTATAATAATACACTAGTTATGGAAGAAAGCTTAACTGCCGCCGAATCTCGCATACGTGATATAGATTTCGCAAAAGAAATGATGGCACTAACGAAATCGAATATCCTGCTTCAAGCAGGTCAATATGTCCTTTCAATGCATATGCAACAGGCCCAATCCGTACTTCAGCTCCTAAAACAATGAAAAAGGTAATCCTGTGTGTCTACTTTCGACATACATGATTACCTTTTCATGGGTTTAAACCATTAAAACCAAGTATAGGAATTCGATCTTCCTTTAGTTCCACACCAACATCGTTCAAAGCAATTTCGATGATGTATTCAAACTTCCCATATGGGCGAACGTCAATCTTCTCTTTGACAAATGGATTATTTGTCACGAGTGCCAATTTACCTGTCTTTTCGTTGTAACCTTCCACAGCAAAGCGATACCCCTCTATCATCGCATATGGAATGATTTCATATGCATCTTCCAATTCCCTTACAGAGACCGGTCTAATGAAAACAGGGTTTTTTCCGTTCTTTTCGATGAATCCATTTTTTAAATCTAAAGGATTGCCTGATTGCAAATAATATTGCCGTAGGTATGATATCAGTTCAAACTCCTTATTTCCCCATAACGCATATCGACCTTTTCTAAACATTTCATCCCCCACTATTTTATATTTGTATCCATTATACGCAATATATCGACAAGTAGTACACTTTATTTGTCACATTTCAGTCGAAACCTATAGGTATCTAGACTCATCTTTAGACAAAGTATTCCAAAATCCGTACACTATTCATAAGTTTAGGTTTTTTCTTGGCGGGTATATTGTAAACAACGAAAAAATTGGAGGTTTTACTATGACGAACGATGGTTTATCAGACAAAGTAAAAGGTACAGTGAATAAAATAAAAGGTGAAGCGAAAGACCAGATTGGTAATGCTTCAAATGATGCTTCACTGCAAGCAGAAGGAAAGTTTGACAAAATAAAAGGTGAAGCGCAAAAAGCAGTCGGAGAAATAAAGCAGGTAAAAAGCGAAGGTGAAAAAAGCTGATTCCAACTGGAATCAGCTTTTTTCTATCCAACTATAACTTATTTGTATTAATACGTGGAACGGTGTCTTGTTGGTTATTATCTAATCCAGCCAACTGTTCTCCACTCAAACTTCGTTCAGCCCTGCTATCCATTTCTTCGGGGTGCTGTTCCGTCGTCTGATTATGGCTCTCCCTATCCTCTACGAACAATGCAACTCCGCCATTCTTCACCTCATTATAGTACTCCCTTGATTTCTGTTCTGAAACCCCCATGCTTTTAAAAGCTGCTAGAATCGGTTCTTCGTCACTCAAAAATAGTTTGAATCGGTCTAACCAGTTTCCATTGGTTGTACCTAAAAGTTCGGCTTCTGTCTGTCCGCGCAACATTGAAATAGTATCTTCTGCGATCGTAACTACATACATCTCACTTTCAACATATCCTTGCGCTTTCATTTCCGTGATTTTATATAAAACAGTATCTTCAGAATGAAATGTACCGATAAATTTCTTGTGTTCCATTTTACATAGCTCCTCCTTGATGAATAGTCTCTTTTTCATAATGTACCCGTCAATTTCATAAAAAAACTTTAATGTTTAATTTCTATAAAATAGTGAATAACATAAGGACAACAGAATATTCCGCGGCAGATTAAAATAGAAAGGAGTCTGGTTTTAGTGACTAAAAAGAAAGTATTCACTGAACGTGACCGGAAAGATGCAGATGGGCCATATATGGATAATCCAGAATACCTCCGAACAGATAAAGAGAGCATTTATGATATGCATGAGGATATGCAAACTGTTGATGCGGTACCTCTTGAAGACGCTCGGATGGAATGGGAAGAAGAAAAACGTCACCACGATACTAAAAGCAATTCGTCCAGCGCCGAGAAATCACCAGGATCCGGTTTGCCCAAGTATTGAAAAAGCTTTGTACCACTCACTTCATGTGAATGGTACAAAGCTTTTTTTCACTCTATTTTTATAAGATCCAGTGGCGTAATTATTCCCAGTAATTTCTCTTCGGGTTTACCATTTTCAGTTATTAAAAGAGCTTCGAGGCGCTTTCCTTCAGAGACAAACTTTTTGAAGTATTCTTCAGCTTCATAAACAGAAAGATTACTTTTAACAAATCTGTATGTGTTTTTTTGTTTTTCATGAGAATAAATGTCGAGGAGTGTTGGCATTTCCCGGGAAATGATAGTATCTGTCATATTATCTGCTAGCCAATATGTAATTCCCGTAGCTGTTACAAGTCCAATGAACTTATTACTCTGATAGATAGGGATTTGATTGAACTTTTTTTCACGTATCATCTTTAATCCGGAGGATAATGTATCAGAAGCCTGTAATGTATGGACTTTTCGTGTAAACATATCACCGACTGTAACTGGTTTTGATAGTTCGCGTTCGATATACTCAATCAGCTCGACTATATCGTCATGCGGTTCCGCAATTGCATACTCATTATCTGTGCGATGATGAACGATTGCGTTACGCAAATCACCATATTCCCGCAAATCCTGCTCAAACTTGCGGATAATAGCGTTCAAATGCTTTGATTTGTCAATTAAGCGCGAGAATGGCATATAGCTATTTAAGCCACTAATTTTCTCCATTGACTTTTCAATTCGGTTATATGCAAAAATAAATCGGTCCGAGTTGCGTACTGTCATATAAAATTCCCCCTATCTCGTAAAATAAGTATCATTTTTTAACCTTGAACAGTGTCTAGACTATGTGCTTTCCTTATAATAATAACAGAATTTTCAGTCACACTGTTGTTTTTGCTGCGTTCCGTTTTGCCATGTAAACACCGAATACGATAAGTGCGACTATAACGACCAATGTGAGGCCTGAACTCATCCATAAATCCGCTTTATCTGATTCCGGCTTAAACCAAAAAGAAGCATACATCGACAATTTCCAGGGTGACACGGTCCAATATGTTCCGATAAGTGAATCGATAACCTGATAAATAAGTGTAATCAGAATTGCAAGCCCCGCAGTACCACCTGTTGGAAGTGATGCACTCAACGCTAAGACAACTGTCACAACAAAGATAATCCACAGGCTATAAGTCGCAATAAACGCGAAGACCGACATTATATCTACATGGTTGTAGAGAAGTTCAATGTAATACCATGCTCCAATGAAACCTAGCCATACGCTACCCAGTATAATTCCATTAATAACGATCCACTTGCTCAAAAAGTAATTACGAAATGACATCGGGCGGACGTAGAGAAGAGTCGCTGTCCCATTTTTCCGTTCACCTGAAATCGCACCCATGAATGCAAAAATAATAACAAGAATGCCAATGAGTTGATATTGCCCAAGTAATGATATGAAAATATCTTCCCCTCTGAATTCTGGCCAAGTAAATTCGGCTCCTTCTGGCAAATTGCCAACACTTTTCATGATTTCAGGTAAAAAATGATTCGTAAGCGGCTCTAATATCCCGAAAATGATAAAGACAATAGGGATCCATAGTATCTTAAAGTTTCTTGTATGCTCACGCCATTCTTTCCGCAATAACACGCTCAATCCATTCATCAAATCACCGCCACTTTCATGAAGATTTCTTCAAGGGTCGCCGTTTGAAGTTCAACTTTTCTAACTAGGAAAGCACCCGCACTTAATACGGATAGAACAGATGACATTTCAATCAATTGCGACTGAACATCAATAGATGTAACCAATCCTTTTGACGTCACTTGCCACTCGACCATTTCCTTGAAACGTCCCAATTCTTGCATACCTTCAAATTCAATAATAATACGCGGTTCTGCATGGCGTGCACGTACCTCATTAAGCGAACCCTGTTCAACAAGTTCTCCGTGTCTCAAAAAAAGCACCTGATCGGTCATTTCTTCCGCATCATTCAAAATGTGGGTTGAATATAAAATCGTTGTTTCCCGTTGCAATTCTTTCAACAAATTCATCACTTGGCGGCGCCCAACTGGATCCAGTGCAGATACCGGCTCATCCAACAACAGCAACTTCGGTTTATGGACAATTGCTTGCGCAAGCCCAAGTCGTTGTTTCATCCCTCCAGAATAGGTACCTATTTTTTTGTTAAGGGCTTCTCCAAGACCGACAAACTCCAATGTCTTTCTTGCTTCGATAGTCGCTTGTCTAGATGCTACTCCACTCAATTGAGCAGCCATTTCCGTGAACTCAAGTGCAGATAGCCATGGGAAGAATTTTGGATACTGTGGGAGAAATCCGATAACCGACCGTATATCTGGTTTGGGGTCACCTTGAAACTGTATTATGCCGCCAGTCGGCGAAACCAGACCTGCAAGCATCGACAGTGTCGTCGTCTTTCCAGCCCCGTTCGGTCCAATCAAAGCCGTAGCGGTATTTTCATCAAGCGAAAACGAAACCTCTTCAACTACCTTATTGGTCCCATATCTTTTAAACAAATTTTCTACTTGAAGCAAAGTGTTCATACTTGCCGCCTCCCAAAAATAAAGTACAGGATAGGACCAATCAGATTTACAAAGATGATAATAAAGATCCACATGATGAACGGTCCATTTGTCCGCTGATGCCGAATAACGTCAACGAGGGCAATACTCATTAGGATCACCTGCAACACAATAATCGGCATAATAAGGCTCCATGGAATATTCGCGAGTTGAGACAAAGACTTCACAACCTTTCTACTAGTTAATGATAAAACCATTATAACAATACTGTTCTATAGTGTATATAACAAACGTGTACGATATGACTAAATATCAACCATTCTGTAATTTAAGTAAGCTCATCTCCCTCCTCAATCGCGAGGAAGGAATTGGTTATTTAGAATAATAAGTAAAAAATACTCCCATTAATAATGGGAGCATTTCATTATTCATCTATTTCTTCAAGCTGAGGCATCGCTGACAGTGCGCCCGGTTTGGTTGCACAGAGTGTACCGAGTTTATTGCCAAAGGAGACATAGTCAATCCATTCATCACGCGTTTCAGGATACCCTTTTAAATGGATCTGGCGCAGAATCCCTGCGACGAACGCATCACCAGCTCCCGTTGTATCGACAGGCACAACCGGTTCAACGCCTACATGTGTCACACCGCCGTCAATGACAGCAGACGTACCGCGCTCACCAGCAGTGACGAGTATGACGGGAATCTGATAAGGCATCAACTTACTGATTCCGTCGTCCAGTGTATCTGTCCCAGTCAGGAAAAAAAGCTCCTCTTCCGCCAATTTCAGAAGATTGGTGCCCTCAACAAATGACAGGATTGTTTCACGACAAAGCGCTTCACTATCCCACCTTAGCGGACGAATATTTGCGTCAAATGACAAAGGTACTCCAAACTTCTTAGCAAGACGAACCGCTTCCCGCGTTGTTTGTAAAGCCGTTAAATGAAACATCGTACCCGAGCAAATATGTAATACGGACGCATCCTGAAACGCCTCTGTAGTCAAATCAGAAGTTTCCACCTGAATATCAGGCGTCTCATCGATATAAGTATGAAAAACACGATCGTTCTCTTGCGTCAAATGTACATACACACCGCTCACCCGTTTGTCATTCTTCAGTTTTGCAAACGATAAGTCGACACCTTCTTTTCGCAATTCATCTCGAACGAATTCGGAAGTCGCGTCATCTCCTGTTACTGTGATGAACGCGGAAGACGCGCCGAGCCTAGAAATACCCGCCGCCACATTGACCGTCGCCCCGCCAAGAAATGTAGTGAATGTCGAATTGGACTTGTCTTCCGCTATATAATCGACGAATGCATCGCCGTATATCAAAACATGTTTATTCTTAGTTTTAACCATCTAAACTCTCCCTGTCATTCTATTTTTCTAATCGTATCATGGAGTGCGGACTACAAGAAGTATAAGAATAAAGGTAGTTAACTGAGAACTACTTGAGCTTATTTCAATTTATGTGAGCGTCTATAAAAATTCTTCGCACTACTTCCGTAGTCATCTGACATCAGACCTGTAAGACTTTCCCTAATAGTGCTATACTGTTGAAATGGAACAGGGGGTTATTTTATGAAACTATGGATTTATCCGTTACTTATTATCTTTGCGGCAAGCTGTTATGGAATTCTTTCAACGATTATTAAACTGGCGATCCTAGATGGTTTCACTGCTGCTGAAGCAGTGACGAGCCAATATTTCGTCGGATTTTTTATAGCACTACTCATTTTCGTTATCGTGCGACATAGAGTCCCCAAATTCGGTGGTGGTACTACGCTGCTTTTAGCGGGTCTATTTACAGCTACAACAGGCACAGTATATGGACAAGCTATTGAATATATGCCCGCTTCTCTTGCAGTGGTCATGCTATTCCAATTCACTTGGGTCGGTATGCTGTTCGACTGTATTGCGAAGAGACGTCTGCCGAAACAAATTGAAGTTATTTCACTACTCTTCCTTTTTGGAGGAACCATACTTGCAGCTGGAATTATCGATGCAGACCTCAGCGGAATTCCATGGCAAGGATGGGCATGGGGAATGGCTTCAGCTGTCAGCTTTGCATCATTCGTTATGATTAACTCAAGACAAGTCGAAGGTATGGATACGGAAACGCGTCTGCTTTTCACATCGTTTTTTGCAGCAATTGCCATCTTCTTTTTCCAAACGCCGGAAATCGTCTGGAATGGTACGTTGTTTAGCGGCGGTTTATGGATATATGGCATCATTCTCGGATTATTTGGGATTGTCATTCCAATTTATCTCTTTTCGATTGCCGTGCCAAAAGTCGGTACTGCAATGACCTCTATATTAAGTGCCGCGGAACTGCCGGTTGCCGTTACCGCCTCCGTTATTTTATTGAAAGAATCGCTGACTATTTTCCAAATAATCGGGATTATTATCATCGTTATCGGTATGACCTTACCGACTATTACCCAACGAAGATTGAAATATAGTAGATAAGTTGAACCGCCTACTGCATTTGCAGTGGGTGGTTCTTTTTAAATAGGTAAGAACGTTTGCTATAATCAGAGGATAAATAAGGAGGATTTTCAAATGGACATAACGATTCGGCAGGCACAACCGATTGATGCAACTCAGGCAGCACCACTTATAATTGACGCAATCGGTGATATTGCCAAAAGAATGACAGGCGAAACAGACTGGGACAAGGTGGAAAAGGAACTCTGTATACTGTTCAAGCGTGAAGATAACCGACACTCCTATCTCTATACATATATTGCAGAACTAGATGATAAAGTGGCCGGTATTATGGTGTTATACGCAGGTACAGATGCCCCCGCTCTCGATCGAAATTTAAGTGAATGGCTAGCAAAAAAAGGTGCCGCCAATTCTGAAGTGGACGCGGAATCATTACCTGACGAACTTTATATCGACACTATTTGTATTGACCCTTTGTTTCGCGGTAAAGGAATCGGGACGAAACTATTTCAGTATGCGGAAGAAATTGCCAAGCAAAAAAACATCGCAAAGCTCTCTTTAAATGTAGAAACACAAAAAGAACCAGCTATTCGTCTATACAAACGGCTTGGTTATGACATTGTCTCCCCATGGACAATTATTGGTGAACCATTTCATCATATGGTGAAAGTTATTTAACTAGATCAGCTGTACAATTGAATACAGCTTAGGCGTCAAGCAGATTTCAATGATTTCTTTATTTTAATTTATATAATATACAAACCGCCCTTACGATTTCTCCAATGGAAATCAAAAAGGCGGTTTTTTTTATTATTTAACTTCTGGTTCTTTAACAAAAGTAACAAACTTATCGACGACTTGATCTAAAAACTTAAGTGTCATTTCATCTATCAGTTCGCCATCTAAGAACTTTTGTCCGGCAGAGCCGATGAAGATTTCATTTCCTGCAGGAGGCATTGTATTCGCTTGGATACTCCCTAATACTTGTCGTAAGTGCAACTGTGCCCTTACTGTCCCGAGTGCTCCTTGTGAAACGCCCATCGGTAAGACTGGCTTCCCCACTATCACCTTATCGACCCTGGACAGCCATTCCAACGCATTTTTCAAAACCCCTGAGATGGACCAGTTGAATTCCGGTGTACTAATTAGTATAGCATCTGCTTCAATAATCATTTTCTTAAAGTTCTGTACCACTTCCGGAGGTGTCTTTTCATCATCTTCATTAAAGTACGGAAGATTACCGATTTCTGCAATTTCTATTTCAAAAAGGTGACTGTACCTCTTTTCAATCGTTTTCACTAACTGCATGTTAAATGACTCTTTCCTCAAACTCCCGACAATCGCAACGACTTTCATCAATCTCTCTCCTCTGTTTTCACACTTCTCATACTTCACCTTTTAGTTTACACGATAGCTTTCATCCGCATATGTCATTCGACTCGGCATTACAAAAATTAGATTGTAGACACGAAAACTTTTTCATAGTTCTGAGGGTAAGTATAGTATGAACAACAAAATACCGTTGTTCCGAAGGAGTTGAACCTAAATGGAAAAAGAAGAAATAATACGAAATTTACTGGCTGGAGATAAAGAGTCATTCCGTATCTTTTACGAAGCATATGCTGATTATGCAATCCGAACGGCTTCTGCAATTACGCGAAACCGTGAAATGGCGAAAGATGCCGTTCAAGAGACATTCATCCGCGTGTATCGACAAATCGGCAGCTACAATCCCGAATTGCCTTTCGATCCATGGTTTTATCGAATCTTGACGAATGAATGCCTTCGTTACCTAAAGAAAGAATCACCACTATCAAAGTTCGAACATCCCGATTTAGAAAATGATCCTTCCCTTGCTGAAGATTCTTTCGATCATCTATCTGATTTATACGATACGATTCAATCGCTAGAAGACATGCACCGGATTCCGCTCATTTTAAAATATGTGAAAGGCTTCACCGAAAAAGAGATTGCAGACATTCTAGGTTTGAATCTGAATACTGTAAAATCACGGTTGTTTAAAGGCAGGAAGAAGCTGAAAGAACAGCTGGATCCGTTAGATAAGGAGGATGGGTTACGATGAGTAATTTCGACAAACGAGTAAATGAAGAACTTCATACACGGACCAAACAGGATACGAATGGGCTCAAAGATGAAATATGGGCTAGTTTGGAAAAAGAATTGTTCAGCGAAGAGCAAGATAACAAAGGGGAGGTAAAAAAAATGAAAAAGAAAAGCCGAGTAATTCCCATCATTATTACAGCTGCCGCCGCCCTTGTCATTGCATTCAGTTTACAAACGGATACAGGACTGGCATTCATTAAAGGCATTAAAGATATGTTCGTCCCTGAAAAAGAAATCATTCAAAGTATCGAAGGTCAGGACGAGGCAGCGAACGTTAACTTGAATGAAGGTACCAACTCCGAGTACATCATTTATGTAGATGAAACACGCTACAAAATGATCAACGGAAAAGAGGTAGATATCATTACCACAATTGATCCATTACCTGAAAAATACCCTGAAGTAACGATGGAAATTAAACAAGTCGCCAATGAAAAACCGGAAGACCTTGTTGGCAAAATCGAAGCAGAATTGAAGAAGGATTTCCCTGAATTGCGCGCGGTGGAAACAGTAACAGAACCGCTCGAAGGATACTGGTTGCATGGTATTACAGGCAGTGAGTGGGATAGTAAAGTCGTCACTGCTTACGTCTTAAGCAACGGAAAAGAAGGAAGCTTCGTCATTACAGAAAACTATTTCCTTGAAGCGGCGGAGGGTCACGGCGCTAGGTTCCACCATATGTTGGAGAGTTTCGAAATAATAGATTAACACCACGGGGAAGAGGATGGGTGATAAAACCATCCTCTTTCTTTATTTTTATTGTAAAAAATGTGTGCCTTTCTAGGCATAAATGCAGGATCGGAAGGGTATATATTATGTATATAGCATCTTCCGAAAGAGTCATTCTTTTAGTTGATTTTAAAAGGGAGGTTATGAGCAAGATGGATATATTCATAGTTGTAGTAGATACGCTCGTCATCATATCGTATATCTTACTTATTGCTATGATTTCCCCACATATAATGCGGTTTATCAAGAATAGAAAATACGATATATTTTTTCAATTGTTACCTGTGCTGGCTATCATTTTTGTAAGTAGTATTGCTGTTTGCGTCGGTTATGGCGGGTTTCAAGAAACACTATTTTTCCGGTTAACAACTATAATCTCTTTTTCACTATTTCTAGCCTTGCTATTCTTGACATTGTTGATGAAAAAATTATGGAAAGAGAACTACGAAAAACTAATAAACTGGTTACTTTCCTTTCGTCTAAAGGAAATACGCTTTCTGAAAGCCAGGCAGCGAAACTAAAATGATCTACATGTTTAGATACGGCTATTCATTAGCCGTATCTTTTTTTGCATAATTTTACCTCTTAATGCAACCATTTTTAAATATATCGTTTACTATAGTTGGATCTAACATATTGTTTATCCTAACTCCGGCAAAAAATTCATGCTCAGCTCTCTACGAATACGCGTAATATGTTCTTCCATCAGTTTCTTTGCCTCCTGGGGATTGCCCGATGCGATTGCCACGAAAATCTCCTTATGCTCCTCAAATGTATCCTCAAAGCGATTGTCATTTAAAAAACGATGTTTGCGTGTCGCTCGTATTGTGTCTTCCATTCGTTCTGTAAGCGTTTGAATCAGATTAATCAGTAATTTATTTTGAGAAGCTTGGACGATTTGCAGATGAAAATGCAAATCTGCCTGTACTCCCGCTTCTGCATCTTCCTGGGATGCGGCCATCAGTTCCAGTGATTGGCGAATCTTTTCCAAATCTGCGGAAGTTGCGCGTTGTGCGGCAAGTGATGCCGATTCGACTTCCAAAGCACGACGCAATTCAAGCATTTCATAGACCAAGTTGTTTTCGGCTTGAATAAACGTAGAGGAGAGTGCATCACTTATCATTTGAACTTCAGACGTTTTGATGAAACTTCCCCCGCCTTGTCTAATCTCAATCGTACCGTTAGTCTCCAATGCTTGTAGTGCCTCTCTCACAGACGTTCTGCTGAAGTTAAACTGACTCGCCAGTTTTCTTTCGGGCGGCAGCTTATCTCCCGATTTCAGTCCTCCATTTAAAATGAGTTCTTCTATTTTTTCAACAATTAATTCATAGGTCTTTTTTCTCTGTGTAATCAATCGCTTCACCCCGATTCGTACTATTAACGATACCAACCATTATTAGATTAATCAATGACTTAAAAATAAGTATTGTATTGTTCAGATTATTGGTTATAATGATAAACATTGGTTGGACCAAAATCTAATAATTCTAAATCACCGAAATTCCCGGTATGACCACTTTTTAAATGAAGGAGAGAATTCGAAATGACAACAGCTATAGACGATATAGTCCACATACTAAAAAATGTACTTAAAGACGATCAGGTGACCATCAATGAAACCGTGAGAGAACTGCACGGAAAGGATGAATCCTATCACGCTGCAAGCCTTCCAGACATTGTTGTTTTCCCAGAATCCACCAAAGACGTTAGCAGCGTGATGAAAATATCGAATGAATACCAAATTCCTGTTGTGCCGTTCGGTCTTGGTTCTAGCCTAGAAGGACATATTATCCCTACCAAAGGTGGAATCACGATTGACTTTTCATTGATGAATAAAGTATTGGAAGTTCGAGAAAATGATTTTCTGGTAAAAGTACAACCCGGCGTGACACGTACACAGTTAAATAAAGAACTGAAAAAGCATGGATTGTTCTTCTCGGTCGATCCAGGAGCAGATGCAACACTTGGCGGAATGGCGGCAACAAACGCTAGTGGTACAACGACCGTTAAATACGGTGTCATGCGTGATCAAGTTCGTGATTTAGAGGTTGTAATGGCGGATGGGTCAATTATCCACACCGGAAATATGGCTGCAAAATCCGCTTCGGGCCTTCATCTAAATGGTCTTTTCGTAGGGTCTGAAGGTACGCTTGGTTGCTTTACAGAACTGACACTTCGTGTGTACGGAATTCCGGAGCATGTTACGGCCGCGCGTGCATCCTTCCCTACCGTCAATGACGCAGTGGAAGCTGTCGTTTCTATTTTACAAGCTGGGATTCCGATTGCACGGGTGGAATTAGTAGATGAACCATCTATAAAACAGGCGAATCTTTACAGTGAAACCAACTATAAAGAAAAACCGACATTATTCTTGGAGTTTCATGGGAATGAAGCGGGATTGAAACAAGATGTCGATTTTACAAAAGAAATTGTTAAAGACCATCAATGTGAAGACATTGAATTTGAAACGGACAACGCTGGACGTAACAGGCTGTGGGAAGCACGTCACAATTTAGCCTATGCTTTCATCCACGGCTACCCAGGGAAAAAGATGATGGTTACGGATGTCTGTCTTCCTATTTCAGAGTTGGCAAGTGCAGTTGAACACGCGCGTGAAACGGTTGAATCACTAGGTTTGACTGGCGGAATCGTCGGTCACGTAGGCGATGGTAACTTCCATGTACTACTGATGATGGACATGAACGACGCTGAAGAACTTGCAAGAGCTGACGAATTGAATGAACGAATCGTCATGTATGCACTTGAACGCGGCGGCACATGTACTGGAGAGCACGGCGTTGGTAGTGGCAAACAGAAATACCAGGAGCAAGAGCACGGTGCAGCACTCCTCGTCATGGAAAAAATCAAAAAAGCACTTGACCCGAATAATTTATTGAATCCAAATAAAATCGTGAAGATGGACTAGAGAGGATACCTATTATGAAAACACTTGAAGCACTCAGTACAATTGCAGGAAAATACTTCGCCTTTTGGGTTATTATTATTGCTGTTATTGCATTCATCGCGCCCACGCCGTTTTTAGGATTAGGCGGCTATATTACAATTTTACTAGGAATCGTTATGTTCGGAATGGGATTGACGTTAAAGCCCGTTGATTTCAAAATTGTCCTGACAAAGCCATTACCTGTCATTGTCGGCGTTGCAGCTCAGTTTATCATCATGCCCCTTGTCGCTTTCGCATTAGCGCACTTACTTAAGTTACCTCCTGAATTGGCGGCGGGCTTAGTGCTTCTCGGTTGTGTTCCAGGTGGTACAGCTTCCAACGTAATGGTCTATCTAGCAAAAGGAAATCTTGCGTTATCAGTTGCAATGACTTCCCTATCCACTTTATTGGCTCCAGTCGTTACGCCACTCTTGCTACTTTTACTTGCAGGGCAATGGCTGCCAGTTGATCCCGTCTCGATGTTTATGTCGATTGTACAAGTGATCATCATTCCGATTATTTTAGGGTTTGCTGTTCAGAAACTTTTCCCGAAAGCTGTTGAAAAAAGCGTTTCGGTAGTCCCTCTCATTTCAGTGCTAGCAATCCTAATCATCGTTTCCGCAGTCACTGCTGCGAATGCAGATAATGTTGCAAGTTCAGGATTTATTGTTTTCATTGCTGTTTTCCTTCATAACGGATTCGGTCTGCTACTTGGCTACCTCACGGCTGTAATGCTCGGCCTAAACGAAAATGATCGAAGAGCTATCTCTATTGAGGTTGGCATGCAAAACTCTGGATTAGGTGTGGCACTTGCGACTGCGCATTTCAGCCCACTCGCAGCACTACCGAGTGTTTGGGGCGCCATCTGGCATAACATTTCAGGTCCGATTCTCGCCACAATCTGGTCGAAAAAACCGATAGTTGATGAGAAAGATGAAACAGACGTAGCGCAGGATAAGGTTTTTTCCCCCGCTGGCAAGATATAAGACTAATCAGAAAAAAGAGTGGCAATCCCCATTGGATTGCCACTCTTTTTCTTTATTCGTGATAAAATAGAAAAAAACTATTGGAGTCGATTGCATGCTAAAAGATCGTTTGTATAATACAGATCCATTTTGTAAATCATTTACGACTCAGATAAAGAAGGCAGCACAAGATTCAGATGGGCATCACTATGTCGTTTTGGACAATACAGCATTTTATCCGACAGGTGGCGGTCAACCGCATGATATAGGAACATTGAATGGCATCGCCGTACTCAACGTCGAGGAAGTGAGCGATGAAATCCGCCATACGGTAGCTGAAAGTCTCGGTTCTATGACCGAAGTGGAGGGCGTCATTGACTGGGAAAGACGCTTTGACCATATGCAACAGCATGCAGGACAGCATATTCTGTCAGCTGCTTTTGTTGAACTGTTCGGATTTCCGACAGTGAGTTTCCATTTAGGAAGAGAGATCGTATCGATTGATTTAGATATTGAGGAAGTATCTTTGGATCAATTACATGCAGTGGAAGAATTAGCGAATGACATCATTTTAGAAAACTTACAAATTGAAATAAAATGGGTGATGGAAACTGAACTTCATCGATATCCCCTTCGCAAGCAATTGGCGGTGATAGATGAAATCCGGCTCGTCATCATTCCCGATTATGACTACAATGGCTGTGGCGGCACGCATCCACATTCAACTGGACAAGTAAGTATGCTGAAAATTTTATCGACCGAAAAGCATCGCGGCAAAGTGCGCGTCCATTTTGTTTGCGGTGGGCGTGTTTTACAGCAATTGAAGCGTAAAAATAATGAGTTGACGGAAGCTTCAAGATTGTTAAGTACACCCGATAACGGCGTTGCAAAGGCGGTGCAGAAGTTATTGGAAGCAAATCATTCGCTTGAGAAATCGTTGGCGGATGCACAAGAAGCACTGTTGGCATTTGAAGCGAAAACGTTATTAAGTCAACAGGAACATGGCGTTGTGAAAGCACTCTTTACAGGTAGAACTGTTCAGCAATTACAGAAACTTGCCCGACTCCTTGTGGCTGAATCAGATGAAATAATTGTACTTCTTGTTGCCGAAAATGATAATAGACTACAGTTCCTCACGGCCCGTGGAGCTTCTGTGAAGACGAGTATGAAGCCAATTCCATCTATTATACTTCCCCTCATCAATGGCAAAGGCGGCGGAAATGATGCTTTTGTCCAAGGTGGCGGCGAACGGTTGGTATCAGCAGAACAGTTGCTAACTGAAATAAATGAAACTTTAGTTAATCTGGTTCGTAAAGAGATGTAGAGGTGAAAACAATGAAAAAATATTTAATCTTTATCAGTAGTTTTGCAATACTGTATCTTTTGTTCCAAATTTCATCGGGAGCGATTCTAACGCTTTTATATACACCTGATTTATCTGGCGTATCATCCACATCTGGACAAGAAGTTATAGTAGAAAGTGCTTCCACCAATTCTCTATTCATCATTTTCCTTTCATCGACAATTGCCTTTTTGCTTTCACAGAGACTAAGTAAAACCTCAAAAGCTCCAGCCAATGTTTGATGCACACTAAATACAAGAAGCCTTCCAAGAAATCTACCTGGAAGGCTTCTTGTATTCCAAATGTCAGTACACTTCGTAATTCTGGCCATTTTGCAGGCCAAAGACGCTTTTTTCAAAAGCAAGAACCACACGCTTTACAGGAACCGCTTCGAACCCCTGGAATAGACCACTAAGCCTATGCATCGACTCTTGTAACACATTTGGACTTACGCTATTAATGCGAATTCCTCTTGGCATTTCAATTGCCGCAGCTTTAACGAATGCTCTGACACCGCCATTTGCCAGTGCAGCTGAAGCCCCCAATGCAATTGGATCATCCATCATAACTCCCGTCGTTAACGTGAAACTTCCACCATCATTCAAATTATCAAATCCCAATAAAACCAGATTGACTTGCCCTTTCAATTTGCTGTTAATCCCTACATCATTCAACTCGGGTGTCATATCCGTTACTGCGTCAAAATGGGCACGACCTGCAGCATTAATAACCGCGTCTACTTTACCAATTTGTTCGTACATCTTCTTAATACTCTCCACTGACGTAATATCAACAGACACATCAGCACCGTTTCGTCCCGCGCGGATCACCTCATGGTTTTTCTCCAATTCTTCAGTAACCGCTTTCCCAATCGTTCCACTTGCACCCACAACGAGTATTTTAATATGTAATCCTCCTTCTTTAGAGTGTGTAGCGTTAACTACCTATTCTTCCATGATACTTATCAAATGCATTAATTATGAAAAATGTTCCGATTGGAATCCCATAGAGTCTGTCGACAAATTCTGTATTCCACTATAAACCCTTTATGAGCTTGTATTTCAGTATACTTATCCAAAATAATTCACTGCAATTTGCATAATTAAGAGCACGGTGACAATGCGAAGTATTGGTTTAACATGCTCAGTTTTCAACTTACGCGATAGACGTACGCCGAGTTGCGCACCACTTATCGAACCAAGCATTAATGCAATCGTGAGCGGCCATATTATTTTCCCTGTTGAGATATAACTAATCGATGCTCCAAAACAGCTTGAAAAAATCATGATCCGAGAAAGACCGACTGCTCTTAAGTAAGAAACCTTTAATCGAGCATATAAATACAGCGCTAATGTTCCGCTGCCTGGACCAAACACCCCATCGTAAATACCAATTCCGTATAATGACGAAGCACTTTTTTTAGTTACACGAAATGATTCACTGCCGTTAAAGTCCGATTTCCCAAGAAACGAAGTAATGAACGCGAATGTTAATAGTACAATCGCGATAACAATCATCCATTCTTCTTTTAGGAAGGACGCGATAAGTCCACCGGTAATTCCGCCGGCTAGACTGATTGGAACAACCCTAAGTGCTTCTTTTATCGTTACTTCTTTATTTTTATAAATCACTAGAAAACTCGAAAATGAGCTTACTGTGTTTGATACTTTATTCGCCCCGATTGCAGAATGTACCGGCAATCCCATCAATAGCATGGCCGGCAAGCTGATTAGTCCCCCGCCCCCTGCCAAAGTACCAAGCGTTGTTGCGACAAAGCCGATGAAGTAAAGCATAATGTATTCCATCCCAAATCCTTCTTTCCGAAAAACCACTATATGAATAGCATATTCCCCTTCCACTCATAAGTAAATTCAATTGTATGAATGAAAGTCCATTCGCAAACCGAATGTGTGCCATAAACTTAATTATATAAAAAATGCTCCTGCCGATTTATTCGGAGAGCATTTTTCATTATAGTTATTTAGTTAATAAGCTCGAGCGAACCAAACGGCGTGTTTTGCAACTTGTCCGCAATTGATGCATGTCGACTTCTTAGCTGTGCAAGTAATCAAAACAGTCACCACGAACTTATCGGCCAAAAGAAGGAATTCTTCATTTCTAAATCGAAAGTGAAGTTAGAGAGTGTTAATTGTTAAGCAAGCGGAAATTTAATTTGAACGAACAGGTGAGGAGGATGACTTGATGAATTTAGGAAATGAGTATTTGAAGATTGTCCAAGAACGATTTAAAAGCGTTAAAGACCTTGGAGATAAAACGATAAGCCAATTATCCGAAGAGAATATTCACTGGGTTTTAAATGCTGGTTCAAATAGCGTTGTAGTTATCGTGAAGCATTTAAGTGGCAATATGACATCTAGGTGGTCTGATTTTTTAACTTCGGATGGGGAAAAACCTTCTAGAAATCGTGAACAGGAATTTGACGATACACTTTCATCTAAGCAAGATTTGACGATTACTTGGGAGAAAGGTTGGACTATTCTGTTTGAAACGCTAAGTGGTTTAGATGAACAAGACTTGTTGAAAAAAGTATATATTCGTGGTGAAAGTCATACGGTACTTGATGCTATTGAAAGACAACTAGCCCATTACGCTTATCATATAGGGCAACTTGTTTTTATTGGGAAACAATTAAAAGCCGAGAATTGGGAAAGCCTTAGTATTCCCACAGGAAAATCGGAAGAATACCTGCAAAAAATGCTGAGGGAAAACCAATCAAGATAAATTGTTTAGTGACAGCTATTCATAAATGAGACATGTTAGGATTATCTTACATTTTTCGAACGCAATATTGGAGTAAAACGGCAGCTGGAAGTCGATTCACTTTGCTCGGCTAATTGAATAGCTATGAAGGCTCTACTTGGGTGGAGTACTCGAATAGGTCTGCCCTTTAAGAAAATTCAACCGATTAAAGAGGGAGAGGGACTACTCCCTCTTTTTTGTCTCTAAACATATCCGTCTTTGTATTTTTATTATTTGACGAAAAATGTTGTTGTCCCTGATTAATTATGCAAATTTGCTCCTTTTCTTCTACTTTTTACTCAAGCTAGGAGTTGTGATTAAAAAATAATGTAGACGGAAGGAGATTTTGTATATGGAAGATAATCAAGAACCAAAAAAGTACGAGTATTTGGCGGATAATCCGAATGCTAAGGTTATCCCTATTATGCTTTCCTTAATTATTGGAGCTTTTTTCGCGATATTAAACGAAACACTTTTAAATATTGCGCTCGTCACATTAATGGAAGAGTTTTCAATCTCATTAACGACTGTACAGTGGATGGCGACAGGTTTCATGCTCGTGATGGCAGTTGTTATCCCTGTATCTGCATTGTTACTCCAATGGTATACAACCCGACAACTATTTTTAAGTACAATGATTGTTTTCACCATTGGGTCAATTATATGTGCGAGTGCACCAACGTTTTCAATATTGTTAGTCGGTCGATTAATCCAGGCAATTGGAACGGGATTATTAATGCCTATCATCTTTAATGTATTTTTACTCATTTATCCCCCAAATAAGCGTGGAAAGATAATGGGCTTAGTTGGCCTTGTCATTATGTTTGCACCCGCGATTGGACCTACGCTTTCTGGAGTTATTGTTGAATATTTAGGATGGCGTTATTTGTTTATTATTGTCATTCCATTTTCTTTGTTTTCTATTTTATTTGCTTACAAATATTTAATTAATGTTTCAGAAATAACCAAGCCAAAGATTGATGTCATATCAATCATTTTTTCTACAATCGGTTTCGGATCAATTGTTTATGGTTTTAGTTCAGTGGGAGAAAGCGCGGATGGATTTTTGAGTACAAATGTTTTAATCGCAATCATTGCTGGAGTCGCCGGAATTGTATTATTTGTAATTAGGCAATTAAAACTTGAAGAACCCATCATGGATTTAAGGGTTTTTAAATACCCAATGTTTACACATGCAGTTTTGATGTTTTTAATCATTATCATGGCCATGTTCGCTTCAGAGATTATTTTACCAATTTATATGCAAGGCCCTTTAGCTTTGAGTGCGGCTACAGCAGGTCTCGTGCTCTTACCAGGGAGTCTTTTGAATGGAATTATGTCACCATTTATGGGGCATCTTTTTGACAAGTTCGGTCCTAGAGTATTAATGATTCCTGCAACAATTGTTTTAAGCGGTACGATGTTTATGATGAGCAGATTGACGACTGAAACTTCTTTATGGGTTGTAATCGTCGGTTATACTTTATTAATGTTAACAGTTTCAGCCATCATGATGCCCGCAGAGACAAACGGCTTAAACCAGTTACCTAAACGACTATATCCACACGGAACCGCTGTTATGTCAACATTACAACCTGTGGCCGGTGCCATCGGCGTATCCGTGTTTATTAGTATCATGAACGCTAGGCAGCTTAAATTTTTACAACAAACAGATACACCTAATGATCCGTCTACAATAAGTGAAGCAATGGTAGCGGGTGTCGAGCTTGTCTACTTCATCGCTTTTGCCATGTCTATCGTAGCAGTTATCTTGGCGTTCACTGTTTATCGTGCGGAGCCAAGAGAAATGGATGAACCGACCAAAAAGAGTAATTGACAATAACGTATCAAGCGCCTTTCCCACTACTTTATGTACGGGCGCTTTCGGATTGCCCTGGACTGAACGACTACAGCAGCATTACCGCCATGCCTACGAATTCGAAAACTTCCTGACTCTATATAATAATCCAATACTAAGAACAAAAGCTAAATCGCTCCAAGAAAAAAGCCGTATTTCTCGCTGCTATAAGCGAGAAATACGGCTTTTATAATTACGGAAATAAAATTCCAGCTTTACTTACTCGTGGCTCTCCTAACGATTGGAGCCACTTCTGTAGCTAATAGCTCAATACTCTCGGCTACTTTTTCAAACGGTAAACCACCTATGTCTAACTGCGCCATGAATCGTTGGTGTCCAAAGTGTTCGTGTTGACGGAGAATTTTTTCGGCTATTTCTTGGGGACTTCCTACGAACAAAGCAGAGTCCGGAGCTGTGATTTGCTCAAAATCTGTCCGTGACATCTTCCCTTCTCCTATTCCTAACTGACGGTCTACGTATGACCGATAATTTGAATAATAAGGATAGAATTCATCTTTAGCTTGCTGGGTTGTCTTTGACAAATATCCATGGCCAGTTACACCGATTTTGAGGTTATCTAGGTCATGCCCAGCCTCAATTCCAGCTTTACGGTATAAATCCACCAACGGTTTAAACCGCACAGGATCACCGCCTAGGATTGCTAGTGCCATCCCAACACCCAACCTGCCAGCACGGGCTGCACTACTTGGAGTACCTCCAACACCAACCCACATTGGCAATTCTTTCTGTTTGGGGCGGGGTGCAATTTCAGCATTCTCCAATGACGGGCGGAAGTGACCATCCCATGTAATTCTCTCGTTTTTGTTTAGCTTTAAAAACAAGTCGATATTTTCCTCGAACAAGGCATCATAGTCATTTGGGTCATAACCGAAAAGAGGGAATGATTCCAGGAACGCACCACGACCTGCAATTATTTCTGCACGTCCATCTGATAGCAAATCCAATGTAGCAAAGTCCTCAAACAAACGAACAGGGTCAATTGTACTTAAAACTGTGGTCGCACTTGTCAATTTGATTCGTTTCGTTCGTTGGGCTATAGCTGCTAAGACGACTGAAGGTGAGGATATGGCATAGTCTAATCGATGATGTTCTCCTACACCAAAAATATCAAGTCCAGCCTCATCTGCAAGTTTTGCCGCTTCCATTATTTCTTTAACCCTTTGCCCTGCACTGATTGTTTCGCCAGTTAACGGGTCCGCCACTATATCTCCAAGTGTATATAGGCCAATTTCAATTCCTGAGTTTTTAAATCCTTCTATTTCACGCATAGTTGTTGTAATCCTCCATCTATTCTTCAGACCGTTAAATGAATACGATTTCCAGAAGGATCTGTAGCAACGGTAGAGCCATTGTCTTCAGTGACGGAAGCACCAATATTCTTTAATTGAGCGATTATTTTATTTTTCTTTTCCTCATTTGGAAGCATTAAGGTAAATGATTCAAGTCCGACGCTATTAGGTGATGGCGCAGGTGCTCCTAATCCATTCCAAGTATTTAAACCAATATGGTGATGGTAGTGACCATCCGAAATGAATAGTGCCTGAGCTCCAAATCGATTTACTACTTCAAATCCGAGTCCTTCGATATAAAATTCTTCAGTCTTTTCTAACTCGGATACATGCAAATGGATATGTCCCATAACAGTGCCGGCAGGTAAACCTCCCCATGATTGCTGTTCATCTCCAGCTAAAAGGTCTGTAAAATTCAATGGGTCAACTGCCATAGCCACTTCTCCATTATCCCAATCCCATTCGGAAGGGTCACGGTCTATATAGATTTCAATCCCATTTCCATCCGGGTCAGATAAGTAAAGGGCTTCACTCACAAGATGGTCAGAAGAACCAAACCGTAAACCAATTTCCCTAAAATGTTTCACGATTCCAGCTAAATCAGAGCGTTTAGGTAGAAGAAGTGCATAGTGATATAATCCCGTAGTTTTCCCTTGTTTAGGAACTATATGATCCGACTGTTGAATTGATAATAATATTGTCTTTCCATCAGCTGTCAGGTTTGCAGTTTTTTCAGTTTGCTCTACTACCTTAAATCCGATTACTTCTTGATAAAATGCTAACGACCGTTCTAAATTTTGTACCTTTAAGTTAACTTGACCTACGAATGTTATAGGCTCATGATGAAAATTCATTGCTGTTACCTCCTCATTTTTAAACACAACATACTAGTTAGTTAGTTACTTTATGTAAGTAAGTATATAATTAAAATAAGCACTAGTCAAGTGACTAATTTGCAACAGTTGATTTGATGGAAGAAGTCGACTTGCCCTAGGTTTGTAAGGTCATAGGGGGATGGGGTTAATGATATAAAGTTAATACCTGGTCCACAGACCTTTTGCATTCTTGAATCGGTGTGAGTAGCAGAGTCCTATTAGAGAGGATAAAGGATTTGGAAAACGAGGTTGTTAGGTGAGATTATACTCATTTTACATCAAGAAAAAATTGTCCCCAGTTTAAATGTCTGAGGACAATTTTTTAGCTTTCACAAACTTTTAACAGGGAACCAACCCTCTACGGACATCATGAGTTCCCAAAGTGGATCTGGTACTTGGAGACGGGCCTGATCATTTTGAGTGATCGTCGTATTGATTTCGTTTTCTTTTCCATGTTGCACTTTTTCTACCCATTCCGGCTCCATAATAAGTTCTCTTCCTAAAGCAATAAGTGGAATGCCCGTTTGCTCGAGTGCTTGTACTGCTTGATCTGGTGTGTGGATGGAGCCTACCCCTATAATAGGAACACGGTTTCCGACATATTCCTGGATGAGTTCGACCCGTGAGCGATCACTTTCCACACCGCGTCGAGGTTTCGACCATAAGTCGTTTAACGCCAAATGAATATAGTCTATTTCCTCATCCATTAGTGAGTCGAGAAGCACGAACGTCTCAGCCATCGTAATTCCTGGTGTTTCCGGTTCCTCTGGAGACAGACGATAGCCAATAATAAACGGTTCTCTGGCATACTCAGCAATTACGCGTTTCACTTCCTCAATGACGGCAAGTGGAAAGGCCAATCGGTTCTCAATGGATCCGCCCCAGCGGTCTGTTCGTGTATTCGAATGAGGGGAGAAGAATTGTTGAATAATGTACCCACTCGCACCATGCAATTCCACTCCATCAAAACCAGCTTCTATAGCCCGCCTCGTCGCCTCGCCAAATGCTATAACTAATTGAAGGACTTCCTCATCCGTCAAGCTTCGAGGTGTTTTCTCGATACTATAGAAACCACGGTCAAGAAGGGGAGCAACACTGCTTGCACTTACAGTTTCTCCTTCTGGAATCAGATGTGGCACGGCCAATCTCCCGCCATGATAAAGCTGCAATACAGCCTTCGCCCCTTTATCTTTTATCGAAGAAGCAACACTTCTCAAACTAGGAATCATCGTATCCCGATCCGCTGCAAATTGCCCCTCAAAACCTTTTCCGCTTGCTTGCACATACGTACACGCCGTAATCACCATACCTGGTCCACCCGAACGAGCCGCATAGTAAGCTAGCTCCGCGTCTGAAGCAGTATCATCCGAATTCGCCGAAAAAGTGGTCATAGGCGGCATGACAATTCGGTTTTTTAACTGAACGCCATTATTTAGTGTAAAAGGTTCTAATATTGGTTGGTATTTCTCTTTCATTGTTGGATCTCTCTCCTTTGATATACCTATAAAAAATGCCATATGAATATTTACCTAAAAATTCTGTCAATCTTTGCGATCTCGTTCTCTGTTAATTGAACATCTAGTGATTTTAAATTGTTAAGCACTTGATCTGCCCGTTTAGCACCAGGAATGACCGCATCGATTGAATCACGTGTTAAATACCAAGCTAGAACAATATGTGCCACTTCAGCCTGTTTTGCATTCGCAATTTCACGAAGTTGTTCCACTTTCCCCAGGTTCATTTCAAATTCTTCGCCCTGTAGATGTGGCATGTTGGCACGTAAATCATTAAATTTCATGTCTTTATTGTATTTTCCTGCTAACAATCCTGATGCAAGCGGGAAAAATGGAATAAAGGAAATGTTTTGCTCGGCAGTATAGGGAAGTAATTCTTTTTCAGCTGAACGCTGGATTAAATTATATTCTCCCTGATATACATCAACATAACCGTCTCTGTTTGCCTCTTTTAACTGATCCAGTGAAAAATTTGATAAGCCGATTGCTCTAATTTTCCCTTGATCTTTTAATTCTTTTAATGCTCCCACAGCTTCATATCCCGGTGTAACGCCATCTGGATAATGAATATAGAACAAGTCGATATAGTCGGTTTGCATACGTTTCAAACTATCTTCTACTGCTTGTTTCAAAAAGGATGGCGTATTGTCATTTTGCATTTCCTGGCCAACGAATTTCATTGACCCTTTCGTTGCAAGTATAATATCATCCCTTTTTCCTGTTTCTTTAATTACCTCTCCAACTAATTCTTCTGATCTTCCCGGTCCATATAGATAGGCTGTGTCGATAAAATTCACACCATTTTCAATCGCAACCCGAACGAGCTCTTTTCCCGCTTCTTCGTCTAAGTTAGGATATAGATTATGTCCTCCAACCGCATTGGTTCCAAGTCCAACCGGATTTATATATATTCCTGATTTTCCAAGTTGTGTTTGTTTCGTCATTATGGTTTCCTCATTTCGCATTTTAATTGCATTTATGATTATCACTACTATGATTTCCTATGTAGGAGATTCAATTCTTAATACCGAATGTTGAGTTCCTTGGTTATTTCTTCACTTACAGCTATCACTTTATTCGTCAATCCTCTTAGGATAGTTTTTTTCATTTTGTCAATTGGCCCAGCGATTGCGACTGCTGCAATTACTTGATTCTCATGGAATACCGGGGCAGCAATGCAACGAACGCCAACAAATCTTTCTTCGTCATCGATGGAAAATCCTTGGTTTTTTATAACTTCCAAGTGTTGAGAGAAAATTTCCTGATCTACAAATGTATTATCGGTGGCTTGATTAAATGGAAGGAGAGAGAATACTTCTTGTTGGTCAGTTGGTATTAAATTTGCCAATATGACTTTACCAAGAGCACTAATGTGGGATGGGGAACGATCCCCTATCTCGGGCTGGTACGGTTCTATAAAAGGAGGTTTAATCATTTGTTTCATAACTACTTCAGTTCCTTCTAGCACCCCAATATACACACCTTCTGCCGCACTTACTCCCAATTGGTAAGGTGTTTGTAACGTGGTCCAGTCAATGGATCTTTCACTTCCATCCATTTGGAACTTTTCATTATTCCATGTATAATACTTGCCTTTTTTTGAAATATAGTTCATATTTTCCAGAGTGCTCAGCAACCGAAAAACAGTAGTCTTATTTAAATCCAGTGCCCTTGTGACTTCTGTCAAAGTTAGATATTTTTCCTGTTGTAGTAAATCTAAGATTTGAAGCCCTTTTTTTAACGTCGCAACTTCATATTTACTCATCCAATTCACCCCGTCTCTAAAATCATCTTAGGTCACCTTTTAATTTGATTCAACAACTCAGCACTTTGTTTCATTATTTGAAACATATTTGAAGTAAGCCCATAATCTACGTTTTTAAAAGCCGTAGTGCAGCTAGATTTTATTATATTAAGCTCAACATTTTATGGAATCGAACAAGTTTTTGGTGTCTGACTATTTCAAAGATTGTTGCTAGTTTACATGTGTTTGGATATGATTATCTGAAGGGAGGGGAATATTCAATGTCTAACGATAATGAAGGGTTCTTTGACAAAGAAACACAAAGTGATTCAAAAATGAAAGTAGAAAGAAAACTAGGAGAACCCACTTCAGCCTTCAAAGGTGCTTCCTTAGCAGCGCTTCTAATAGGCGTATCGGCTTATCTCTTAGGTTTGTATAACGCAGTCATGGAACTGAATGAAAAAGGATATTACTTTGCAGTTTTACTATTCGGACTGTATTCATCTATATCTTTACAAAAAGCAGTTAGAGATAAAGATGAAGGAATACCAGTTACGAGTATCTATTATGGAATTAGCTGGTTTGCGCTAATTGTATCTATTTTATTAATGGCCATCGGATTATACAATGCAGGAAGTATTGTTTTAAGTGAAAAAGGATTTTATGGCATGGCTTTTGTTCTTAGTATATTTGCAGCGATAACAGTTCAAAAAAATGTTAGGGATACACATAAAGCAAGAGAAATAGATTGAATTACTATTCTCTAGTTTGACGATCCTACCTAATTAAATAGCAATATTTAAACCCCGTTCTAAATCTAGAACGGGGTTATACTTGTTAGAGACGTTTATAAACATATAAATTATGTCTCTACTCTTTTACTTACCTTATTTAAAAGATTCACCATTGTTTTGGACTCATCTTCAGTTAAAGATCCAAACATGTAATTAACCATATCTTGATGGTTTGGCATGATTTTCTGCATTAAGCGGTTTCCATCTTCCGTTAGTACCACATGGATTACTCGTCGGTCATCAGGACATGCATTTCTATTTAATAAGCCCTTATCTTCTAATTTATCTATAACATAAGTCATAGAACCACTAGCAATGAGTATGCTATTACCAATCTGCTGAATGGTTTGTTTCCCCTGTAGAAATAGTACCTCTAAAACAGAAAACTCCGTAATGTTAAGCTTATTAGTAATCATTACCCGCCTAATTCGTTCCTGAATTGCTTTCGTTGTTTTCATTAACAACAAATATGGCTGGTTTTCACACTTTTCATTCACTTAATCACCTACTTAAAATAGTTTACCTGTTTAAGAGTAAATCTGTTCATACCACTGTTTAGCAGCTTCCACTTCTGTCATTGTGAGCTGATGTCCAGTGTTTACCCATATAACACCAACCGACGCACTTGCGTCTTCTAATAGTTTTTTCAGGTCAACGGATTCTTGTTGCGGACAAATTGGATCATTTGTTCCTGCTGCAATGAATACTTGGATACCTGTTAAATCTGGAAGTGCTATGCCACGTCTTGGCACCATAGGATGATGTAAAATTGCACCTTTTAGTGAATCATTAAAGTGGAATAACAGACTGGCCGCAATATTGGCACCGTTTGAATACCCAATAGCCACGATATTTTGACGGTTAAATTTATATTCTTCCGCAGCTTCATCTAAAAATGCATTGAGCTCATTTGTTCGGAAAATTAAATCCTCCTCATCAAATATACCTTCAGCTAAGCGTTTAAAGAAACGAGGCATTCCGTTTTCCAATACATTCCCACGTACACTGAGTACAGAAGCATCAGGATCTACGATATCCGCTAAAGACAATAAATCATTTTCATTGCCACCAGTACCGTGTAATAGTAATAGAACTGGTTTTTCATTATTTGTTCCTTGTTTAAAAATATGCTGCATAATATTTATTCTCTCCTTTCAAAAGAGGGTAATCTAAGTGAATTTTTCAATACTACTTCGGTCTTTCAATAGAAAAAATGTCGCCAATTTTTGCGTAATTGGTACCAGCTAAGCGGCTGACAGCGTTTAAGCCCCTCGGGTCAATTCGACCATCTTCATAAATCTCTTTGTCAATGTGAAAGCGTACAATCTCTCCAATAAACAAATCACTACCAGGTCCTTCTTCACCTAAAGAAATGGCTTGTACAAGTCTGCATTCCATTCGAACTTTAGATTCCTTCACTCCCGGTACAGAGACAATTTCACTTTGTACAAGCGTTAGATTCGCCAATTCAATTTCACTTTCAGTTGCAGGTAATGAAGCTGCGGTTTCATTGATTTTTGCCACATTTTCATCATCTACAATATGCACGACAAATTCACGACTGCTATAAATATTTCTTGCAGTATCTTTCAAATTATTAGGTCTCGAAATAGCAAGTGAAACCATCGGCGGGTTGGATGAAACGATATTGAAATAGCTAAATGGAGCACCATTAACGATACCATCCTCAGACACAGTAGTAACAAAAGCAATAGGTCTAGGAATTATAGTACCAATGAGAAGTTTATAATTATCCCGCTCACTATTTTGTTTTGGATCAATCGAAATCAATTTATTTAGCCCCCTTATTTAGTCGATTGAACGCACTTGAATTGGAATAAGTGCATTAACTAATTGCTCACGACGTTGTTCATATTGTACAGGTAACATCAACTGAGTGCCCATTGTTTCAGGTGTCTCATCATGTGCAAATCCTGGTGGATCTGTTGCAATTTCAAATAATATTTCACCTGATTCACGGAAGTACAGTGCGTTGAAGTAGTTGCGGTCCTTCAATTCTGTTACATGTTGACCAAGATTCCTCGCATGTTGTTGCCATTCAAGATGATCTGCATCATCCTGAGCCCGCCATGCAATATGGTGAACCGTCCCAACACCCATCTTGCCACGAACACCAGCGACCATTTTTAAATCTATGATATTACCTAAATCAGCAGAAGCTTTATAGCGAGTATAGTCACCTTCAGTTCCAACCAATTCAAGTCCCATTACATCCGTTACTGTTTTAGCAGTTTCTTCTGGTCTGCTTGAGTATAGAGTTGCCCCACCAAATCCTTTTATAGCTACTTCTTTGGTTACTTCTCCAAATGTCCAATCGTTTAGCGCTCCCGCTTCACGTTCAACAATTTCAAGATGTAAGCCGTGTGGATCATCAAATTGTAAATATGTCTCACCAAAACGCTCTACTTGTTTATATTCAATTTTAAATTTCACCAAACGCTTTTCCCAAAAACCCAAAGATCCTACTGGTACAACATACGACGTAATACCAACTTGCCCATCTCCAATTTGACCTTGAGCAGCGCCTGCCCATGGGAAAAAGGTAATAATAGTACCTGGTTTTCCACCACCATCTCCAAAATACAAATGATATGTGCCCGGATCGTCGAAATTCACTGTTTGTTTAACTAAACGTAAACCTAATACCCCTGCATAAAAATCAATGTTTTCCTGTGGATGACCAACAATTGCTGTAATATGGTGAATACCTGCTGTTTGTTTTTTCACAATTATTTCCTCCTCTATTGTTCTTTCCTTTTCCTATCGTAACTACTTGTACTAGTTCTCCTTGCCTTTACTCAATGGGTTCTAATTTCGCCTCAATTTCAACTCGCTTACTCTCCAAAAATGGCGGTAAGTCTAACTTTTCCCCCAAGGATTCAATGGTCGAATCCACTGTAAAACCTGGTCCGTCTGTCGCTAATTCAAATAAAATACCATTTTCTTCTCTAAAATATAAACTCTCAAAATAGTAACGATCTGTTATTTTATTCACTGCAAAACCAAAATCTTGAATACGTTGGCTCCACTCACGTAACTCATCGCCATCTTTTACTCGGATAGCTACGTGATGCACACTGCCTTTTCCTGGTTTCTCTTGTGGACCGCCCTTCTCCACAATGACAATTTCACCAAAAGACTGTCCTTTTACTGACTGATAGATAGCTTCTTTTGCTTTACGTGAGGCTAGTTCATACCCAAACAAGTTTTCTAATGTATTCGCTAGGCTATCTAAAGATTGCACGGTTATTTCCACTGCGCCCATTCCAAGAATACGATGTTTTTCTACAACAATTGAATCGTCCCATGTCCGCCACAGCGTCGGAACCTCGTCATCGTTATTATTTAATAGGACTAGACGTAAACCCTCAGCATCTTCAAAATGGAGTGCGTCACGCCCTGCGTACTTGGTTAACTCCCCATGTTTTACATCAAGTAATTCAAATCTATCTTTCCAATACAGTAAACTATCATAAGACGGAACGAGTAACCCAATCCGCGTAATGGCATTCGTTCCTCTCCTTGTGCTTCCAGCCATCGGGATTTCAAAGAAGGACAACTCTGTTCCGGCGCTACCCGTTAAATCTCCATAGAACAAATGATACATGCTTGGATCATCTTGATTGACTGTTTTTTTCACTCTACGCAGTCCGAGCACCTTTACATAAAATTGATTGTTTTGTTGTCCCTTTTTTGTAATCATGGAAATATGGTGATGACCCGCTATCTTGTTCATCTTAGTACCTTCCTTTCCGGTATAAATTCTAAGCAAAACCTTCAATCCGCTTGAAATCGTTTTGCTAAGAATTTATTTATTAAAATCACAAAATGTGCATATGCACATTTTGCAACTTGTATAAATTTACTTGCGTTAAAATTAGTTACGTACAGTATTTAATGCAGTTGTCCAAGGGATAACTTGGTCGAGCATTTGGTTTACTGAATCTGCTTGTACAGCAGCTGGTTTGAAGTCTGTACCATTTTCGAAATCTGTAAATAACGATAACGCTGGGTGAACACGAACATGCGCTACAGATAATTCACTTAAAATACCACGTAAATGTTCTGTTGCACGAGCTCCACCTACTGAACCGTATGATACGATACCTGCAGCTTTATTGTTCCACTCATCACGTAAGTAGTCTAGCGCATTTTTGAGTGCTCCTGTAATCGAGTGATTGTATTCTTGAACGATGAATACAAATCCGTCTTGTTTAGCAATGATTTCTGACCATGCTGCTGCACCTGATGCATCGCCGCCGGCTTCACCTAAAAGTGGTAATTTGTATTCTGCGATATCAATAATCGTGTAGTTTGCATCCCCGCGTTTATCTGCTAATTCTTTTACCCATGTCCCTACTTGTGGGCTTACGCGTCCTTCACGTGTCGATCCTAAAATAATACCTATGTTTGATTTTGTCATTGTTTTTTCCTCCTCTTGTTGTTGTGGTTGTTGTGTTCCAAATAACTTACTAAAAAAACCCATTTTACAATTTCACCTCCTTATAAGTACTCTTTGTCAATTTTAAGTGTGCTACGTACCGTGTCGATTGGTCGCACTGATGCCTCAATTTGTTCCCGTTTTCCTTCAAGGAATGGTGGTAATGATAAAATTTCCCCTACTGTTTCGTAAGGCTCATCCCCCATAAAGCCAGGACCATCTGTTGCCCATTCAAAAAGAATGCCAGGTGCTACTCGTGCATATAAAGATTCAAAGAAGAAGCGATCCACATACCCGGAAGTACCGAAACCAGCAGTTTGCATATGGTCAATCCATTCATATAATACTTTCGTATCTTCTACACGGAAGGCAGTGTGATGAACTGTACCATAGCCTTGGCGACCTTCTGGGAGAACCGTATTATGCTCCACTATTACTTGCGCGCCATTCCCACCTTCACCCATTTCAAATAAATGCATTGGACCTTCTTGTGCGATTTCACGCATTAACATCACTTTCTCCAAAACCTCTTTTAAATAATCAAATTGTGCGATACGAATATGAATCGGTCCTAATCCTGTAATTGCAAACTCCAATGGTACAGGACCATTTTGCCAAGGCGTTCCTGATTCAATACCCTCATTAAATTCGTCAGAAACCAACATATATTGTTGCTCATCAAAGTCCACGAATGAAATTGTTTTCTTACCAAACACTTCTTCGATACCATTATTTTTCACTTTATACTTATCAAAACGTTTCACCCAGTAATCAAGTGCTGCGTCTGTCGGCACACGGAAAGCAGTTTTATAAATCTCGTTCGTTCCATGTGTGCCTTTTGGAATACCAGGGAAATCGAAAAATGTCATATCCGTACCAGCAGAACCTTTATCATCTGCGAAGAATAGGTGATATGTTTGAATATCATCTTGATTGACTGTTTTCTTTACTAAACGCATTCCCAATACGTATGTAAAAAACTCATAGTTCTTTTCTGCACTACTTGTGATAGCTGTTACGTGGTGAATTCCTTTTAAATGGTTCATTTTGTTTCCTCCTTTGATTTCCTTGGATTCAAGGTGTGTACTTAATAATTTCTTTCCTATCAATACATGACTCTGATGGTTTCAATTTATACTTCGCTGAATCTTTTCAAATCGTTTCATAAATTGCAGAAACGATATTCAACTTTTTAGGAGCCATATTCAATTGTTTCACTCTTTTATAGCATTTATTCCAATTACCTCGAATTCAAGCATCTTGAATTCAAACTAAATTTAACATGAATACACTACAACTGTCAACACTTTAGATCTAATTAGTTTGTATTTGTAGAGAATCCTTGGTATTTACTTATATTTCGTAGTTAATAACAGGTGTAGTGATTTACTATTTTGAAGTTATAGAGAGGTTCACATAATGAGGCATGCTTATTATTTTTATCTAAACACCTATGTTGATTAAACATATACTTGCAAAAGGCGCTGGCGAGTAGACCCTGAAAACCAACATTTTCACCGGAATATTTTCGACCCGCTTTCGGCGAATTAATCACGACACTTTTACCAAGGGGCAAGTGTGGCAAGAAGTGACTCCGTCACTTCTTGCCACAATCTTTGGGATAATCCTGTTGTGATTAATCGCCAGTGAGTGAGAACAATTTATTTACATAGCAATAAATATTTATTGCTAAACGATAAATACCATGCTAAAATAAAACCAACAATAAAGAGGTGAGGTGCTTTTTATGAAACGAGGTTCAACAAACTTTTTGAAAATAGCTGTTATTTTTCTCGGACTCCCAATCCTTGCTATATGTATATTTGCGTTGCCAATACTAGCGAAAGATGCAACAGAAAGTAATTCGGAGTTCGCTTATGTGGTATATGGCTTTGTAACCGTTATGTATGTGTCGGCGATACCGTATTTCATCGCATTGTATCAAGCCTTTAAACTGTTAAGTTATATTGACAAGAACAAAGCATTCTCGGAAATATCCGTAAAAGCTTTGAAAAATATAAAGTATTGCGCAATCACAATCAGTGGCTTACATCTCATTGGACTGCCATTCTTCTTTATCTTTGCGCAGTTAGATGACGCTCCGGGTGTCGTATTGCTTGGAATGCTTTTTATTTTTGCTCCATTGGTAATCGCAGTCTTTGCTGCTGTTCTCCAAAAACTTTTGCAAGAAGCTATTACGATAAAATCTGAAAATGATTTAACAGTCTGAGGTGAAAAAATGGCGATTATAATCAATATTGATGTGATGTTGGCAAAAAGGAAAATGAGCGTAACAGAACTTTCAGAGAGAGTTGGGATAACAATGGCTAACATTTCTATATTGAAAAATGGAAAGGCAAAAGCGATTCGATTATCAACTCTAGAAGCGATTTGTAAGGCTTTGGACTGTCAGCCCGGAGATATTTTAGAATACCGAAATGATGAAGACACCCAAGTTTAATAAAGTTGAAAGGAAAAAGAGATGCTTCCTGGCGAAAACGCGAAAAAAACACCACGCCACAAGTGCTCGCACTTGTGGCGTGGTGTTTAAATTCTAGCTATGCAAACGATTCTAATAGCCTATCTTTACTGCTATAAACTTGTTAATTTATTTAGCCGCTTTTCTAATGACTCTCTCCACTCTCCAGCCAATTCCGAAACGTCTAGTATCTTTTTAATACCTTCAATATCTCTAGGGTTATGAAAATAAGTCTCGTTTGCAAACAGGATTGACACCCGCTTAGGATGCCGTTCGATCAATGTTATCTTGGAATCTCGTCTAACTGTTCCTTCCTCTAAAACACGGCTGAGGTAGCCTGTAAAACCTGTCTCCACCATTCGTTTTAGAAGTAATGCGAGGTTCGTTCGCTTAGTAATTGTACTACACGGAATTCTGCCTTGTGTGATTTGGATAACCGCCTCCCCCAGCCTAAAGATATCGCCAATATGAACATCTGCTTCCAACATATTTAATACTGTTAAATTCTCCCCGAAGGTTGCGGCAGGTAAAGGGGTTCCAAATTCTTGTTCCCACTGCGAATAATGTTCATATGGATAAAAGCAAACGGCACGATCAGGGCCACCGTGGAAACGTAAGTCGGCGACGCCATCCCCGCGAAATCCTTCTTTTGTTAAAAAAGCCTCTTCCACTGTTCCCTTGCGTATTCCGGTATTCATTTCCTTCCCACCATCATATTTCATTAGTTTCGGTGATCCAATAGAAAAGTTTTTCAGCTCAATAGAATCCTTATTCCCCACTTTATGAATTACCCCCTATTCTATCGTAAAAAATCTATTACCAAAACTATACCATTGCCAAAACCACCACGTATAGTTAGCGTTATTAATTAACAAAATTTCTCTTTTCTATTTTGCAGGCTATGTTTTTTTGTTAGAACTTTCATGTGAATTGAAACCATTTGCCGTTTAACCACCAAGTTAGCACCATATTTAGCTTATGCGATTATGATAGAACTAGCTCTCTATTACTGAAATCAAAGAGGTATTATTACGAAAACTTTGAAATAGAATCGAATTTCTAAAAACGTGGAAAATAAAATAAAAAACGCAAACCGCATAAGTTTTCGGTTTACGTTTTGAAATGATTACTCCATATGTACTTCTTCACTTCGCATATTTGAAGTTTGAAGAATGTGGGAAGGCTTTTCTCTCAAATTAGAGACTCTTCTTCCTATATGCGCTTATTCACCGCGGTATTCCCAGTAATTGTTTGTTCATTCTCGACAGGCATTTTGTTTCTAGAATTTTTGGAAATTACTTTTCCGTAACGATAATATACAAATATTGCTGCTAGGAAGCCAATGACCGCAAGAAACGCATCGAATATAAAGATAATTGATATATTGCCGGTTTTCGAAAGAAGCCCTGTTGCAAGAGGCATAACAACAGCAGCTAATCCTGCAGCTGTTGCGATAACTCCCGTCACTCGCCCTTTTTTTTGCCAAAATAGCTCAGTCATAATGGCAATTGCCAATTGAAAAATACCTGCGGTTGACAGACCAATGAAGAAAGCAGCAACAATAGCGACACTAGGAATTTTAATCGTTAAAATTGTAATAATCGCCATGAATGTAATAATAGGATAAATCACGATAACTGTAACCGGTCTTACGAATTTTTTTAACACTACTGCTAGCGTCAGGACCGACAAAAGTGAACCGATGCTATAATAGCTCAATAACTTGATTGAACTCGCCGTCGACAGCCCAAGAACTTCCTCTCCATAAGACGGCAGCCAAATTTGGGCGACAGTGAACAAACCTGTAGAAGTAAAACCGATAACAACAAGCGCTAGCCCTTCTTTTGAAAATATCGGTTCGGAAATGAACCGATTCCCTTCGCCACTGTCCTGCTTTGATGCGCTTGACTGCACGATTCGATGGTTTGGAAACGAAGCCGTCAGTAAAAACAGCATCGCCAAGAGATACAATCCGGCAGGTACAAAAAATGAAAACCCAAAAAACATATCCCGATTGGCGAAAAACAAAATCATAAATGGAAGCAATGCTGTACCAGATGCCATAAATGCTTTTACCATTACACTTGCTGATCCTGCTGAATTCGGAAAAACCTCTATTAAACCTGGATAGGACCCCGCATCCATCGCTGAATTTCCCACTCCAGCCAAAAACGCTAGTAAAATTGCAATCTGATAACTAGGCGCCAATGGTACACTAAAAAGAAATATCCCCATCATGAGACTAGAAAAAATAATTAATGGTTTTCTACCAAAACGGTCTGATAATCTGCCTGCACCTGCATAGGTAAATAATTTCCCAACGCCAATTGCAGCAATAATATAACTAATACCCGCGCTATCTGTATTCCACTGTTTTGTTAATGAATCCATATTTGAAATCAAAATGACATTCACCATTCCGAGTAAAAAGTAGTTCATATACATCCCAATTACTGCCTTACTGTACATTTTCCATAACCCCTTTAAGCTGACACAACCAATTTCACAAGCCTTTACCTTCCATCAATATTATAGCACCTGATTTAATAGAATTGTTTAAATCTTATGGGATATATGTATATGTGTCTACCTTTTTTAAAATTATCTACTTCTTTTATGTGAACGACAAAGGTCAAGCTACTTTCAAACTTGGTTAATTTGCTCCTTCATCTGTTGGGGAATAGTAAAGTATATTTAATGCAACCACCAAGCAATTGATCGCCTTTTAGAAACCATCAGACCCGATTTTCGGCATTTCTACTTAACAAAGAATTCATGTGCTATTGAATGCGATTTAGTGCCTTCCTATATATTAAAAAAAGTGTAGCCATTAAATATTGTTTTCGGCAGTGGATTTAATTTTAATCCAACGGCTTGCTGTTCAAAAGCGATTTGGGCCAGTCCCCGCGTCATATCTGCAACATCCATTGACTCCATTTCCTCCAATGAGAAAAAGTCTGCACCATCTACTTCAACTTCATCTGGTTGTGGCTGCCCTTCTACATACTCCATCGCAAATCCAACATAGACGTTATGTACTCGACCTGGATAATCCCCCAACATTACGACTGATTTCACTTTTGCAGTTACACCTGTTTCTTCTAATACTTCGCGTATGATGCTTTGTTCAATGAGTTCTGTTTGCCCGATATAACCACCAGGGTTTGTCCATTTTCCTTTCCCTGGATTATCTTTACGGCGGACGAGCAACATTTTTTCATCTTTTATGACTAAAGCTCCAACACTTATACTGTAATTTCCCCAATGAATAAACGAACAACTTGGACACGCTTTATACTTTTCATCATTAATAATACGCACTTCTAACACTTCCCCACAGTTCGGGCAATAATTCATTTCCATATAAAAACCTCCATATTATTGTTTTGATATTCGGATAAACAAAAAGCACCATTCAGGATATTCCCAATGGTGCTTTCTTATTTGTATTGAATTTCCAATACAATGATATCATTCCTATGACTATCATATACAACCGATTGATATTAAACCAATACTGCAGATAACTCTTTAGCGACAGCTTCCACTCTTGTTAAACCTTCAGCAATAATCGCTTCTGCTTGATCAGGTGCGGATGCATGACCTTCAATAATAACTTCCTGCACAATTTCCATACCAAATACGCCACCAAAGACATTTTTAATATAGTTAGCAGCCATTTCCATTGGTGCTGCTTCCGGTGTTGAATAAATACCACCACGCGCATTTAGAATAACAGCTTTTTTGTCAGTCATTAATTGTACAGCTTGTCCATTTTCATCATATTTAAATGCGTAACCAGCTTGGTATACATAGTCGACGAATGTATGTAGTTTAGCCGGGATTGTTAAGTTCCATAATGGGAAGGCGAAAACAACGATGTCTGCCGCTGTTAATGCATCCATTGCTTTTTGTTTTGCAGCTAAAAGACGTTGTTCGATATCTGTCATTTCTTCGCCCGATTGTACTTTACCGAAAGCGTCGAATAATTCTTGACCAAGATAAGGCATATCTTCTTCGAATACATCGTAAGTCGTTACGTTTACACCTTCAAGATTATTCATGAAAGTTTCATACATTTTACTTGATACAGCTTCTGATGCTGGGCGGTTATTTGCTTTGACTACTAATATGTTCATTTTATTAATCTCCTCTTTAAATCATTATTGTGATTACCTCGAATTCATACTATATGAATTCGAGGTAAATATCAACTCATTTGTTTCAGTTTACTTCCAGTGCCAGTCAGTTCGTCTCACAAACGAAATGCGTAAAGTATTTTACACCCTTCTCATAGGGCAAGCAAAATCGCCCGAGTGTTCAACCATTCTCCAAAACTCTCTAACTATCGTTTCAAATGGTATTGCCCATATGTACCGTGATTTCATTGTGAAAAATAACACTTTCAAGTGACAGTTACTAATATAGCGATTATGATTAGATATTGGTAGAAAGAAATGGGATGTTAGAAGAATCACCTATTGATCTGAAGCCTTGAACAGATATGAAAGGAATTTTGAAATGAAAACAATATTTAATCCAAACAGCTTAAACAAAAAGTTGCTCGCAATCTTTTTATCGTTAACAATTATTCCATTAATAATTACGGTTCTCGTGATTTATTATGCAATGGAACAAGGATTTACAAAACTGATTACCAATCAGCAGGAAGAGATGGAGCATACCATTCAAACGCAATTCAACAAGGCTTCCGAAGCCCTACTTGATGTTACATCGATTTATGCTGCAGATGAAGAACTTGTCTTAGCTTTGCAAACAGGAAAGCGTGATGAACTACTACAAGAGGTCGAGAAAATTTACCCTCGTCTTCAGGAGGAACATGGACTTAATGTATTTGAATTCGGAAATACATCAGGCATTGTTTCGTTACGTGGGCATAATCCAGATAAGCATGGTGATGACAAGAGCGGACTTTCAGCAATTCAATCTGCGTTAGATGGCCAATCGATTTCCGGATTCGAGTTTGGTTCAAGCGGTCTATCCGTTCGTGCATTTGCACCTGTAATCCACAATAATACAGTGATTGGAACCCTACAAACGGGTGTTGACGGTGCTTTTCTAAAGGAATTGAACGAGATGTTGCAAGGCGTGACAATCGATCTTTATGATAAAAGCGGAACGGTTGTTGTCTCTTCCGAAGAGGAAAATGTCGGGAAGGCCATTGATCATGCTTCAATATTATCTTCTGTAGAGAATGGAGAAGCAATCTCCGAGAGTAATGGCGAACGTCTGAATTCCTATATCCCGATGTATGATCCAACGCAAAGTGTGATTATTGGCGCCATCGGCATCAATCAAGACATATCTGTTATTGAGGACACGAAGCAACAAATTCTGTTAATCGCATTAGTTATTACAGTCGTGACATTGTTGGTTGTGCTGATTGTATCTATTAAGTTCAGTAAAACGATTTCGAATCCAATTAAATATATAGCTGGATTGATGGGGGAACTCTCTAAAGGTGATTTAACAGTTGCAATAAGAGAAAGTAACCGAAATGATGAAATTGGGCAATTAACGGAAGCGATGCAAGTTATGAAAAACACACTTCATGAGACACTTCAACAAGTTGCTAACGCTTCTCTCAGTGTTTCAGCACAAAGTGAAGAATTAACCCAATCAGCAATAGAAGTAAAAACAGGATCGGAACAAATTGCTATGACGATGCAGGATATTGCATCTGGAACGGAAAAACAAGCAGACAATGCTAGTAGTCTAGCTTATACGATGGGCGTTTTTGCTACAAAAGCACAAGAAACGAGTGAAAAAGGAGGGCAAATACAAACATCCTCTTTAGAAGTACTTGGCCTGACAAATGATGGACAACGATTGATGGCATCTTCAGAGAACCAAATGATGAAAATCGAAGAAATCGTTCAAGAAGCCGTTAGAAAGATGGATCACCTCGACAATCAGACGCAAGAGATATCTAAGTTGGTTTCTGTTATTCAAGAAGTGGCTGCGCAAACGAACCTCCTAGCCTTAAATGCAGCGATTGAAGCTGCAAGAGCTGGAGAACATGGAAAAGGGTTCGCTGTAGTTGCAGATGAAGTAAGAAAACTTGCAGAACAAGTATCTGTTTCAGTAACGGATATCACAGGTATTGTTAACAATATTCAAACAGAGTCATCAGATGTAACCGATTCGCTTCAAAGAGGCTACAAAGAAGTCGAACAAGGAACTCGCCATATTAATACGACAAGTAATACTTTAAATGGCATTAACGATGCTGTGACGGAAATGGTGGATAATATTAAAATAATTGCTGAGAATTTATCCGATATTGCAGGAAACAGCCTAGAGTTGAATAGCTCGATTGAGGAAATTGCGGCAATTTCCGAAGAGTCAGCTGCCGGCGTCGAAGAAACTGCTGCAACAAGCCAACAATCAAGTAGCTCGATGGAAGAAGTAGCGATGGGATCAGAGAAACTATCCGACTTAGCAGATGAGCTACATGAGCTGGTTCGTCATTTTAAGCTTTGAAATAAGCAAGCGTCACTATTAAAAAACAGTAAAATCCATATTAGTTTCTTTTAAAAAAGAAGTGAAACATTGTTTAGAGAAAAGAAGTCAGCCAGGTTAATTCTTGGTTGACTTCTTTTTTCACATTGTGACAGGTGACAGGAACCTTATCTGCTCACCTAGAAAACCTTCTTTGTATAATGTAGCTTAAAAGTAAGCCATCATAGCAGTTGAAAACTAAATCACTTCCTAACAAGTAACCAAATTATTTGTCAAATATTAATCTTTACCTATCATCCAAGAAGGTATTATTTCATGGATTCCTTACTCTTTTCCATTCCTATTACTACTATATTTAAAAAAACACACCAACCCTTTAAAGGGTCGGTGTGCTTCGTAATATGTTCACAAGTACTTGAGTAAAACGAACAGGAACTACTCTTGTTCACTTACTCGGTCGGGTAAACAAATATGTTCATCGGATTTGAGTCCGATTCTATTTAACACGCTTAGACTAGCATGTTTCCTTCTTTACTATATTTGATGATTCCTTCTGATGCTCGGTAAGCAAGCGCTCCTAAAGTATGAGTCGCATTGTAACCACTTTGGTGAGCATATGCTGATCCACCAACAACGAAAACATTATCCGCTTCCCACATTTGTAGGTAAGAGTTGACAGCAGATGTTTCAGGATCCGCTCCCATGATTACACCACCTGTATTATGTGTCGCTTGATATTTTGTTATGTCATAGTGCTCAAGTGACTCATTGTCAGAGACATGTGTTGCTCCCATTTCTTGCATGATTTTCTTAGTGTGGTTGTTTAGGAATTCACCACGTTTACGGTCCGTTTCCGAGAAGTCAAACGTCATGCGAACAAGTGGTTTACCGTGTATATCTTTATATGTCGGGTCTAAATCCAAATAGTTATTCACATGAGGCATAACTGCTCCATACGTGTGAACGTTAATCATACGGTTATAGTATTTTAACGATTGCTGTTTAAATTCTTTACCCCAGCTTGGTACACCAGGAGGAACTTGGTTGTTCTCAATTGGTCTTTTTCCTGATTGGTTAATGGTAATCATTCCACCATGTATAAAATCAAGATCTGTATGGTCAAAGTTATCAGCATTATAGTTATCTAATGTTGCACCGAGTCCACCTGAACCAATTGCAGTATTAAATTTACGATCATCAAAGAATCCGTTCGTACCTACGATTATTTGGTAACAGTAATTTTTCCCAATTGTACCTTTTTGCGTTTTAGGGTCATAGGCAGTACCAAGTTTTGAATTGAGTAACAAACGATTATTATTAAACGTATAACTTGTTATTGCAACAATATCTGCAGGTTGTTCAAATTTCTCACCTGAACGTGTATCGACATAAATAACCCCTGTTGCTTTTCCATCTTTGTGTAAAATTTCGATGACCTCAGAATACGGGCGAAGGTCAAAATTACCAGTTTTCAATGCTGTTGGGATAACCGTAACGTTTGGACTTGCTTTTGCACCATATTCACAACCGAAACGTTCACAGAATCCGTTCATTTGACAACCAGCTAAATGCTGACCATCTGGATTTTGATAAGGTCGTGAGTTGTTCGCTGCTGGCATGGTGAAAGGATCCAGTCCCATTTTTTTCGTTGTTTCTTTAAATAAATCAAGCTCAGGACCATGTTTCAATGCTGGATTTGGGAAGGGTTCCGAACGTTTCCCACGTAGAGGCGTCTCGTCGGCAGAAATACCAGCCATTTTATCAAACATCGTATAATATGGCTCCATTTCGTCGTAGGTAATTCCCCAGTCCTGGATGAGTAGCCCATCTGCAATTTTCTTCTCACCATATTTTTCAACCGTTTTTGATCTAATTTCAAAGTCATATGGGTTGTAACGGTCGGTCATTCCGTTCCAATGTGTACCTGCTCCTCCAACACCATTTCCTAACATGAAGGATCCATATTGACGCATTGGTAATGCGCGCTGACCACCATTATTTCTAAATGTTAACGTTTCTCTCGATAAATCCTGCATCAATTCACCGCGTATTGCATAGCGCAGTTCATCATGTTTCATACCAAAGTTTTCCGTTCCACGATTTCCACCACGTTCTAATCCGACAACTTTTAGACCTGCTTTACTGGCCTCAGCAGCTATAATTCCGCCTGTCCAGCCTACACCTACCGTTACAACATCTGTTTTAGGTAGTTTCGTAACCATAATGAATAACCCCTCTTCCTGCTGTTCGTATTTTATGAAGCTTTTTTATTTAGCTTCATTATTTTATATAATAATTAGTTTAGTCTGTCATGAAGACTCACTGGTGCAACTTCAATGAATTCTTTAGATGCCACTTGTTCAGCCGAATAAGTCATTTGAACACCAGGATACTCTTTCATCTTCCAACCTTGCATATCCTTATTCCCACCGTAAAGTGGATCAGCATACGCACCCTCTAAAGTTGCTTTGCGTAAAATTTCAAAGAAGAAGCTTGATTTAAGACCAGGTATCTTCACTTTATCATTTTCAAGAGCTACTAAGACCTCATCCTGCTGTTCGCCCTCTAATGCTGTAAATTTCTCTTTAAATGTCGCTTGACTATGATTCTCAATTGCTTCTATTCCTAAGTCAAAAACCTGATGATACTTTAATTGTGTTTGATAACCTTGAACAGCCTCTCCCACATGAAAGGGTCCCTGTCTATAATCTTTCGCATTGATTCCCCACTTACCTGCTAATTGGTGATCGATATAATAAGGAACTCCTAGACCAAGCGCACCTGGTCCATTTTCATCTTCAGGAAAAATTCGCTCTGTGGCCTGTCCTAGCAATATGAAATCCGCTCGATTCGTAAAATATTCTAGAGCGTGATCATACTGCTGTACTTTGGTTGCAACTGGAGAAACTTCTTTAGTTTCCCCCAATTGAGTTCCGAGCAATCCACCTAAAACGCTACCACCAACAACTCCACCGGCTACATAACCAGATTTTTTAAGAAAATCTCTGCGAGTAGATTTATTCGCTGTCTTTTTGTCCGCCATCGTTTGCCCCTCCTAATAAACCCCAAAAAAAATAGTGAAAGTTCTATTTTTAATTCATAATAAAAAAAGGGTTTTTATAATCTAGTATTTTTTTATGACACATAATGAATCATAAGTTTCCGCACAAAAAAACTTACAAACTCATTACCATAAGTTTATATTTTTCGACAAATATTAACATTTTTCGACATTTTTTAAGATAGAAGACCCACTATCTTATTGATCTCTATCTCGAAATGCTCATACAGTATACCACAAAAATCGACTTTTTTCTACCTTTTGTTTACACTATTGTGTTAGATTTTTGTGGTTACTATTATAATTTGGAGAATAATCTTTTTATATATTAAATGTTTTTAGATTTTTCCTTGTGAACTAAATCATTTGTTTCATGATGAAAGTCAACTCTTGGCGATTTTGGTTCCCGGCGCACGCCTTCTTATCTCTAGTCAATTTTTTATTATTTTTTCTACCAGATCACTATCTGGTTATCTGTGAGGGCAAAATAATTGGCTGTGCCAGAAGTCTCTATAAAATTGACTCAGTTCAATATCGCTTCCATTAGAAAACCTCCTTGAATTATGCGATAATAGTAGAACTAACGTTTTTACCTTATCAGTGAAAGAGGTCTTGTCATGAAGCCAGTCATCCTAGCCGAAAAACCAAGCCAAGCGAAAGCGTATGCAGACGCTTTTTCTGTGCGACGGCATGAAGGTTATTTGGAATTATTACCTTCTCCGATATTTTCAGAAGGTGCATATATTACATGGGGAATCGGCCACCTTGTCGAACTAAAAGAACCGAAAGAGTATGATCCAAAATGGGCCAAGTGGTCGCTTGCCAGTTTACCAATCTTGCCGGAACACTATGAGTTTCAAGTCGCAAAAGGAAAAGGCAAGCAGTTCGCCATTGTAAAAAAGCTGATTAAAGGTACTGATACTGTTATTAACGCCTGTGACGTCGACCGTGAAGGATCGAATATCTTCTATAGTATCTATTATCAAACGGGTGCAAAAAATCAGACGATTAAACGACTTTGGATTAATTCGCTCGAAGTGGATGAAGTGAGGAAAGGATTTGCGAACCTACAAGACAACCGCAAAGACCTTCTCATGTACGAGGAAGCGAAGGCCCGGCAGATTAGTGACTGGCTCGTCGGGATGAATGGTTCTCGCCTTTATTCACTTTTGTTGCAAGCACGTGGAATTCGGGAAGTATTTTCGATTGGCCGTGTCCAATCGCCAACTGTTTACCTTATTTATCAGCGGCAAAAGGAAATTGAAGCATTCGTTTCAGAACCATTCTATGAAATCGAAGCAACTTTTACCGCCGTAAATGGAACGTACAAGGGGAAAGCGAAAGCAAAGGAACCGAAAAGGGAAATTATCCGAGACCTACTTGCGAAGCATGACATCCAACCAAATTCACCGGGTGTTGTCACCTCTGTAGAAACAGTTGATAAGCGAACGCCGCCGCCTCAATTACACGCGTTGTCTACACTACAAGCTACAGCAAACCGCTTGTGGAAAATCAGTCCCGCCAATGTATTGAAGACTATGCAAGGGCTTTATGAAAAGAAACTTGTGACGTACCCAAGGACGGATTCCCGGTACATTACACCAAGTGAATTTACCTATCTGGCCGGACAAGTGACCGACTATCAACGACTCATCGGCCACCCTTTCCCTGTCGCATCACTCGCTCCGAAAAAAAGGTATGTCGACAGTTCAAAAGTACAGGAGCATTACGCAATCATTCCTACGAAGAAAATTCCGTCACAAGGGGTGATTGCCGGACTATCTACCATCGAGCGCAATTTATACGAAGAAGTTGTCCGGACGACGCTCGCCATGTTCCATACCGACTATCTCTACACTGAAACAAAAGTAACAACGGACGTCAACAAGCTACCTTTCTTCACAACCGGTAAAACAGAACGGGATAAAGGATGGAAAGCATTGTTTGTCCGTTCAACGAAGGAAAACGACAAGGACGAGCCTACGCTACCACCGCTTACGATGCGCGAACCGGTCGAAAGTGATATCAGCATTAAAGAAGGCAAAACAATGCCGCCTAAGCCTTATACAGAAGGTCAGCTAATCGCGATGATGAAAACATGTGGGAAACTTGTCGAGGACAAAAAAGAGACCGATATTTTGAAAGAAATAGAAGGACTTGGTACAGAGGCGACCCGAAGCGGAATCATCGAAACAATCAAAAGGCATAACTACATCGACGTAACGAAGAACATTGTTTCTATCACGGATAAAGGGCGTATTCTTTGCCAGGCAATTGAAGGGAATCTGCTTGCAAGTCCATCTATGACCGCCAAGTGGGAAACCTATTTGCGGAAGATTGGCAACGGTGAAGGAACGCAGGAACGTTTTCTAGGTAGTATTGCAAAGTTCATCTACAGCTTATTGGAAGAAGTACCAGGACAATTGAAATCTCAAAAGATTGATACAAAACTGATATCCAATTCCCCTGCTTCCCTCGCCATCGTCACGAATGGAATCGTTCCCTGTCCAGCATGCAAAACAGGTACAATCGTTGCGCGGAAAGATTTCTATGGCTGCAGTGCATACGCAAGTGGTTGCAAGCAGACTTTCCCCGCTGTTTTTTTAAAGAAAAAGCTTTCACCTACTCAAGTAAAGCTTCTTTGTACAAAAGGAAAAACCAACGTTATCAAAGGCTTCACTTCCAATTCGGATAAAAAGTTTGATGGAACCTTAACATTGGTAAACGGTAAGATTACTATAGAGTTCTAAGTTCCCAAAAAAGATATGTAACCCAAGATTTGTGGGTTGCGTATCTTTTTTTATCGACTTTATTAGTTAACAAAATAAAAACTCAGGTTGACACAACTGATAGTTTGAGCTTAAAATACTCGATATCAACTAAATTAACCTATGTCTGGGGATGTCTTATGAAAATTAGAGAGATGACACACGTTGCTTTATTCGCTGCAATTATGGGAGCGTTAGGTTTACTTCCTCCTATTTTTCTATCATTTACACCCGTTCCGATTACACTCCAAACGATTGGCGTCTTGCTTGCCGGAGGGATTTTAGGTGCTCGTTTAGGCGCAATGAGTCAAGTCGTTTTCTTATTACTCGTTGCTGCTGGGCTCCCACTCTTGTCAGGTGGCCGGGGCGGCCTCAGTGTATTTGTTGGACCGAGTGCGGGTTATTTGCTATCTTATCCCATTACAGCATTTTGCTTAGGGGCCATTCAGTCTCGCTTCAAAGAAGTAAGGGTTGCTACTATTTTGCCCATTAACTTAACTGTTGGTATTTTCCTTATTTACTTGTTTGGAATACCTGTACAAGCTTTCGTTATGAATATCGATCTGCTGCTTGCAGTCAAAATGAGTCTCGTCTATTTGCCCGGCGATCTCATCAAAGCAACACTAGCAACATTACTAGTCGTCAAATTAAAGAAGTATCCCGTTTTCAACAGAAAACTACTTTTCACTTGAATATTAGTGAATTTCATAATAGAGAATATTGTGGTAAAATTAGCAATTATGGAATTCGTTCAGATGCAAAAGTAAAAAGTGTTCTACCTGGGTCGGTGTCGGGGCTAAACGGGAGGGCACTGAAAAAGTGCTTTTTATAGTAAGAACTAGTTGATTGTAGTGGAGAGCGGCGACTCCAGCGGGAACAGCGCGAGCTGAAGACCCCGCAGGAACGCAGTGACGAGGAGGCTGAAGCCGTGCCCGCGGAAAGCGTCCGCTCGAAACGGAAATCAACGGGATTGAAGGAAATCGGATTTTTTCAGTGGCCTCGCTAAACAACGCCTTGCGCTTTTCTTACAAAAAGGAGAATTTATGTGCCTACGATTACAAGTTCCTATCAACAACAAGTCTTTGTCAATCCTGATAAAATAGCCATACAAACTTCTACCGAATCCATTACATACCGCGACTGGAATACAGTCGTTTGCAAAACAGCAAATTGGATACATTCGATAACTGCTACCCGCGGTGTCATCGGTATCTTCATGCCGAACAGTATTTCTTTTCTTCAACTATTCACAGGCGCTGCGATGGCTGGGCGTATTGCCGCAACATTTGACGCTAAATGGAAACCAACAGAGCTTGAACAGCGTTTAGTAATCTCGTCCCCTTCAGTTGTTATAACAACCGCCGAATTGGCTAAACACATTAGGGGCACGGAGTTTACCATCATTATTTGGGAAGATGCTTTAGACCAAATCCTGCAGTGTGATTCTTCTTGGAGCGAAAATTTCACAGGGGAAATACCCTTTTACATGGGTTTCACCTCAGGAACAACCGGTGTCCCTAAAGCCTTTATTCGTTCCCATGATTCATGGATTGCTAGTTTCGAATGTAGCCGGCATGATTTCCACATAGACAAAACTGATCATGTTCTCATTCCAGGTGCGCTCATCCATTCCCATTTTCTTTACGGAGCCATCAGTGTTTTGTACCTAGGCGGAACAATTTATCTATTAGAAAAGTTTTCGCCTCTACTTGCACTGGACTTCATCAAAAACTACCCAATAACAATACTGTATGTCGTACCAACAATGGTAGAAGCGATGCTCTTGGAAGACTATATCATCGATAAGCCTATACAGATCATATCGTCGGGGGCAAAATGGGAAGTAGATTCAAAACGAAAAATCCAGGAGCAGTTCCTTCATGTTAGGATGTTTGAGTTTTATGGGGCGAGTGAACTAAGTTTTGTATCTTTTTTATGTAATGACAGCGATGAGGACAAACTTGGTTCTGTGGGTAAACCTTTTCTTAACGTTGAAATTCAAATCAGAAACGCCCATCTGGATGAAGCATCCGATCGGGAAGTAGGTACAATTTTTGTCAGGAGCCCAATGATTTTTGATGGCTATATTCATCCACAATCACATGCCATTCAATCTATCAAAGACGAAAACAATTGGGTAACTGTCGATGATATGGGTTATTTAGATGATGACGGTTACTTATATATCGTCGGGCGTGAGAAAAACATGATTTTATACGGCGGTATAAATGTTTTCCCTGAAGAAATCGAAACGGTCTTACTGAGGCATCCCGATGTCGAAGAAGCAGTTGTCATCGGCATGAACAATTCGTATTGGGGACAAGTACCAGTTGCCGTCATAAAAGGGCATGCATCCAAGAAAGACTTAAAAAAGTTCTGTATGGATAATCTATCTTCTTACAAACTTCCACGTAAATGGTTTTTTGTCGGAGAGATACCCTATACAACTAGCGGCAAGATTGCCCGCATGCAAGTTCAACAATTAGTCGAAACCGAGGTGGTCAGAAATTAACAGGGCGGTAATCGTACAAGCGAAACGGACACCTATAGGAAAAAAAGACGGAATGTTCCGGGATATCCAACCTCATATTCTTGCAGCGCCACTTCTCCGAGTATTGTCGACGGTGATAACACATGAAATAGATGAAATTATTTTTGGAAATGTTATAGGGCCCGGGGGAAATATCGCCCGTTTGTCTGCGTTGGAATCAGGGCTTCCTTTATCGGTAACTGGAATGACAATTGATAGGCAGTGCAGCGCAGGCCTTGAAGCCATTCGGACAGCGTGCCATTTCATTCAAGGAAAAGCAGGAAATTGTTATATTGCAGGGGGTGTGGAAAGCACCAGTACCTCCCCGTTTCCAAAAAGAGCACGATTTTCCCATGACCATTTAGGCGACCCTGATATGGGCGTAGCTGCAGAAAATGTCGCACAAAAATACAAAATCACTAAAAAAATGCAAGATGATTATGCACTCCTCAGTTATAAGCGTAGCTGGAATGCCTATCGTGAAGGTTTGTATCAACCTGAAATTATTGAATTCGGAGAAATGACTATAGACGAAAGCTTTTATAAAGAACGCAATATGGAAAAGTTGTTAACACGCGCTAAACCCATTTTCATAAAAGATGCCGGTACAGTAACTGCCGCAAACAGCTGTGGTATTAACGATGGGGCTGCGGCGGTAGTTGTCATGGAAGAAGGACTTGCCAAGGAACTACATATGAAACCCGTTCTACGATTTGTCGACAGTGAAGTAAGTGGAATACACCCTGATTATCCGGGTATTTCTCCAGTTCCAGCAATCCGAAAGTTATTGACTCGAAACGGTTTGTCGATTGAGGATATCGACTTGTTTGAAATAAACGAAGCCTTCGCTTCAAAAATTGTTGCATGCGCGCAAGAATTATCGATTCCCTACAAAAACTAAATGTATCCGGCGGTGCTTTGACAACAGGACATCCTTACGGGGCTTCAGGTGCAATTCTGGTTACCCGGCTATTTTATGAAGTTCAACGAAGAAAAGGGATGAAATATGTGATTGCTTCCATTGGAAGTGCTGGCGGTGTCGGACTCGCAGTGTTATTTGAGGTGATTGGATGAAAACAGAAAAACAGTCGTTCATTTTCCAAAAAGAACAAGTACAGAAATATGTTCAAATGCTCGGTGACTTAAATCCTGTCTATGATAGCGAGGAGAGTGCACGGCAATTGGGATTTCGGACAATCCCTATCCCACCTGTAATGCCAGTGACTCTCTATAAATCATTCGAAATACCATGGACGTTACAAGCGCCTGTTATCCTTCGTAAACAACAATGCATAAATCATATTAAAATGTACATTGATGAAGTATACACCGGTTTTATTTCATTATCGGATGTGAAAGTCAGAAAGGGACATACATTCAGTAAACAGACACTATTTCTATACAATCTTGAAGGGGATTTGTGTTTCAGCGGGATCTCTCAACTTGTTTCAGGTGAATTGGTATGATTGAAATAAAGTTACTTTTGACGCAGCAAGACATTGAAAACTATGCTGAAATTTCCGGTGATTATAATCCAATCCACCTGGATGATGGTCAGGCAAAGAATCATGGATTTTCAGGAAGAATCGCCCATGGCATGCTGGTAATGGGGAAAGTTTGGAGTGCGGTTTCAAGCAATTTATTAAAGCCTAATGACTTCCCATCGAAGTATATAATTGATTTTTATTCGCCTATTCATGCAGAAGACATCGTAGTTTTACAGGTCGTACACGATGCAGATAGACTTCAAATTGAAGGAATATGCGAAGAGCAAATTGTTATTAAAGGATCGATTATAATAACATGAAAAAAGTCACTTCCTATTTTATTTAGGAAGTGACTTTTTCGACTAATTTAATTCATATTCCTCGGCCAGAAGCTCCATTTCCCTAACAATATCAGTATCGCTGGAATCAGAAGTGGACGTACAACGAACGTATCGATAATAATACCAAGTGCCATGATAAACCCAAAGAGTTTAAGTTCGTAAATTGGCATTGTCGCAAGCACCAGGAATGTTGCTGCCAGGACAAGTCCCGCAGAACTGATGACGCCTCCTGTTTTATCGACTCCCCTTCTAACCGCATCTTCAAACGGCATTGACTTCATCTCTTCACGTACTCTTGCAATAAGCATGATGGAATAGTCGACGCCGAGTGCAATTAGGAAGACAAACGTGTATAACGGAATTCGGTAACTGATTGCTTCCAGTCCTAAAAAGACGTCGAATAGGAAGAGGGATAGACCAAGTGTAGCCGCATAGGACAACAGAATTGTGCCCATCATATAAACCGGTGCGATAATCGAACGTGTTTGGAGTCCAAGCATGATCGAAATAAGTACCGTCATGATCGACATAATAACAATCGTATCTCGCTTATTAACATCTCGAATATCTGCAATTTTCGAACTCTCTCCAGCGACATACAGTTTCGTTTCAGTAAGTTCAGCATCTCTTAAAATCATTTCACTGTTTGCGCGGACTTCTTTCACAGCATCCAGTGCTTCTTTATCATACGGATTGCCTTTAAATGTGATGGAGAATTTAGCACTTTTTCCATCTTCCGTAGAAGGATTTCCTTGAGCAGTAATACTCTCAACGCCTGGTAGTTTTTCAAGCTTCTCAATTGCAACAAGCATTTCTTCCATACCCATTTGTTCTTTCGAAACGAAAAGCAGAGTACTAGGTGCTAAACTTCCTTCAGTAAATGATTCGCCGAGTCGCTCATACCCTATGCGAGAAGACAAATCCTCCGGGAAGGATTCAATTAGATCATAAGATTCTTTAATATTGGTCACATTCCACGCTCCGATTAGTAACAGCAATAGAATTGGAACCATAAACATGGCAGGGCGTTTCGTAACCTTAATTGCAACTTTTCCCCAAATGGATGCTTTCTCTTCTTGCACTTCTCCATATTTTGGAATGACCGGCCAGAATGCTCTTCTGCCAATCAATGCAAATAGTGCTGGCAACAGCGTAAGTCCTGCAATAAGCATTGCTATAGCTGCAATGGCAAAAGCAGGCGCAAAATTACGGTACGGTTCATAAAGGGCGAAGAATAATGTTGCTACTCCCAATATGATTGTGCTCCCACTAAAGAAAATTGGTTCTTTTACATGACGCATCGTTTCAGTCATTGCATCATTAACCGACTCATATCTTTTTAGCTCTTCACGATAGCGTGAAAAGATTAGCAAAGAGTAGTCTGTAATAACTGCGAATAATAATATTGTCATAATCGACAGTGCCTGGCTATCTACTAAAAACCATTCTGCCTGTGTCGTCAGTCCGATTATCTTGTCAACAACGACATACACAATCGCTGCCCCAGCAAGCGGGATTAGTGTCAACAATGGGGACCGATAAATGACCAACAGTAAAACGAGAATTATTCCAACAGTAGATAATAATAAAATGACATCCGCTTTACTAAATAATTCAACTGCATCAGAAGCGATTCCAGCAGGTCCCGTCCATGATACTTCAATACCCTCATCTATTTTAGGTTCTACATCTTTTTTAATCGATTTAACTAAATTATTTAGTTCCTTACTTTCTAGCTCCCCTGCTAACGTGAGAGGTACAAAAAATGTTTTGCCATCTTCAGAAAGAAATGTTGCCCGAACGTCCGGAGAAAGTTTCGTCAACGGGACTACTGTCACTTCACCTAACGTCGGATCGACTTGAAGTGACTCAAGTGTTTCTGAAAATCCGAAAAGATCCTCGTCTGTTAAACCGTCTTCAGTATGAAAGACAGCAAACAAGGGTAATCCACCATCTGCTGGAAAATACTTTTCAAGATTCCTTTCCGCTATGATTGACTCTGCATCGGCTGGCAATCCACTGTCTTTATTGGCAGTGACAAATTCATTGCCGCCGGGCGCAAAAGCAGAAAGAACAATTGCAAGTAAAATCCAGATAGTAGCTGACCATACCCATAATCTTTTTCGGGTTCGTTTTTCATTTGCCATTATCGTTTGCCTTCTTTTTCAGTCATGAATGTAATGACGACAAACAAAGCAAAACTCGTTAACAAGACTGTTCCACCGATTATATAGAAAATAAGCGAAAATGTTGAATTAATGCCAAATGGTTGCATAAATTGCAACCACATCCCAGTCGTCAGACCAATTGCACCAATAATACCAGTCCAACCGTGAACGGAGACGAGTTTTTTAGCTCGAACTTTATAAATCTTGTAAAAGACGCCCCAAGCAAATAGTGACAACCAGCCAACCAATAAAATATGCGCGTGGATTGGACGGAAGGCAGCTGATCCAGAACCCGCCATATGTGAGCCTAATATTGTTCCTATAAATCCGAAAATTGCAGAAACACGAATAAGCCGTAAACTCCATTTTTCTTGCATGCAAAATTCCCCCTATGTTGTTGATGTTATACATTTATCTTAGACTTCCTTTATGAACGGAAGATGAACAGGACATTACAACTTCGGAAAATTCATAGTAAAAGTTGTGCCACTCCCATTACCACTAACTACTTCAATCGTCCCGCCATGCAATTTCACGACTTGCTGGACAATGGACAATCCAAGTCCTGTTCCTCCAGTTTCCTGGGTTCTTGAATGATCTGCCCGATAAAAACGGTCGAAGATGCGCGCCAGTGCTTTTTCCTCAATACCAATCCCGTTATCCCGAACAAGGATTATAACGTGGTCCGTCTCCTCTGCTAGCACTATTTCAATCGCTCCGCCAATTTCCGTATACTTCAACGCATTAGATAAAAGGTTCTCCCATACTTTTTCAAGGAAGGCAGGATCACCAGTAAAATGGACCTCTGCAATATCCATCGACAATGTCATATCCTTTTCCTCTAACAACCATCTATACTTGCGGATTGTCTCCTTCAACTGCACATCCAATTCAAAGGTTTTCATCTCAAGTGGGGATGCTAACTGATCAAGCGAAGTTAGTAGCAACAGCTGTTTCGTTAATGAAGACAATCGTTCCGTTTCTGATTGGATGACAGATGCATAACTTTTTCGCGCCTCTTCCGTTAGCATATTGTCAAAAAGAAGCTCCGCATAACCTTTGATATTTAGCAAGGGTGACTGGAAATCATGCGACACATCGCTTATGAACTCTTTACGTATTCGATCATTTTCACTCAATTTCTCTGTCATTAGCTGAAAACTTTTTGCTAGTTGCCCAATTTCATCTTTTCGGTTAATATCGAGCGTCCCTGTAAACTGTTCATCGCCAACTTTTTTTGTTGCCGCAGTCAGCTCCGTAATTGGATCAATCAGCTTTTTAGCCACAAATAACATTGATAGCAAACTGAAAACAGCCATGACTAAAACCATTCCACCTAAAATATAATGGACTTCTGTGAATAGCATTTTAATATCGGGGCGTAGGAATAGTGCAAACGTTTCGTTGTTATACTTAAACGGAACTCCGACTGTGTTTGTCAACTTATTCGAGAAATAGCCAGTTACAAACGTTTCGCTCGGGAGATCTCTCATCCCATGGTATTCTTCACCATTCATTACCTTATCTATGACTTCGTTTGAAAGTTTTTCTTCTCGAAATCCGTCCCCATACATAGTAGACTTTAGATTTTCATTGACCACATAGAGCTTATATCCGACTGCTGATTGTGTTTCCAAATAATCTTCAAGATCGATATCCTTATTTGACTCAATGAATGATACAATGCTTTTTACAATGTTCATATTCTTCTCGTCGTTCTGCCCTTTCAAATGCTGATGGTAATATGTATTGATGGCGAGAAATGCGATGAGCGTACTCACTATCATTATCACCACTGTTGTCGCAATAAACTTCCCGTATAACGATCTCATAGCGAGGACACTTCAAGCTTATATCCAATACCCCGCAAAGTAGAGATGGTCACTTCCCCAGTGAGTTTCGCCAGCTTGTCTCGAATCCGCTTAATATGCACGCTCAAAGTTTGTTCATCGCCTTCATAATCATAACCCCATATCCGTTCAAGCAAAGTTTCTCTTGTGAACACATGATTCGGTCGTGATGCTAAAACTGAAAGTAATTCAAACTCTTTTAAAGGAAGAAGGAGTATCTTTTTTTCGACGGAAACTTCATAGCTCTGCCGATTTATTTTCATCGGGCCTGCCTGGATAAACACATCAACCGCCTTGTCGTATCTACGTAAGATTGCATTTATTCTAAATAACAATTCCTTTGGTTCAAATGGTTTTACAACATAATCATCAGAACCCGCAAGAAAACCCTTTTCCTTATCTTCTAATTCCCCTTTTGCTGTCAACAATAGTACCGGAATATCCAGCTCTGCTCTAATTCTTTTTGTCAGCGTATACCCATCCATACCTGGCATCATTACATCCACCACTGCCAAGTCGGCTAATTCCTCTTCTAGTATCGTTAGCGCCTTAAATCCATCAGACGCCTTCAGAACCGTATAACCCGCTTGAGACAATTGAATAGACACAAGTTCCAATATATTAGGATCATCATCTACCACAAGTATTTTCATCATGAAACATTCCCTTTCTTTCTACCGTATAACTTATACCATTCCGCGTTTAATAAACCTGATAACAATATGATAACGGCCGTCAAATAAAACCAGATAACAAGTAAGATAATACCCGACAATTGGCCATATAAACGAGTATAGTCAACATTCGAGACGTAGCTTCCAAACACTAGAGAAAATAACTGCCAACCAATAGCAAAAAAAATCGCACCCGGCAGCGCTTCTTTAAATGTAACTTTGCTCGTTGGTACAATTTTGTAAAATAAAAGGAAAAACAGAAGTAAAAAGAGCGTACCCAGCCCCCATTTAACATTTGGCCAAATATAAAGCCAACCTTGCCATTCTTCAATTGTATCGTAGTATGTCACTACTTTGAATAAAGCTTTCTCAATAATTGGAAGAAACAATGATAGTGGGATAACGAGCATAAAAAGGAGTGTGACGCCCAAATCACGGATAAGGACTTTCCAAAATGCATAACGGCGTACATGGCCATTCGCAAGATCAAGTGAACGAGCTAACGACTGTACAGCCATGGAAGTAACCCAAAATGCTGCTATCAGGCTCACATACAGTATTTTCCCATGGCCTTTATTTAGAACTGCTCGGACATTGTCTTCTATTACAGTGAATGCCTCAACAGGGGCGAAGGGTCTCAGAAAGGTTAGTAGCATTTCTTCATTAACTGGAAATAAGCTAAGCAGGGATAAAATGAAAAGGAAAAATGGAAACATCGACAATAGAAGATAATATGCCGTCTGCGCTGCTTGATCAAAAAAGCGTTCCTTGAAAAAACGACCGATTACATTTTCAATAATTTTCATACGCTTACCTCCCTATTCCAATATACCCTATTCTAAACAAAGCCAATGGATTACCACAAAAATTAATTATGAATATTAATTCCAATAGCAGAATTTGGTTTATTGGGGTCGACTAATCCATTAAGCCAGTCTAAGGTCAACTGGGCTATTAAAGGATTACTTGAACTGCTTCATTAACTACGGTAGACTATTACTTATAGTTAGGTAAAAACTAGGAGTGATTTGCAGATGGATATCTCTATTACTAAAGCTTTACGTGAACTTAAAACCTTGGATGCACGTATACTAAAAAAAATTAGTGAAACTACTTTTGCGGCTTCAAAAAAACCAAAAGAAACGATTCGCGGCTTCAAAACAATCAACGAGTTCGAAAATGAAGCAAAAGAGAGCTTACAATCCATTAAAGATTTGATTTCTCGTAGAAAACAAATCAAAAAAGCGATTGTTGAATCCAATGCAAAAACAATTGTAGAAGTTTCTGGGGTTAAAATGACGGTTGCTGATGCAATTGAACGTAAGAATTTTATCGAAATAGAGAAATCACTTCTTTTTAAAATGAATAATGACTATGGTCAATCTCAAGTACGCGTAGAAGAAAATAATGAACTTGCCCAAGATAGACTAGACACGCAACTAAATAACATGATTTCTAAAGATGGTAAAACAGACTTAACCGCTGTTGAAGGCTATAAAAAGCTGTTTTGGGAATCTGAGGAAACTAAATTGATTGATCCAATCAATGTAAAAGAACTAACTACGAAAATGGCAATTGATATTGATACTTTCGAAGATGATGTAGATGTAGCACTCAGCGAAATCAATGCGCGTACATTAATAACTGTTAACTAGTACATAACCATTTTGATTTGCTGTTATAGCGAAAAAGAAGAAAGTTTTCCCGTTTGCAGGGTCTGGGTCAAACCCCTGCACTACAATCAACTTAAATAATTGAAAAAAAGCTCAAGGCTAAACGTTTAAACCTAAAAGGTAAACTTTCAACTTTCTTAAATTACAAAGTTCAATAATGAGCAATTAACAATCTATAAAATCTCGGGTAACAGGTGTAATGGGATTTAAAACTTCCTTTCTTCTCCTCCGAGCAGCTATGACAGCACAAAAAGAGTGATCCTTAGGGGTCACTCTTTTTGTTTGAAGTAAGTATAATTATATAAGTAGGACGACTTTACATGGAAAGAGTAAACATGTCCCTCCCTCACAAAGAGAACCTCCAACTACCCATTGGCGCGCGAGCAATCCAACCTTCAATTATAATTTAATATAAACAACAAAAAAAGCCACTGCCTAAAAGGCAATGACTTTACTTTGAGACCGGCGACGTCCTACTCTCACAGGGGGAAACCCCCAACTACCATCGGCGCGCGAGCTTAACTTCCGTGTTCGGGCTCCGAAAGTCGATGAACGGCAGATTTCTATGTCAGCTTCAGTCGTCCGGTTCTCACGTATTTCATACGCTCCGATCCTCTTGCCTTCGCTTCCTCGAACTCTACCGTCCCTCGCCTTTCTCGCATTCCACTGGATCAGATCAATATAACCTTCGGTTAAAATCTAATAAAACAAAAAAAAGCCACTGCCCGAAGGCAATGACTTTACTTTGAGACCGGCGACGTCCTACTCTCACAGGGGGAAACCCCCAACTACCATCGGCGCTGA